>JBEGPG010000058.1:0-5898 GCA_041181585.1 Actinomycetota bacterium
GCAGAGATTGTTGCTCAAACCCAGGGCAAGTATGCCGAACTGGTTGAACGCCTAACTCAAGAAGTGGCTTAGCCTACTTCTTCTTTTTCTTGGCAAGCTTCTGCGCTTCGGCTTCTTTTGCCTTAGCCTTGCGATCCCACACCTGAAGACCGATACGCAAGATCACGAGTCCAATCAGCGCAATACAGATGTTAATAAAGAGCTGAATTCCTTCGTTTTCCATAGGGCGAGCATAGCGAAAGGGCTCGGGAATTCTCCCGAGCCCTTCCAACTTTGTTGCGATGCTGTTACTTGTTTAGACCCTTTAGAAGGTTTACCAAGAAAGCAGTAACTGCTGCACCAGCAAGGATTGCCACGATGTAAAGAAGTGGCTGTCCTACTAGAGCGATCACGAAGATACCACCGTGTGGAGCAGGAAGGGTGTTTCCGATTGCACCAACAAGTGCACCGGTAACAGCCGAACCAGCCATGATCGATGGGATAACGCGGGTTGGGTCAGCAGCGGCGAAAGGAATAGCACCTTCAGAGATGAACGATGCACCTAGTAGCCATGCAGCCTTACCGTTTTCGCGCTCGCTGTCGTCGTATAGCTTCTTGTTTAGAACAGTAGCTAGTGCCATACCGATTGGTGGAACCATACCGGCAGCCATAACGATAGCCATTACCTTGAACTGAGCGATGTCAGCAGCAGCGGTACCCGATGCAGCTAGCTCTAGACCAGCAGCAAGACCAGTGGTAGCGAAGGTGTAAGCAACCTTGTTAACTGGACCACCCATGTCGAAGGCCATCATTAGACCAAGTACTAGACCTAGAACTACTAGACCTGAGGTACCTAGGCTTGCAAGACCACTGTTTAGCGAGTTGATTAGCCAGCCAACAGGAGCCTTTAGAACGATAACCATTGCTAGACCGGTAACGATCGATGCAACTAGAGGAATGATTACAACAGGCATTAGCGGACGGATCCAGCTAGGAACCGACCAGCGGCTTGCCCATAGTGCAACGGTACCTGCAAGTGCACCACCAAGGATTGCTCCAAGGAATCCGGTGCCAGTGCCTAGTGGGTTGCCGTCTAGACCGGTAGCAAGTGCACCGGCAACGAAACCTGGAGCTAGACCTGGACGGTCAGCGATAGCGAATGCAATGTATCCAGCAAGAACTGGCACGAAGAAAGCAAACGCTGCTTTTCCTAGCCAGAAAATGATGAATGCCCAAGTACCTAGCGAAGCGTAGTTAAGGTTTGCTGGGTCAGTGATGCCCATCTTAGCTGCGTCGTACGCGTGGATACCGTTTTCAGGCGAGTAAAGCGTTCCTAGCAAGAAGCCTAGAGCGATAAGAATACCGCCGGCGGCAACGAAAGGAATCATGTAGGAAACACCGGTCATCAGCCAAGTTCTGATGCGGCTACCTACTCCTGTACTACTACTCATAATGTGAGCCTCCTATAGCCCTTTATGTTGTCTTGAGTGCGGGGGTCGCATCCCAAGTTTTTCGCTCGGTATTACCCGAACAAACCTCCGAAGAATCCCTTCTTCTTTTCTCCCGCAGGCTTTTCAGCCTTTGGTTCTTCTTTCGCAACAACCGGCGCCTCACCAGAAAGCTTGGCTGCGGTTCCTGCCTCAATTGCGGCAATGAATTCTGAAAGGACGTTTACACCCTTGTCGCCACCAATCACCTTGGCAACACCAAGCTGAATGTAAGGCTTTCCAGCAAAACGGTCGCGACCCTTAACCTCAAGGTCAACAGCGAAGATCACGCCATCAGCGGCGTCGATGATTTCCTGCTTCATTGGGTTGGTTCCGGCTGAGCCCTGGGTCTCTACGGTGATTTCGTGCCCTAGCTTCTTGGCGGCCTGCTCAAGAGCGGCCTGTGCCATGTAGGTGTGAGCGATTCCGGTGATGCACGCGGTTACGGCTACAAACTTCATTACTTCTGAACCTCACTGGTTAGGGTTGCTGCAATGGCAGCCGGGTTGGTTTCGGCAAGGAGTCCGTTGCGGAAGTCTTCGTCCATGACCTTGTAAGCCAGGGTTCCTAGAATCTCGAGGTGTTCGCTTCCGCCAGAAGCCGGGGCTGCGATAAGGAAGATTAGGTTCGATGGGCCATCCTCGGCTCCAAAGTCAACGCCGGTCTTCGAGGTTGCCACGGCAACCGAAGGAATGGTCACTGCATCGCTCTGTGCGTGAGGGATGGCGATTCCGCCTTCGATTCCGGTTGGGAAGTGTTCTTCGCGCTTGGCAACAGCGGTTAGGTAAGTCTCAATGTCGGTAACTCGACCGGCAGCGACTAAACGCTCCGCGAGTTGACGAGTAGCGTCGGCCTTGTTTGCAGCAACTAGGTCAACGATCACCATGTCGGCGGTGGTAATTGCATTACTCAATAGTTTGTTCTTCACTTTCTTGCTCTGAGGAAAGACTCATCTCTTGCCTCATAGCGCGAGTTTACCTTTTGAGTTACTGAAGAAACTTTAAGGACAGGTTTGTCGTTTCACACGACATTTAGTGCAAAAAGTAACCAAAAAGTGACATTTGGGTTTGAGAGAATATAAGAAGAGAAATCACTATTTATATGAGGGAGAACCGTGGCCGCTTTCGAAACTACCGTTGAGGTTATTGATCCAATCGGTTTGCACGCCCGTCCGGCTAGCCAGATTGTGAAGCTCGTAAAGGATTCTGGTCTTACCGTTCTAATCGGTCGCGCTGGCGAGAACCCGGTGAAGGCAAACTCTCCACTCATGCTCATGGCTCTGAAGATCAAGACCGGAGAAACCCTAACGATTTCCGTTGAAACCGAGGATGCTGCTCAGGGCGAGTCAATCGCTGCTGAGATCCAAGAATTCCTTAAGGGCTAGTGGTGGCCTCCGTTCTTACCGGCCTTGGAGTAGGCCTTAACGCGGTCGTTGCCGAAGTTTTCCAGGTTGCTCCTGCAGCCGCGCTACCAGCTTGGAGTAAGTCTGGTGCCGGGGTTGAAACCGAATCCGAAATTCTCAAGAAGGCGATTGCTTCGGTTGCTCAGGATCTAGACACCCTCGGTGCAAAGTCGGATGAAACCACCGCCGAAATCTTTGAAGCTCTGAAGTTCCTACTCGAAGACGAGTCGCTTTTTGACATGGCCGTGAATCACATGGGTGATGGATGGTCAGCCGCGGCGTCTTATGGAATGGCCGTAAACGAGTTCGCCGAAATGCTTGCCGGTGATGCCGCCTTCGAGGAGCGCATTGCCGACCTTCAAGACATCTCCAAGCGAGTTCAGGCATCCATTGCTGGAATTCACGTCGGTCTTGAACTTCCGCAGGAAGGCGCCTACGTAATCGTCGGTGAAGACTTCTCTCCCGCCGACACCGCTCAGTTCACGCCTGCCGTGGTTGGTGTAATCACGGTCAAGGGTGGGCCAACCTCTCACACCGCAATCATTTGCCGCTCACGCAGCATTCCTGCTGTGGTATCGGTTGCTGGCGCTGATGAGATTCCCGCCGGAACCTCAGTTCTGGTTGATCCGGTAGGCGACCGCGTTGTCGTAGGCGGCGCAATTTCGGATGCAACCAAGCCACTCGAGTTCGCAAACACCGGGCGCGAGCCATTGGTTCCGGTTCGCGCCAACATCGGTTCACTCGAAGATGCCGAAGCCGCCGCCAAGACCGATGCCGTTGGCGTTGGTCTTTTCCGCACCGAACTGCTTTACCTCAATGAAAGTTCTCAGCCTTCGGTCAGTCGTCAGGGTGAGCTCTATGCTTCGATTCTGGCTGCTGCTCCAGAAGGTCCAATTACCGTTCGAACCATCGATGCCGGCTCGGACAAACCGGTTCCATTCCTGAACATGCCCGAGGAAGAAAACCCAGCACTGGGTGTTCGCGGTTATCGCCTGATTCAGGATCACCGTTCATTCATCGAAGACCAACTTAAGGGTCTTGAAGCGGCACGCGTGTCTACCGGTCGTGAGATCTGGGTGATGGCTCCGATGATTGCCACCAGCCAGGAAGCTGCCGAGTTTGCGGCCCTTGCTCGCTCCTTGGGTGAGTTCAAGGTTGGAGTCATGGTCGAGACTCCTTCGATCGCTGCTCTGCTGCCAGACCTCGAGGGAATCGTTGACTTCATTTCGGTAGGAACCAACGATCTATCGCAGTACCTATACGCCGCCGACCGCATGAACCCGTCGCTGGGTGCTCTGCTGAACCCGTGGCAACCTGGACTGATTCGCACCCTTGAGCGCATTGCTTCTCAGGCCAAGGCTGCCGGTATCTACTCGTCGGTTTGTGGCGAGAGCGCCTCAGATCCAGCCTTCGCCGTTCTGCTGGCAGGTCTAGGTTTCGATTCCGTCTCAGCTTCTCGCTCGCAGGTTGATGCCGTTCGTTCGGCTCTCTCTGCGGTTGATCGCGCTCAGGCCGAATCGCTCGCCAAGTCGGTACTTGCCGCCAAGAGTGCCGAAGACACAAAGAGCGCAGCCGTAGCCGCGCTCTCTGCTCTGTAATTTACTGTTAGCGCTGTAGCCAAACGGTGCTGTTTCCAGGCACCTTGCCGTTCACGATCTTTGCGGTCGAAAGCAGAACGCGACCGGCTGGAACGTTGGTTGGCTTGTCGCCGAAGTTGGTGAAACACTCCCAACCATTCGGGCGGCGGAAGTGCAGAACCTTGCCGTTGAAGTGCTTGATCCAGGTCAGCTTCTCTTCAGTTACCAACTGCTTGCGAAGAGCAAGTGCCAAGCGGTAGAGGTTCAGGCTCGAACCCTCGTCCTTGTTCTGAACTTCCACGTTCACGTCCTTGAACCATTCCGGCTGAGGAAGGTGAGCACCGCCTGGGCCGAATCCATAGCTTGAGCCAGTTGCGGTCCATGGCAGCGGAACACGGCAACCGTCACGGCTGATCGAACCTTCAGCGCGGAACCACTGTGGGTCCTGCATCTGATCGCTCGGGATGTTCAGCGGCTCGTGCATGCCGAGCTCTTCACCCTGGTAAAGGTAAGTTGAGCCAGGTAGTGCAAGCACCAGCATGGTGGCTGCCTTGGCACGAGCGGAACCAAGTTCGAAGTTAATCTTCGATTCGCGGTCGGCACTGCGGAACCATTTCGGCAGGTTCTCTAGAGACTTCTTATCTAGGCCGAAGCGAGTAGCGTGACGAATCACGTCGTGGTTCGAGAACACCCAAGTGGTGCTCGATCCGAACGACTCTGCCTCGTGAAGCTGGAAGTCGATGGTCTTCTGGAACTTCTTGCGGTCCCATGGTGTTCCCAGCAGGTCGAAACCGAACGCCTGACCCAGACCTTCTTCACTGGCGTAGGCGGCGCGACGGTTTGGGTGAACCCAAGCCTCGGCCACAGCAACACGTGGTGGGTCATACTGGTTGAAGACCTGACGCCAGGATTTGTAGATCTCGTGAACCTCGTCGCGGTCGAACAGGTCGTCGGAGCCATCGTTCTTCATGACCTCTAGGGCAAAGCTGTTGCGCTCTGGAAGGTGGCCGTCCTTGAGGTTCTTGGTTAGCGCGTGTGCCACGTCGATGCGGTAGCCATCCACTCCGCGGTCCGACCAGAACTTAATGGTCTTCAGGAAGTCTTCGCGAACCTCTGGGTTGTCCCAGTTGAAGTCTGGCTGTTCCTTGGCGAAGAGATGCAGGTACCACTGGCCAGGGGTGCCGTCTGGCTCGGTGATGCGAGTCCAGCCAGTTGGGCCGAAGTGGCTGGTTAGTTCGCTAGGACGAATTTCGCCATTCTCACCCTTGCCATCACGGAAGATGTAGCGGTCGCGCTCTGGCGAACCAGGTGCGGCCTTTAGAGCCTCTTGGAACCAAACGTGCTGATCGCTCGAGTGGTTAGGAACGATGTCCACGAAGATGCGGATTCCGGCAGCGTGAAGCTTTTCGACCATCTCGTCGAACTCGGCAAGAGTTCCGATGCGTGGGTCAAC
>JBEGPG010000059.1:0-3396 GCA_041181585.1 Actinomycetota bacterium
AGGAAGTCGAGATACTCCTCAAACGCACCTTCGAGGTTGGTACGACGATCTTCAAACTCACGCCAACCCTTACGACGGCGACGCTTGACGACGACGATGAAGATTGCCGGGGCCGAGAAAATCCCTAGAACAGCAAGCACCTGCAGCACCGGCACAACATAGTTGTTTAGCCAGGTGAGCAGATCGTCCCAGAATGTGTTCTTCACACACTTTGGATCATTCGGGTGCTTCTGACAGTAAGCGTCCGAAGAAGGTGTTGCCTTTGCCGGCGGCAAGGTATCGGCCTTATCCTCGGTGGCTTCAGTTGGGTTCGGAACGTAAATTTCACCGACCGGTGGAAGCTTCATCTTCTTTGCGAACTGCGGGGTTGAATCAATGGTTAACCACTGACCGTTCGCTCCCTTGATTTCAGCCCAAGCGGTTAGATTCTGACCGGTACAAACTCCATTTGTGCAAGCCTTACTTCCAGGAATGGTCTCGCCTTCATCGGTCTTGAATCCGATTACCACTCGAGAAGGGAAGTTCTTGGCTGCTGCGATCAGCGCAATCGCAGTCGCAAACTGTTCTTCATCTCCGGCAGTGGAGACCAACGAGGCATTCAGATCGGTGCGTCCAGCTTCCTGCTTGTTGATATCGATAAACATCTGGTCAATGCGCGACATGTTGTGACCGGCATTGGACTGATAGAAGCCATAGGTTCCAAGCAATGACGCCCAGTTGTCTTTACCTTGAACTTCTTTTGGCGCTACAAACGAGTGGCTAAGGTAACCGCGACTGCGCAGTCGATTTGCAAGGTCAACGATGGTTTGGCCACTCTCGCCAGCCTTATCCACCTGATTTTCAAGCCAAGTAGTTAGGCTTTCTGGAATCTTGGATGCGTCAATCGTTGGAGTCGATGGGTCCAGCGAAGTGGGGTCTGGCTGAACGCCTTCGTTGTAAGTAACGGTGTACTCAGCCTGATTGCTGCGTCCCGGGATGATTACACCTGTAGCAGTTGCTCGATTCACAAAAAGTTCATCGGCAAGCGTAGAAGACTTGGATCCTGCAAAATCAACTTTGCGAACGCCACCAACCAGAGGTAACCAGATGGAGTCGAGCTGCCCAAGCTTGATGGTTACCTTACCCTCAGGCCCATTGTTGGAAGACGGCAAGTCGGAAGGAACTCGAGCAAAGTACTGATCCGCCTCGTCGCCTAGTTCCGAAGCAACCTTGAACGAGGTGCCATCGTAGTAAGGCATGGTTGCAAGTCGAATTCGTTGAGGAGTACCCGTGAAGTCATAGCTGAGAATTTCACCGGTCAAAAGTGTTTCATCGTTGAAGTACATTCGGAACGAACTAAGTGGGCTATCTTGCGTTGCCGGCTTAGGTAACTTCACTACGTCTTTTCGTAGCACCGAACGAATCGATGAAATTCCTGTTGCGTTCATAAGAGAACCAGTGGCAACCATCGCCACCGCGATGACCAGGAGGCCACTCAAAGTGGTTCTCAGTCTGCGCCCGCGAGCAGCCTTTGACGAGGATTCGAAATTAGAAGAATTGTGAACCATCTTCTGTTGGCGGGTGATTCTGGCACCCCAGTTGAGGAATACGATCAGCACCACTAGAAGAACGGCGCCACTGAAAATCGGAGTCGAAATTGGAAGAGTCAGCCCAAAAAGACTGAAGTCACCAGGCACGGTGGTGGTTCCAAAACTAATGGCGAGAACGATCAGACCAATGAGCACGTAACCAATCGCCCAGTACCGTGAGAGCGAGCCAAACCAGACCCATCCGAAAACAAATCCAGCCAGGATGAAGGCCAAGAATAGTGGGGCGAGCATGGTGTGATACGAACCCACTGGAAGCTCAATCGTGATCAACTGCTTCCAGGCAAAAACTGGCGCGGTAATCGTTTCGATTAGGCTTCCAACAAGGGTTCCTGGGTTCGCCAAAGCACGAGGGTTGGCCGCTGGGAGTGAGAGCACAACGTAGGCAAGGGCGAACCAGCCGAGTGTGGTGGCCGGGCCTAGCTTTCTTGATTGCTGCAACCAAGCCAAAGCGAAACCGGCAACTAGGCCAACCCCAACCGTAACGAACATGTACGGCACTTCGTAGATTGGCCAAAAGAACCAAATTCCCAGAGCCGTGAGAATGGCGGTGTAGATACTCAGTACTAAACGATTACTCATCCGCGGTACCTACTAAATAGACCGGCAAGGTCCTGAATTTCTTGGATGGTAACCACTCCAACTCGATCGAGCTGTGAGTACTTCGGCACCGAACTTTCGGTGTGATCAACTCTTACAAACACAACACCGATATTGTTCGGAAGTGCAGTTCGAATTTCGAGAAGTTGACGCTGGGTGTAGGTGGAACCCACCACAATTACCGCCATCGAGATGTCGTTGTGCATCTGCACGGCTAGCTGGCAAACGTTTCGAATCTTGAGAGCGTTCTCCATCAAATTAACTCGACATAGGTCTTCCATCAGAGCCTTGTTGGTCTGGATGTTGATGCGCTTGATTGAACCGAACTGTCGCTTGGCAATCTTCGGAATTTCGTCGCCGCGGTAAATCGAGATGTCGCGGGAATCCATTAGTGCGCGCTTTCCGAGCGAGCCCACAGCGCTCACGGCCACCTCAAACTCTTCCGAGTTCGAAAGGTATTCGTCTTGGCCCATGGCCAGCATTACAACCATTCGGGAACGCCTGGTTTCAACGTATTGACGCACCAGGAATTCACCTTCAAGCCCAAGCTTGGCAGTTGCCTTCCAGTGAATGTGCTTCGGGTTGTCACCAGGGACATACTTTCGAACCGAGTAAAACTCTAGATCCGACTCAACGATTGTCTTAGTTGAATTACCCTCAAGGTCTTTTAGGAATCCAGTGGTTGATCGTGGCAGAACGACTGTCTTTGGATACACGAATACATCAACTTTTTCGGCAAGTTTAGTTTCGCGACGTAGAACTCCAATTGGATCGGTTCGAATGATGTTAAACGGACCCACTGGAAGAACTCCACGCGGCTGAGGGGGAATTTCATTCTCGATTTGCGCCTCGGCGGCTGGGCGTAGCATCGGGATGGCGAATTCTTCAACCGTGTTACCGATGGTCACCTGAATAACACCGGGTAGTTGCAACTTGGTGTTGGTGTTGGTTACCAAGAATGGCGCCTTGGCGCTTTCCCCAGCCTCCATATGCTCGTCGAGAAGATCGAAATCAACTCGGTACTCGCGCTTGCCCAACTGATATGGAATTGCAAATAGCAACATGAAGAACGACACCGAACCAACAAAGAGGAACTCCGGCCAGCCCAATGCGATTCCAAGTGGGAACCAAAGCACGGCGAAGCTGAAAGTAACCCAGCCGAGCTTGGTGACCGTCTCCAGCACCCATTCGACTCCGATACTGATGTACT
>JBEGPG010000060.1:0-6084 GCA_041181585.1 Actinomycetota bacterium
CTTTATGAAACCGCTCTGGCTCAGATTCAGGCAAAGCTTCCGTCGCTGGATTTACCAACCATGGTCGACAAAATCTGGGAAAAGATTAGCTCTTCGGTGAGCAGTGACCCTCGCAAACCGTATTCATTTGAAGAAGCGGTCACCGCGAAGAATCAGACCAAGGAATTCATGAATGCCCGTTACACCGAGTTGGTCGGGCACAACGGCAATCGTAAATCCAGTTCCCTAAGCGTGGTCTACCCCAAAGACGGGTTCACGCTTCAGGGCACCATCAAACCGAAACTTTCAATCACCGGCGACGGCGTGCTCAGCTTCAAAAGGGTTGAAGGTCACAACATCTGCCAGGTCAACTCGGTTACCGGAGCGGTGTTGATTCAGGGCGCTGGTCTTTGCCGGGTGGCAGCCTCAATCACTCAAACCGATAGCTATCACAGTGCAATGACGACTCTCAAGATAGCTATCCCGAAGTTGGCTTCAAGAATTCTGGTTGAGCCTTACGGAACGCTGCGCAACTCTCGTTCGTTCACGATTTCAGCCACTACCGAATCCACCGGATCGCTGACCGCAAAGTTGAAATCCGGCCCATGCAAGGTAACCCGTAAAACAGTGAAGGCACTCGCCGGAAGTGGCAAGTGCCTGATCACTTTGTCGGTGGCTGGTGACGCCACCTACTTCGGAGCAACGAAGACAATCTCGATTTCGCTCCGTCGTTAGTCTTACGGCTCTAGGCGGTTTGGTCCGCGGAACAGATAACCAACTTCGCGAATGTTTGGCTGGTGTAGAAGCAGCATCAAAACACGAAGCAGACCCATACCGAAACCACCGTGGGCAGGGGCGCCGTAACGGAAGAAGTCGAGGTAAGACTTCAAGCCCTCTGGCTCAAGACCCTTGTCCTTAGCCTGGTCGGTGAGCACGTCGATGCGGTGTTCACGCTGAGCTCCGGTGGTGATCTCAACGCCGCGCCAGATTAGGTCGTAGCTGTTGGTTAGAGCCGGGTTCTCTGCGTGACGCATGTGATAGAACGGGCGCACGGTCGATGGGTAGTCGGTTAGGAACACGAACTCGTGTCCGAATTTCTCGGCAACGTGAGCCGCAATCTGGCGCTCACCCTCTGGGTCCATGTCGCCGCCGCGAACAATCTCGTGACCGCGTTCCTTCACGATTTCAATGGCCTCTGCCAGAGGGATGCGTGGGAATGGAACGGTTGGAACCACCACGTCAACATCGAATAGACGCTTGATCTCTTCGCCGTGCTTTTCCTTAACGGCCTTGAGCGCGGTAACCAGCAGTTGCTCCTGCATCTGCATGATGTCCTCGTGGCTTTCGATCCATGAAACCTCCATGTCGACCGAGATGAACTCGGTGGCGTGACGCGAGGTGAACGAAGGGTCGGCGCGGAATACCGGGCCAATCTCGAACATGCGTCCGAAGCCAGACATCATGGCCATCTGCTTGAAGAACTGAGGGCTCTGGGCTAGGTAGGCGTGGGTCTCAAAGTACTCGAGCTTGAATAGTTCGGCGTTCGACTCCGATGGGCTCGACATTAGCTTTGGCGAGTGTACCTCGATGAAGTCGTTCTCGTACCACCACTGACGCCAGGCGTGCTCGATGGTGGTCTGAACACGAAAGACCAGGTTCATCTCACTGCGACGAAGGTCGAGGAAGCGCCAGTCGAGACGCTTGTCGATGCTGGTGTCATCGGCGATTGGAGTCTCTGGGTCGGCTAGAGTCACAACCTCAAGGTTCTGTAGCTTAATCTCAAGACCGCCAAGCTTCACGCGCTCGTCGTGAACGAGTTCACCGGTTATCCAGACAAACGAACCGTTGGTGAGACCGGAGATGGTCGCGGCCAAAGCATCGTCGAGGTCTGGTTCTTCGTTAATTACCGGGCGAGGGTAGGTGACCTGAACATCGCCGGTTTCGTCACGAACGATGATGAACTGGATGCGCTTCTGATCACGCAGCTTTTCAACCCAACCACCGACCGTTACCAGTCCGTCGGTGCGTGCTGCGAGGTCCTTGACGAGTGTGCGTTCGCGCATTTCTTCCTAGCCTTTTATGTTGCTGTGAGTGGGCTGATTGCCCTGAACTCCCAAGTTTAGCGGAGGGTAGAATGGCAGTATGCCTGCCACCCGTGTTCACCTGGTTCGCCATGGTGAGGTCTACAACCCCGGTGGCGTTTTATATGGTCGACTTCCGCACTTTCACCTAAGCGATAACGGGCGCCTGATGGCTGAAGCCGCGGCTCAGGAACTGAAGTCCGCCGGTACCCAAATCTCGAAACTCGTGGTTTCCCCGCTACTTCGCACCCAGCAGTCGGCCGAACCGATTGCCGAGCTCTTCAAATTGGAGCCGGTCATCGACGAACAAATCATCGAACCGTACAACATGTTCGAGGGTCGCAAGGTTTCCGCCAAGACGGTTCTGCTTCGCCCACACCTGGTGTTCCACCTGCGCAACCCGATGAAACCTTCCTGGGGCGAGAGCTACGTTTCGGTCGTCTCGCGCATGATGAAGGCCATGACCGAGGCCGCCGAGTCGGTTGCCAGCGGAGAAGTGGTGATGGTCACCCACCAGCTGCCGATCGTGGCCGTTCACCGCCATCTGGCAGGCGTTCCGCTCGCTCACAATCCGGCCAAGCGTCGCTGCGCACTTTCCAGCATCACCAGTTTCGATTTCGTCGACGGCAAATTCACCGAGGTGGAATACCGCGACCCAGCTAAGGATTTAACCCGTGTAGATAAGGGTGCGGTATGAAACGTGTAATTGCTTCGGTATTGGCCATGGGTCTGGCCTTCAGCCTTTCGGCATGCTCGAATGACGCGCTTGCCCAGCAGTATCGTAGCGGAGATAACAAGAATTACGTTGCCGGCGACGGTTCAGTGACCGAGTTCCGCGGAACCAAGTCGATTGGAAAAGACTGGGTCGCTCCAACCTTCGACGGCCAACAGATCAGCAGCAAGTCACTACTCGGTCACGTCACGGTTTTGAATTTTTGGTACGCCGGTTGCGCACCCTGTCGTGCCGAGGTGGGCGATTTGGTGAAAATCACCAGCGACTTCGAGCCGAAGGGCGTCTTTGTGGTTGGCGTGAACGTTCGCGATTCGGCTGGCACCGCTCTGGCTTTTGCCAGAACCCACAAGCTCAACTACCCATCGGTGATGGACATCGAATCCGGTGCCGTGGTTCAGGCCTACACCGGGGTGGTCTCACCATCGGCAGTTCCGACCACTCTGGTAGTTAACGCCAAGGGCGAAGTGACCGCCCGTGTGCTCGGACGCTTCGAACCGGGAACTCTTCGCGCACTCATCGAAACGGCACTCGAGGATAACTAAGTGAACCAAATCATCTTCGACGGATCGCTGCTGGCTGCAATGCCGGTTGCGCTTCTCGCTGGTTTGGTTTCTTTTCTTTCGCCTTGCATCTTGCCGCTCATTCCCGGTTACCTCGGGTTTCTCGGCGGATTCGCAGCCGAGCGTTCGCGAGTGGTCCTGGGTTCGGTTCTGTTTGTTGCCGGCTTCGGTGTGGTGTTTGTGGGTCTCGGTGCCCTTGCGGGCTCACTCGGTGTCGTGGCTTCTTCACTTGGTTGGCTGCAGCACCTTCTCGGCATCGTGATTGTGCTACTCGGTTTGGTGATGATCGGGCAGTTCCCATTCATGCAGAAGACTTTCCGTTTCCAGGTTTCGTCGAAACTTGGGCTTTGGAGCGCGCCGCTACTTGGAGTTGCCTTCGGTCTTGGTTGGACTCCATGCATCGGCCCAACCCTGTCGGCCGTGCTGGCGCTCTCACTAGATCAGGCAAGTGCCGGTCGCGGCCTGATTCTGGCTACCGCATTCACGATAGGGATCGGGCTTCCCTTCATTCTCATGGCTACCGGAGCCAGCTGGGCGAGCCGTTCGGTGAACTTCGTGCGCGCTCACATTCGCACCTTCAACCTAATCGGCGGCGGCCTTCTGATCGCGCTTGGTCTATTGATGACCTTCGGCCTCTGGAACTCGTTAACCTCTTGGCTTCAGGAGGTGACCGGAAACTTTGTCCCTGCAATCTAACGTTCCTCAAGGCGACGAACCGATCTCGCCACAGCTTGGCGCCCTCGGCTGGTTGCGTTGGGTCTGGACTCAGGTCACCAGCATGCGTACCGCTCTACTATTGCTGCTACTCCTTGCGGTAGCAGCGGTGCCTGGCTCGCTATTCCCACAACGCTCCAGCGACCCAAACGGCGTGACCACCTACTTCCAGAACAACCCAACCACCGCACCGGTGATGGATAAGTTCCAGCTGTTCGATGTTTACACCTCGGCCTGGTTCTCGGCGATCTATATCTTGCTGTTCATCTCGCTAATTGGTTGTGTGATTCCAAGAATCCAACACCACTGGGTCGCCCTTCTTAGCGAACCAATCGACACTCCGCGAAACCTAAAACGCTTCCCGGCATACCTCGCGAAGACCTCTAAGCAGACCGGCGTCGTGGAGAAATTGGCCGAGCAACTTCGTGCCAAGCGCTATCGCGTGAAGGTCACCAAAACCTCGGTTAGCTCCGAAAAGGGATACCTGCGCGAGAGCGGAAACCTGCTCTTCCACATCTCGCTCTTGGGAATCCTGATTTCGGTTGGCGTTGGTGGAGCAACCAGTTTCTCTGGCCAGCGCGTTCTGGTGGAAGGTGAGACCTTCGTAAACAACCTTGCCGGTTACGACTCGTTCTCACCGGGAGCCTGGTTCGACTCCAAGAACTTGGTCCCGTTCAGCGTGAAGCTCGACAAGTTCGAGGCAATCTTCGATCTTAGAAACAAGACCAACATCGGCACGCCGCTCGATTTCGAGGCAACGGTTTCCATGAAGACCGAACCCGGTGCCAAGGCCCAGAAGGGTTCGATTCGAGTGAACTATCCGCTCGAGGCTCCAGGGGCGAACATCTACCTCACCGGTAACGGCTACGCGCCAGTGCTTACTTTCCGCGATGCCGACGGCAACATCTCATTCCAGGGTGCCGTGATCTACATGCCTCAGGACAACAACTACACCAGCCTCGGTGTGATCAAGGTTCCAGATGCCAAGCCGAAGCAGTACGGCGTGCTTTCGTTTTTCTACCCAACCGCGGCCAAGCTTTCCACCGGTGCACTAACCTCGAGCTACCCGGCTCCGGTTGACCCAATTGTTTCCATGAACGTTTACGTGGGTGACCTTGGCCTCGACAGCGGAGTTCCTTCAAATGCGTTTTCACTCGCGGTTCACGGCCTCAAGCAGGTGGCTGGCGGTAAGTCGGGCACCAAGGCGATTCAGCTAGAACTCGGTCAAACCGCAGACCTGCCTGAAGGCCTCGGCACGGTTACCTGGGACGGCCTTCGCCGATTCGCATCACTAGACATCGACTACAACCCAATGCAGGTTTGGGTCTTCTTCTTCACGGTTTTGGCGTTCTTTGGAATGATCGCTTCGCTGCTAACTCCACGACGTCGAATCTTCGTTCGTAAGACCGAAGCTGGCTTCGAGCTGGCAGCCATGTCGAAACAAGACGACCCCAAGCTTCAAGAAATTCTGGAAGAATTAGTTGCGGGGTTAAAGGTTAGGAAGAAGTGAAAGACGTACTTCTGAATCCAGCTTTGGATCACATCGCGGTTTATTCGATCTTTGCGGCGATGGCCGTTTACACCTTCGCCCTACTCACCTTCGTCTGGCATCTCTCCAGGCTTTCTTCAGGCGACAAGAAACTAATCAAGACTGCTGCTCCACTTGAGCGCGCCGGCTTCATCTTGATGATTGTGGCGGCCGCCCTTCACGGCGCCGGAGTGGTAATGCGCGGTGTCGCGGCGTCACGCGTGCCATGGGCCAACATGTACGAATTCTCGATCTCCGGCTCCTTCATGATTGTGTTGATCTTCTTGACCGCTTGGTGGGTCAAAGAGATTCGCGTCATTGCAGTTTTGGTTTCCGGCTTCGCACTCTTGGTTCTTGGCGCTGCGGTGACCCTGTTCTATGTTCAGGTGAAGACATTAATGCCGGCACTGCAGAGCTACTGGTTGGTCATTCACGTAACCGTTGCGGTTTTGGCAACCGCCTTCTTCAACATCGCGGCTGCGCTCGCGG
>JBEGPG010000061.1:0-2519 GCA_041181585.1 Actinomycetota bacterium
TATTAGTGCCATTGAAAGCGATTACATCCTTATAGACCTTCGCGCTCAATTTTGGAATTCGCTCGAGGGTATCGAAATCGACGTGAACGATTCCGAATCGCTTTTGGTAGCCTTCCGCCCACTCGAAGTTGTCGAGCAGCGACCAGATGTAATAGGCATCCAATGGCACGCCTGCCTCGATCGCTTCGACACAAGCCTGAAGGTGAGTAAGGATGTAGTCAACTCGCTTGTAGTCGTTAACCTCACCGTTTTCTACCGGGTAATCGTAGGCAGCGCCGTTTTCGGTAATGGCGATGCTTTGAATCATCGGCCAGTCCTTCTTTATGCGAACCAAAAGATCCTTGATTCCTGTAGGAGTTAGCGGCCAGCCCATGTCTGTGGTTGGTTCTGGCACTGCGCCACTGGCTCGCTGTGGGAATGGGTGAGGCCCGCCGTCCATGGCTGCCTTGTCGGTTGGGCGAGGTGAGCTCAAGAACGAATCCGAGTAGTAGTTGATACCCAGGAAGTCAGACTTAGCGCGAAGCTTGTACTCATCTCCAGGGAGCATTACTCGGGAGAGTCGTTCGCCAAAGTAGTCAACTAGGTCCTGTGGATAGTGCCCATAGTGTTCGGCATCCAACCACCAACGGTTGATGTGCGAGTCTTGGAAGCTGGCCAGCTGAACAACATCGGCATCTTCCGGATTCATTACCCGGTAGTTAGTCATGTTGAGCGCTTGACCCATTAGTAGGTCTGGGCGAATGGCCTTGGCGGCTTCAATCACCTGGGAGTGAGCAATCACGGTGTGATGTGCCGCAGCCACAGCGTGATCAAAATTCTTCACGCCAGGAGCGTGGACACCTGACATGTACCCGAGCCAGGTGAAGCACCAGGGTTCGTTCAAGGTGATCCACTTATTAATTCGGTCGCCGTAGGCCTCAATGAGGGACGTGCCGTAGTCGACAAAACGGTTTACGGTGTCGCGATTGGCCCAGCCGTCTTTGTCCTGGAGGGTCTGAGGTAGGTCCCAGTGGAACATGGTTGGCAAAGGCGTGATGCCGTTTGCTAGAAGCTCGTCAATCAGCTTGTCATAGAAATCAAAACCACGCTGCTCGCGAACCGAGTCGCCATTTGGAAAGAGTCGAGGCCAGGCAACAGAGAATCGATATGAGTCGATTCCCATGTCCTTCATGATTTGGATGTCTTCCGGGTAGCGGTGATAGTGGTCACACGCCACCATGCCGTCGTCGCCGTTGGCTACCTTGCCAGGAGTCGCGCAGAAGGTGTCCCAGATGCTCTGACCCTTGCCATCCTCTTTTCCGGCACCTTCAATTTGGAAGCTCGCGGTTGCCGCTCCCCAGATGAAATTCTTTGGAAATGACATGATTATCCCTTCACTGCTCCATCCATAACTCCGCTAACCAACTTGCGACCAACGAAGAGGAAGAGCACTAGTAGTGGTGCGGTAGCCAAGAAGGCGCCACCTAGGTTTAGTGCATAGTCGATGGTGTAGGCACTTTGCAGTTGGTTCACTGCAACCTGCACCGTGAATTGCTGTGGGTCGTTCAAGACCAACAGCGGCCAGAGGAAGTCGTTCCAAACGGCAAGGAAGCTAAAGAGGCCGAGTACGAATCCACTCTGCAGAATCAGTGGGAACACGATCTGCCAGTAGATGCGGAACACACCGGCTCCGTCAATGCTGGCTGCTTCAAGCAACTCGTTCGGAACCTGAGTATCAATGATTTGACGCATCCAGAACACACCGAACGCCGTAACCAAAGCCGGCACGATAAGTGCGGTTAGGGTGTTCACCCAACCAAGGTTGGCCATGAGCATGTAGAGCGGAATGATTCCGAGCTGGCTTGGCAGCATCATGGTTCCCACAACAAATAGCACCAGGAACTTACGCCCCTTGAAGTTCAACTTGGCGAACGCGAACCCGGCGATTGACGAGAAGAACACTTGGGCGGCGGAAACCACCGTTCCCACGAAGACCGTGTTCCACATGGAAACACCAAAGTACTCATTGGCTTCAAAAACGTGGCCGATGACTTCGAATAGGCGGGGACCAATTAGAAGTGTTGGGGTTTCCTTCGAGATTTCATCGTTGCCATTTGAGGCCACGATGATCATCCAGTAGAACGGGAACACCGATACGAAGCCAACCAAAATCAGAACCAGGTATGACAATGGCGACATCTTGCGCCAACGTGGCTTCTTTCTCTTCTGTGGCTTTGCTGGCGACATAGTCGCGGTTGCGTTGCTCATTAGTTCTCCTCGCTCGCAATCTTGCGAGTGATCGCAAAGTTAATGGCCGAGATGATTACCACAATCACGGTGATCATGATTCCGATTGCCGCTGCGTAACCCCAACGGTTATTCACGAATGCTTGCTCGTATAGGAATAGAGTCAAGGTCGAGAACTGGCGGCTGTCGCCGCCGTTGAAGTTACCTCCAAGGGTTAGCGGTTCGGCGAAGACTTGGAGCCCTCCGATGGTTCCCACAATCAAGACGAAGGTAATGGTGTTCTTCAACTGTGG
>JBEGPG010000062.1:0-4800 GCA_041181585.1 Actinomycetota bacterium
AGCCTTTCGGTTGGTTCGGCCGGTAACCTACTTGTAATCCCTAGCCGCTCGAAGAACAAGGACCTAGCTGCCGAGTTCATCGACCTAGTGCTATCGACCAAGTACCAGAACATGCTAGGTAACGAGGGTGGTCTACCACTTCTTGCTGACCAGGCTGCTCTAACCAACGAAGTAACTCAGAAGAGCTACTCGGTATTCGACCAGATCGTTAAGGCTGACGGCCTAGCAATGTACCCAGACTGGCCAGTACCTGGCTACTTCGACGTACAGCTAGCCGCTGGTACCAAGCTGGTTGCTGACGGCGACGCCGCTGCTTACGTGAAGACCATCAAGGACTTCTACGAGCAGAACAAGCCATAAGGCTAAAGATACGAAGTAATTCGTAAACGAGAGCCGGTGCGGTTGGATTTCCCACCGCACCGGCTTTCATCTAATCTAGTTTCAACATCAATTCCGAGTCAGGGAGTGCCGAGATGTCAGCTGCAGAGGCAAAAAAGGCCCCAAAGGTCAAAGTCGAGAAGTCGACTAAAAAGAAGTCTTCACTTGAAAAGGGCCAGAGCCAGTACTACGCGTACCTCATTCCTGGCCTACTAGCTTTCACCGTTGTAATCGTAGGATCATTCCTCTTCAACGTGTACATCAGTTTCACCAAGTGGAACGGTCTGGGAACTCCAATCTGGATTGGTACCGCAAACTACGAGAAGCTCTGGGGCGACGCCGTGTTCTGGGAATCGTTCCTTCACGCGTTTATGTTCATCGGTGCGATGTCGATCGTTCCTACCTTCCTAGGTGTCTTCGTGGCGTCGATGTTGTTCGACTACATTTCGCCTCGATTCGGTAACGGTGCCGCAGCGTTCATGCGTGCTGGTTTCTATATGCCGCAGGTTATTCCAATGACCATCACCGGTATCATCTGGGTTTGGCTTCTAAACCCAGTTTCGGGAACCATCAACAACTTCCTAAGCTCGCTGGGTATTCCGAAGGAAGCCACACCAAACTGGCTCGGTGACGAGAACTATGCCATCTGGGCACTTTCGGTGATCATGGTTTGGATACAGATCGGCTACACCATCGTTATCTTCATGTCTGGTCTATCCCGCCTCGACCCATCACTAACCGAAGCAGCGCAGCTAGACGGAGCCACCTGGTTCCAGCGCTTCCGCATCATCATCCTGGCTCAGCTTGGTCCAGAGATCGGTGTGGTTCTACTAACAACCATGGTTGCAGCGTTGAAGGTGTTCGCGCCGGTCTACGTGATGACCTCGGGTGGTCCTGGTACCTCGACTCAGGTACCGGCGTACTTCTCGTACTTCCACTTCTTCACCACCCACAAGGTTGGTTACGGTGCCGCTGTGGCCACAGTGCTTTCGCTACTGCTAACCATATTGGCAATCGTCATCCTAAGAATTCAGAACAATCAGCAGGCTAAGGAGGCACAGCGATGAGCACCGCCACCGCCGAAAAGGCACCAAAGAAGATCAAGACCAGCGCTCTAAAGCCACGCAGCTTTATTTCGTGGGTAACCTTCCTATTCATGCTGGCAGCCGTTGTGCTTTGGTTGTTCCCATTCTGGATGGCCGTTGCCAACGCGTTGAAGACCCCTCAGGACTTCACCGACCAGGGCCCGCTAGCCTGGCCAGCCCACATTACCTTTGAGCACATCATTAAGTTCTGGAACGACTCGAACTTCCCATTGAAGTTCTGGAACTCGACCTGGACCAGCTTGGCTGGAGCAGCAATCACCGTTAGCCTCGGCTTCCTAACCGCCTATGCCATCGGTATCGGTAAGGTCAAGGGTCGCACCTGGATTCTCGGTGTCTTCATGGTTGCCTTCACCATTCCTCAGGAAGCGTTGATCTACCCGCTATACAACGCGGCCAAGAAGCTAAACCTCTACGACAACCTGTTCTCGATCGTGCTGATCTTCGGTATCACCGGTGTTGCATTCTCGACCTACCTGATCAGCTCAGTTCTAAACGAGTTCCCGGTAGAGGTTCTAGAGGCAGCCAAGATTGACGGCGCCAACGCCTGGCGCATGATGGTTGAGGTCGTGCTTCCAATTCTTCGTCCAACGCTGATGGTGATCACCGTAATGGTGTTCATCTACAACTGGAACGAATTCCTGATTCCGCTAGTTCTGCTTCCATCGAACGACAACCAAACCGTTTCGCTGGGTATCGCCCTTACCGTAGGTCAGTGGACCACCGAGCCAACCGCTCGTGCAGCCGCTGCGCTACTGGGCGCGCTTCCATCGATTCTGTTCTTCGTCATTTTCCAGCGCAGCCTGATGCGCGGTGTGACGATGGGTTCGTCGAAGTAATCTACAAACGCTTTAGTGCTCGTTTACCGAGCCGCTGGATTGGTCCCTCGATCAAACGGTTGGTTTGGTAAGCGAGCACTATTGCTATAAACGAGGTAATTACAATCTTCGTGAGTAGGTACTTGATCCAAACCTTGCTACCCGGGTCTTCCGGCATCCAAGGAGCTTCTACAATTCGGTCATAGGTAATCAAAAGAATCACGTGGTACGCGTAAATACCGAACGAGAGCTTGCCTAGCCACGAAAGAGTAGCCCCAACCCACTTTTCAGGGTCTGGGTTGTAGGCGGCAGCCTGAAGCACCACAAAGGCGAAGACCGGTCCTGCGAAGTAGGTGGTCCAGTAGACCATGTCACCTTGGAAGAACGAGTGCGACCAGAAAAGAACGCCGGCCAACGCAAACGAAAGCAACAGGTTCCAGATGTTTTGGATGCGCTCAAGTTTGTTAAGGTACTTGCGCGCGAGTAGACCAAAGCCAAACTCAACCATCATTCGGCCAAAGGCCTCCCAGTGCGCGATTGGGCCAGAGCCAAAACTCCAGGAGTCCCCGATGAATTCTTGGTCGGTGTTGAGGCCGTGGTACAGCGCCCAGTAGCCGAAGACGATGGCCGCGATGATTCCCAGGTTCCACTTGATTCCGGTTAGCGGGGTGTAGGCAAGGTTTCCGAACCACTCTGCCGAAAGCGACCATAGTGCCCAGTTGATTCCGATCGCCGACGCCACAAACATGTGCATTAGGAAGAACGAAGCCATGAAGTTTTCGTCGGTGTAGTTATCTTCCGGATAGGCACTTGGATCCGACTGCTGGATGCGATAGATGATCCAGGCGAGTGCTGTTACCGCGGCGACCATTGGCCAGAAGCGGAAGATTCGATTCAGAATGAACTTCGGCGCCGTGCGATAGAACTTCTGGAAGTTTTGCGGCATCGAAGGCTGAAGCACGAAACCCGAAAGCACAAAGAAGAAGTCAACGAACAGGTAGAGGCTGTCTAGGTACATGTAGTTGGTAACAACCACGGCATGGAACGAGAGGACGCCGAGCGCAGCGAACCCGCGCATGCCATCCAGCAGGACGAAACGATTACGCAAAGTTAGCGAACCCTTCAATCGTGTTGAATACCTGGCTCTTGCCAGCGGTTACAACCTCAATCACAAAGGAGGGAGCGCCAACGGTAGTTGCGAAGCTAAGACGAACCGAGTCGTCGCCGTTGTCCCAACCAAGCGATAGTCTGTCGACACCCTCGATTGCCCAGGCGAAGGTTCCGTTGAAGGCGTTGTGCTTACGCAGGCGAGCCAGAGCGATGATCGCCTGCACCACCGGCTGCGTCAAAGCCTGCTCGATTTCGGCAGGCGTGTAGTGGTGGCGGTTTACGTCGCGGCCCTGACCACTGGCGCGGAACAGCTCTTGGTCGTCCATGCCATTGAACAGGCCAACGTAGTAGACCTGAGGCTCGCCAGGAAGTACGAACTGAACGGCGCGGCTAATGAAGTATGCAGTGTCGTTAGCCAAAATGTTTGGCAAGGTGGCATTGATCTGGTGAGGCAGGGTGAACCACTGTGGCACTACGCTGGCGATGTCGGAGTGGCCAGCGGTGTTCTCGGCGGCCTTCTTGAAAATGAACGCCATGTCGTCCTGGGTGATTAGACCAGGCTTGCCGTTGATCGGACCGGCGTCAATTACTCCGTAACCGTCGTGAGTGTCGAGAACGTTCAGGCAGTTATTTGGTCGCTGCTGGAACCATAGGTCCAGTTTGTCCACGGTTCCGGTGAAAAACGAGTGCAGCAGCAACGGTGCCGTCTGGAAGTCGTAGATGAGGTCAACCAGCGGAGCGATTGCCTGCTGCTGGGTGTAGTGCGCGTGAACCTCAACCAGCACGCGCATTCCATAAGACTGGATTAGCTCGGTGATTTCCTCCACAAACTTGAGGGTCTCGGAGGTCATGAACGAGTCGGTGCCAGGAGTTTTCACGGCGTAACCTACGGCGTCTAGGCGAACCACCTTAACGCCACCCGAGGCTAGTGCGTCTAGTACCGAACGAAGGTACTTTTGACCGGCCGGGTGCTTGATGTCGATGTCCACCTGAGAAGGCATGAAGGTGGTCCAGACCAAGCGGCGGCGACCGTCTACCTCGTAGGCGGTGAATGGCAGGCCTGGGCGTGGGCGGTAGAACGAGGTAATGCCTTCTTCGGTGCCGCCGTTCGGGAAGACCACGTCGAAGGTTAGGAACAAGCCGTCGTACTCGGACTTCTCACCCTTTTCCTGCCAGTCGAGGAACTCTGGCGATAGGTAGGAGGAGTGGTTCACAATTAGGTCGGCGGTGAGTTCGTGGGTCTCCGAGATGCGCTTGAAATCGCTCCAATCGCCAAGGCGAGGGTCAACAATCTTGTGGTCAATCGGGTCGAAGCCGGCATCGTCACCGTCGTAAGGGTGGAAGAACGGAAGAACGTGAATGCCCTCGAAATCCTTCAATGGGCCTTTCAA
>JBEGPG010000063.1:0-9852 GCA_041181585.1 Actinomycetota bacterium
GTAAAGGATGATTTGCTGAACGACTGCAATTGGCGCCCAGTAGCCTGCCAGCGGCGAAAGATAGAAGCCCACGGCTACCGACTGAAGGATGGTCTTTAGCTTTCCACCACCGGATGCGGCGATGACGCGATCCTTAATGACCGCGAGACGATAAATGGTGATACCAAGTTCCCGAATCAAAATCAGAGCGGTAATCCACCACTCGATTTGCCCAAGAGAGCTGAGCGTCACCAGGGCTCCCCCAATTAACACTTTGTCGGCAATCGGGTCGAGCAGCTTTCCAAGGTCGGTGACCTGATTGCGCTTTCTCGCTAAAGCGCCATCCACACCATCGGTAGCACTAGCCAAAACAAACAGCGCCACGGCAATCCAGCGCTCGTGAGAACCAACTTGCGGGTAAAGCAGCAAGACCCAAATAAACACAGGTGCCAGAGCGATTCTGGCAAGCGTGATTAGGTTTGGTAGGTTCACTGATCGCGTCCGGTTAGAAGCCAGGCATCTTCTTCACCCTCGTCTGGGTCACCCTTGGGGATGAACTCCTCGAAGTCTCCTGCAGCCATGGTTCCCTGATCGATTCGGTCGGCGGCATTGGCAACCTCGGTGGTGGTCTTGGCGCCTGGCTCGCCACGCAACTGGGCAAGCACGGTTGGTAGGTCTTCTGGCTTAACCAGGACCTCACGCGCCTTCGAACCTTCACTTGGACCAACGATGTTGCGCGACTCCAAGAGATCCATCAGGCGACCCGCCTTGGCGAATCCGACTCGCAGCTTTCGCTGCAGCATCGAAGTTGAGCCGAATTGCGAGTTCACAATGAGTTCAGCGGCCTGAAGCAGCACCTCTAGATCATCACCGATGTCGGAGTCGACCATGGCCTTTACAACCGGCTCATCAACGTCTGAACGGTATTCCGGATCCATCTGGGCCTTGACGTGCTTGACGACCTTCTCGAGTTCGTCCTCACTCAGCCAAGCACCCTGAACACGAATCGGCTTATTGGTTCCCATTGGAGAGAACAGAGCGTCACCCTGGCCCACCAGTTTCTCTGCACCTGGGCTATCCAAGATGACACGAGAGTCGGTTACCGAGGAAACCGAGAATGCCAGACGACTCGGAACGTTTGCCTTGATAAGACCGGTCACCACGTCCACCGAAGGTCGCTGAGTTGCAAGCACTAGGTGAATACCGGCGGCTCGTGCCAACTGAGTAATGCGAACGATCGAATCTTCAACATCACGAGGAGCCACGATCATTAGGTCGGCAAGCTCATCGACAACCACCAGTAGGTATGGGTAAGGCTGAAGCACTCGCTTTGAGTTCTCCGGAACCTTTACTTCACCAGCCACAACGGCACGGTTGAAGTCGTCGACGTGCTTGAAACCGAACGACGCGAGGTCGTCGTAGCGCATGTCCATTTCCTTCACAACCCATTGCAGAGCCTCGGCTGCTTTCTTGGCGTTGGTGATGATTGGGGTGATTAGATGTGGAACGCCCTGGTAGGCCGCCAACTCCACGCGCTTCGGGTCGATCAAAACCATGCGAACCTCGGCTGGCTTGGCACGCATCAGGATCGAAGTGATCATGGAGTTCACGAAGGACGACTTACCCGCTCCGGTTGCACCGGCAACCAAAAGGTGTGGCATCTTCGCAAGGTTGGCAATGACGAAACCACCCTCGACGTCCTTGCCAACACCGATGGTCATCGGATGCTTCGAGTCGGTGGCCACCTTCGAGCGAAGGACATCGCCAAGTGATACGGTCTCACGGTCGGTGTTCGGAATTTCGATACCGATCAACGACTTGCCAGGAATCGGAGCCAGGATGCGCACCTCATTGGAGGCTACTGCGTAGCTGATGTTGTTGGAAAGACGAGTAACCGCCTCAACCTTCACACCCGGTGCTAGCTCAACTTCATAACGGGTTACCGTTGGGCCACGCGAGAATCCAACCACGCGAGCCGCAACCTCAAACTCGGTGAAGACCGCGGTGATGGCCTTGACCACCGCATCGTTGGCCTCGGTCTTTGCCTTCGGCGGGGTACCAGCAGGAAGCATTGCAAGTGGCGGCAAATTGTATGGGCGCTTGGTCTTGGTCTTCTCTTCGACTACTGGCGGAAGATCTGGTTCACCGAACAGGTCTTCATCCGGAACCTCCAGTGCAACAACATCGATTGGTTCCGTGTTCACCGTGGTGTCAACCGACGGAACGTCAACAATCGGCTCGTCCTTGAAGATGTCCTCAATGGAGACTTCTTCTTTGGTTACCGGAGTATCGAACGGCTCTTCAACTTCCTTCTTGTCCCGGCGCCACCATGGAACCTTGGTGCCATCGAACGCGTCGTCGATAACCTCGGTTGCGGTCACCTCCGGCTTAGCCTTAGGTTCGGCAGGCTCGCCAAACATGATGACCGGTAGCTGACGAAGTCGTTCACCGATCCGATTTGGAGCTGTCTTGGTGGTGATGAGCAGCGACACAAACGAAATCAAAGCTAGGACCGGAACTGCCACCCAGACGGTGAGCCCAAGCAGCGGGTTGCCAATCAACCAACCGAAAATACCTCCGGCGTTGGTGAATAGTTCGTTGTAGTTCAAATCCGTTGGCTGAGGTGCTCCGCCGAAAATGTGGAAAAAACCTGTCGCGCTTACTACTAGCAGGAATAGACCGAAAACAATTCGGCCGTTATTGGCCACGGAAGCTGGAAAGCGCATCAGGTAGAAAGCCACGATCACCATGAGAACCGGTAGGGCTAGCGAGACTCGACCAAACATTAGGCCCATGGTCCAGGTGTGCAAGAAATGCCCGAAACCGTCCTTGGCAGGAAGGAACCAGGCGACCCAACCGCCGAAAATACCGGCTAAGAAGATGAGGAACGGGAATCCGTCGCGACGTTCGTCTTGGGAAATTTCCTGACCGCGGGTGAGAGCGCGAACTGCGGCACCAACGCCATTGGCCATGCCCATGTAGATCTTTGCAAACCAACCCTGCGATGTAGAGGCTGGGGCGGGTTTGCGAGATGAACTCTTGCGAGGTTTCGAAGAGCGCGAAGAACTAGGACGTGATGCTGCCATGCCTCAAGGGTAATAGTTACAAGGGACAAAACCCCGTAGGCTACTGGCCCTTGACCACCACTGGAATGATCATCGGACGGCGTCGGTGCTTCTTGTTCACCCAGGTTCCGATGGTTCGTCGAATAACCTGCTGGAGGGCATAGGTGTCTCGAACGCCCTCGGACGCGGCCTGGGCGAGTGCTTCTGATACGGCCGGCTTCACATCGTCGAAGACATGGTCTTCTTCGGCAAAGGCACGGGCACGAATCTCCGGGCCAACGATCACGCGTCCGTGGTCATCGACCACCACGAAGATCGAAATAAAGCCCTCTTCGGCAAGCACTCGGCGGTCCTGAAGGTCTTCCTCGGTAACCTTGCCGACGGTTTTGCCATCAACGTACAAAAGCCCGCATTCGACCGCACCCACGATGCTGGCTTTGCGGTCGACCAGGTCGACCACCCAGCCGTCCTCGGTAATCAGCACATTGTCGGAAGGTACGCCGGTCTGTTCGGCAAGCTTGCCGTTGGCAATCAGGTGTCGGTATTCGCCGTGCACCGGCATCACGTTCTTCGGCTTCAAGATGTTGTAGCAGTAGAGCAGCTCACCGGCAGCGGCATGGCCAGAAACGTGCACCTTGGCATTGCCCTTATGGACAACGTTGGCGCCGAGCTTGGTCAATCCATCAATCACGCGGTAAACGGCGTTCTCGTTTCCAGGAATCAGGGATGACGCCAGAATAACCGTGTCGCCCTCGCCAATCTGTACGTCGTGTTCCAGGTTTGCCATACGTGCCAAAACTGCCATCGGCTCACCCTGCGAACCGGTTGACATATAGACAATCTGTTCCGGTGGAACATCGCCAGCGTGCTTGTAATCGATCAGTGAGCCCGCTGGCACCTTCAGGTACCCCATCTGTGCTGCAATCTCCATGTTGCGAACCATCGAACGGCCCACGAAAGCAACCTTGCGGCCGTTGGAGTGGGCGGCGTCGAGCACCTGCTGCACGCGGTGCACGTGCGACGAGAACGAGGCCACGACGACCTTGCCACGCGAGCGTGAGATCACGTTGTCGATAACCGGGCCAATGTCCTTCTCAAGCGGAGTAAAGCCAGGTACATCGGCATTGGTGGAATCCGACATGAACAGGTCAAGACCCGCTTCTCCGATTCGAGCAAAGGCTCTCAGGTCGGTTAGTCGACCATCCAAGGGAATCTGGTCCATCTTGAAATCGCCGGTGTGGAGCACATTGCCAGCAACGGTCTTGATGTGAACCGCGAGCGCGTCTGGAATCGAGTGGTTTACTGCCACGAACTCAAGGTCGAAATCGCCAAGCTTCTCACGCTGGCCTTCCTTGACCACCATCGAATACGGGGTGATCTTGTGCTCCTTGAGTTTCGCTTCAACAAAGGCCAGGGTCAACGCCGAACCAATCAGTGGCATGTCTTCGCGCAGCTTCAAGAGATACGGGACTCCACCGATGTGATCCTCGTGCCCGTGGGTCAATACAATCCCAACGACGTCGTGAAGGCGGTCTCGAATGTATCCAAAGTCCGGCAGGATCACGTCGATGCCTGGCTGGTGTTCCTCAGGGAAGAGCACGCCAACGTCAACAATCAGCAACTTGCCGTTGATTTCGAATACGGTCATGTTGCGACCTACCTCGCCGATTCCGCCTAGCGGAACGATGCGAAGAGTATTCGGTTGTAGTTTGGCCGGAGCCGGGAGGGTTTGAACCAATGGGTTCCCCTATCTGGTTGTGCCAGCCACTTTCGGCAGAGCACCACCGGCTGCTGCGTTGCGGTCTGGGCGGAAGTTCTCGAACGATAGACCAGCAATCTTGGCAACACCGTAAATGTCATTTTCAATACGGGCAGCCTCGGCCTCTTCCGGACCAACCAAAGGAAGGCGAACGCGTGGGCTGTCGATAAGCCCAAGAGCGTGTAGCACGTATTTGGTAGCCACGGTTCCAGGAACGTGGGTCATCAGTGCTCGAACCAGCGGCTCGAGCGAGTTGTGCACGGAAAGTGCATGGTGGAAATCATTGCGGTTGGTGGCGTCAATCATCTCTCGGTAAGCAGCTGGCGCTACGTTTGCCGTAACGCCGATAAGGCCGGTAGCGCCAATCGATAGGTGAGGCATGATGTTTGAGTCGTCACCCGAGAAATAAAGCAGGTCGGTTTCGTTCATGATTCGCGAAGCCTGTGCCAAGTCACCCTTGGCATCCTTCACGGCAACGATGTTTGGATGCTTCGCGGCACGGTGAATGGTCTCGTACTGAATAGGGATTCCAGCTCGACCCGGGATGTCGTAAAGGATTACCGGAAGGTCCGTGGCGTCGGCAATCAGGCGGAAGTGAGTGAGCACACCTGCCTGGGTTGGCTTGTTGTAGTAAGGGGTGACAATCATTACACCATCGGCGCCAGCCTTCTCGGAAAGCTTGTAAAGCTGCATGGCGTGAGCGGTTTCGTTCGAACCACCACCGGTGATGATCTTGGCTCGACCAGCCGATACCGACTTTCCAACTTCGACTAACTTGATCTTTTCCGCATCGGTCAGGGTGGAAGTCTCACCGGTGGTACCGGTGACCACGACGCCGTCCGCACCATTAGAAATTACGTAGTCGAGGTGACGCTCTGTAGCAGGCCAGTCGACCTCACCATCGGCGGTCATCGGAGTGACCAGGGCTACGAGCACCTGACCAAAGAGGTCTTTGTTTTGTGCGGACATAACTACAAGATTAGCGTTAGCCTAGAGCGCAGGAGAATACAGTTGCTCAAAACGATGAAGTTTTGGACGGCGAACCTAAATGCTGGGTTCACCGTTGCGCTGGTTGCACTCCCCCTCGCCATCGCCTTCGGCGAAAGCAGTTCCCTAGGTTCTGCTGCCGGAATCACCACCGCCATCTTCGCCGGATTCATTGCAGCGCTCTTTGGCGGAAGTCGATTCCAGGTATCCGGGCCGACCGGGGCCATGACCGTGGTGCTAATTCCACTGGCAGCAAACTTCGGGCCATCGGGAGTGCTTTTTGCAGGCCTCCTAGCTGGGTTCGTCCTGGTCTTAGCCGGCCTTTTCAAACTCGGCCATCACATTCACAAATTGCCAGCCTCGGTGATTGAGGGATTTAGCACCGGCATCGCCGTGGTTATCGCATTACAGCAGGTTGGCTGGGCTCTGGGAGTAGGTGCAGTTCACTCGGAGCGGGTTTACCTTTCCGCATGGCAGCAAGTTCTGGTTTGGTTCGATGCCCCAACCGCACCGGCATTGGCAATCACTCTCGGCACGATGACCGTCTGCCTGATCGGCCTTAAGCGCTTCGCAAAGTTGCCGGTAAGCATGTTCACCTTGTTGCTTGCCACCGTGGTCTCGATCGCATTCGGATTGAAACTCAACACCATTCCAGCCATCTCAAACCCACTCGGAAGCCCGAGCCTGGGATTCCTCGACGTTACTGGCAACTGGCCTAGTTTCATAGTTCCAGCTCTAGGAATTGCCGCGCTCGGTGCTTTCGAGGCACTGCTCTCAGCCAAAATAGCCGACCGCATGGCTGGAGATACCTCTGGGCACGACAGCGACAAGGAGCTGGTTGGTCAAGGTTTGGCAAACCTGGTGGTTCCGTTCCTTGGCGGCGTTCCAGCAACCGCTGCACTTGCTCGCACAGCAGTAAACGTTCGCAGTGGAGCCACATCAAAGGTGGCAGCCATGGCCCACTCGGTGATCTTGGTGGTCATGGTCTTGGCGCTCACCCCGCTGGTGACCCTGGTGCCACTACCCGCTTTGGCCGGGGTCTTGTTGGCAACCGCTGCCAACATGCTCAAGTTTGACGAACTCAAGAAAATTGCCAAAGCCTCGAGGTTGGATCTAATCCTCGTGGTCCTGAGCCTGTTGCTCACCGTTTTCGTTGACCTGACCTCGGCGCTTTTGATCGGCACCTTAATGTGGCTCGCCCTCCGCAAGACGAAACTTGCGAAGGGCGAGAAAGACTACGAGGTCTAGATTACGGAGCCACGCGTCCGTGCTTGTTGAAGGCGTCGTAGGTGTAAGGCATGAGCTCGGCCCAGAAGTCTTCCATCTTCTCGGCGCACATTTCGATCTCACGCTGTGGGAACGATGGGAAGTGAGTTCCCTCGCGCTTGGTGCGAAGACTTAGGAAGTTCATGAGAGCTCGAGCGTTCATGGTCACGTACATCGACGAGTAGATGTTCAGCGGTAGCACGATACGGGCAACCTCACGAGCAACACCGGCTTCCAGCATGCGCTGGTAAGACTCGTAAGCGTGCTGCGATGCGGTGCGCGACTCCTGCTCAACCAAGGCAATCTGCTCGGCCGAACCAGGCAGGAACTCGTAGTGCCCGGCTTTTCCAACCTGAACCAGGTTGCGGTCTGGAGCTGGCACGTAGAACACTGGGTTCAGCTCCTTATAGCGGCCCGACTCTTCGTTGTACGAAGCGATACGGTGACGCATGAATTCGCGGAACACAAAGATGGGAGCCTGTACATAGAAGGTCATCGAGTTGTGCTCGAAAGGCGAACCGTGACGATCGCGCATCAGGTAATTGATCAGACCCTTATTGGCCTTCTCATTCTCGGCGGCGTCTACATTGGCGGCTGCCGACTCTAGGGTCTGCTCACCCTGAGTCGAAACGCGAGCGGCGAACAAGACGTCGGAATCGGCTGCAGAGGCACGCACGAGTTCTACGGTTACATCACTTCGGAATTTGATATCAGACACACCAAAAGAATACCCGTCTGACAACGTAAGAATTCGCAACATCCCACTAGGTGTTTCACGTCTGCGGCTAACCTTGGAACATGCCTATCGACCAGAGACTCGCCGTAATTGTCGGCATCGTGCTATTGGTTACCATCGGTGGCTTGCTTTGGAAGGCAAGCACGGGGCGTGCCAAGCGCATCAAGGACGGCCTGCAGGTTGATCTGGCTGAAATTGGTGCCACCAAGAATGGCGTTCCAGTTACCAAATTCGGTGAGCACACAACGTTCCTGCAGTTTTCCAGCGAAACCTGTTCCACCTGCAAACACACGGCTAAGTTGTTCTCGGAGCTTGAAAAAACCTCTCACGGAGTACTTCACATCGAGGTCGACCTAACTCACCGCCTAGATCTCGCCGAAAAGTTCGGAATTCTGCAAACCCCAACCACCCTGGTTCTTGATTCCAAAGGAATAGTAAAGTCCAGAATCGGTGGCGCACCAAAACCATCAACCATTGAAGAAGAGATTGGACACTTCGTTATCTAATGAGTAAAAAGGAAATCGACCCACGCGGTCCGCGCTTCGGAGCTTTCATCACCGCTACCCTACTGCTGGTAGACATCTATCTGTCGCTTGACGCAAAGACCTTCTCGGCTGCGGTTTCACTGCTGTCGATCATCGTTGCTCTCTTCGCAATCGGCGCCATCTTTGGAAACTCCAAACACCCCTACGGCTACCTTTTCAAGCGACTAGTTCGCCCGCTTTTGCAGGCGCCAAAGGAACTTGAGGACGCGCGTCCGCCGCAGTTCGCTCAGTTCGTTGGCCTACTGGTTGCCGGAACCGGCCTCGTTCTAGGAGTCCTTGGGATCCCGCTTGGCCTTACAATCGCTGCTGCAGCCGCGTTTGTGGCTGCATTCCTAAACGCTGTATTCAACTTCTGCCTTGGCTGCCAGATTTGGCTAGGCCTCGCTCGAGTGGGAATCGTCAAGCCGTAAGTTTATCTATTTAGCATGCAAGGTCATGGCTTCGGCCATGGCCTTTCTTGCTCTCGGACGATCGCCGCATGCATCGTACGCCAGAGACAGCGCGAAGGCAGCCTTCCAACTTTCTGGGTTAGCGGCTGCGGTTGCGGCCACGGTCTTGAAATTCTCGTCCGCCGACTCACGAGTTGGCCTTCCGCTTGGGCGAATTACTAACTGGAATACCGGCCATTCACCGGCGGCTTCCAATTCCTTACCCATCGCCTCAACCTTGATACCGAAGCGAAGCTCACGCCAGATCGCCCAGACTCCGAGCAGCGGAAAGGCAAGCACTAGTGCTCCCATGAAGATGCCAACAAGTTGACCGCCACGGATCATGGCAACTCCCCAGTTACCTAGCAGTAAAAGATAAACAACGAGCAGCGCAATCGAGATTGCCGCACCGAGTTTTGGGGAGCGCACTTTAGGAAACTACTGCGTCCAGGCCGACAAACAGACCGCGTTTGGTTGCAGCAAAGCGAATCGAAGCCAAGATTCCACCGGCATAGGATGCCACAGATGAAACCTCGTGGTGAATCTTTAGAACTTCGCTTTCCCCACCCAGATAAACCTCTTGCATGGCACTTACGCCGCTGAGACGCAGCGAGTGGATTGGAATCCCCGCAACCATCTTTCCTCGAGCCTCCTGACCGACACCCGTAACCAGCGGCACTTCTCCCTTGGCCTTAGCAATCAACTCAGCGGTTCGAATTGCGGTTCCGGAAGGCGAATCGATCTTGTGCTGGTGGTGGGCCTCAACGATTTCGATGGTCGCAAAGTATTTTGCGGCTTCGGTTGCGAAGCGCGTAGCCAACATGGAACCAATCGAGAAGTTAGGAACGATAACCGCGGTGCCGGAATGTTTTTCAACCTGTGCACCGAGTTCGGAAAGCTTGGCAGCTGACCAGCCAGAGGTACCGACCACTACCGGAATGGCACGAGCAACGCAGTACTCTACGACCTGTTCGGATACTTCCAACTTGGTCACATCGAAGACCACATCGGCGCCATCTAGCTCAGTTAGTGAGGAGCGCGAGTTGAGGCTAGCGTGAAGGGTGAGGTCCTGTGCCGAATCGATCAG
>JBEGPG010000064.1:0-2673 GCA_041181585.1 Actinomycetota bacterium
GGGATGGTCTTCGATGCGCCTTGGCGGTTGACCACGGTTGGGACGCTCAGGGCAACATCGCTGATTCCCAGGTAGTCGGTTAGAACCGAAGAAACCGGCAGGATTACCGATTCATCGCGAAGAACGGCTTCCACGATTCTGGCTGCACTGAGACCGATGGCGTAGTTGGTAGCACCTTTACCCTCGATGACTTTGTAGGCTGCGTTTTTTACCTGGTCGGCAATTTCGTCTAATTCCTCTGGGTGAAGAGAGCGGTTGCCAACCTTCCATTCTGAAAGTTTGATTGGACCGATTTTGGCTTCTGACCAGAGCGGGAATTCGCTATCGCCGTGTTCGCCAACGATCATTGCGTGGACCGATTCGGTGCTAACGCCGGCGCGCTCGGCTAGTTGCCAGCGCAGGCGGCTGGAGTCGAGGACGGTGCCCGAAGAGAAGACCTTGTTGGCAGGCAGACCGGAGATCTGAACCGCTGCATAGGCAAGCACGTCGCACGGGTTGGTCACAAGCAGGAAGACTGCGTCAGGAGCTAGGTTCACCAGCTTCGGCATGATGTCTTCGAGAATCTTTACGTTGGTGGCGGCAAGATCCAGGCGAGTTTGGCCAGGCTGCTGCTTAGCTCCGGCGGTGATTACGACTACGTCGGAATTGCGAACAACCTCGATGTCGTCGCCGCCATAGACTCGCGACGGGTTGGTGAATTGCGAACCATGGGCGAGGTCGAGAACTTCGGCATCTACCTTTGCCTTATTCGTGTCGTAGATGGCAATCTCGCCGGCAATTCTCTTGATAAGAAGTGCGTAGGCAGTTGAGGTGCCAACGGCACCGGCACCGATGATGGAAACTTTGGTTCGCTGAGTCATATGCTCAGTCTAGGTTCATAGCGGTTTCTGCTGGGTGATGCAGTGAATGCCACCGCCGCGGGCGAAGAGTTCGCGAGCGTCGACGAGAACGATTTCGCGACCGGGATAGGCCTTTTCAAGGATGGTCTTGGCTATTTCATCATTCGGGTCGTTGAAGGCGCAGAGGATAACGGCGTCGTTGCAGATGTAGTGGTTAATGTAGCTGTAGTCGACCGGACCTTCGTCGTCGCTCAGGGTCTTTGGGGCGGGAACCGGTATCAGAGTGAAATTGGTTTGTTCTTCAAGGGTTTTGCGAACCTCTTGGGAGACCGTGAAATCTGGGTGGCTCGGGTCTTGCTGGTCGTGATAAAGAATCGTGGTTTCATCAGAGAAACAGGCCACGATGTCGATGTGGCCGCGGGTTCCGAATTCGTCGTAGTCGCGGGTTAGACCGCGTTTAATCCAAACGGCGTTGGTGGTTCCGAGTTGCTTATGGAACTCGGCTTCTACCTGTTCCTTGGTCCAGGATTCATTTCGACCCTTGCCGAGTTGAACGGTTTCGGTGAGCAGGATGGTGCCAGTGCCGTTTACATGGATGCCGCCACCCTCGTTGATCATTGGGGAGTCAACGCGTTTGGTTACGTAAACATCAGCCAGATTCTTGGCAACTTGGTCATCGTGGTTCCAGCTCGCCCAACTCTGTGCGCCCCAACCATTGAAGATCCAGTTAACGGCAACGAGTTCGTTGTGGTCTTTCACATAGGTTGGGCCGATGTCGCGCATCCAGGCGTCGTTGAGGTCCATGGTTACTAGGTCGATGCGATCGTCTAAGTATTGTTTCGCGATTTCTGTGTCTTGGTGCGTAACCACCATGGTGACTGGCTCGAAGCGAATGATGGCATTGGCGACGTTGGCCCAGGTCTGACGAGCTCGGTTTGCTTCTTCTTCGGTTTCACCGAGGGTGTAGCCATTAGATGGCCAGGCCATAAGAGTTCGCTCGTGGGTTTCCCACTCGGCTGGCATTCTCATGGTTACTCCATGCTGTCGAGGATCTCGGTGATGAGTTCCTCGCTCGTTAGCGGGTTGACGATTGCGAAGCGGGCGTTTGGGCGACCCTTGTGGGAGCTAGGCACGACGAAGGCGATGTTCTGAGCAAGCAAGTGTTTAGACCACTCTTCGTAGTGCTCAAGGTTCCAGCCGATGCGTTCGAACACGACCACCGACAGTTCTGGTTCTCTCACGAGCTCCAGGTAGTCGCGTCGGAGAATTTCGTTTCTGGCAAAGTGGGTAATTTCAATGTTCTTCGAAACCGCTTCTCGGTAGGCGTTCACGCCGTGAGTTGCGAGGGAAAACCAGAGTGGAAGACCTCTCGGGCGGCGGGTGAGATTGATTGCGTAGTCGCTCGGGTTGAATTCACCGGAATTGGTGAGTGTGTCTAGGTATTCGCCGTGCTGGGTGTGAGCGAGGCGCCCGTGTTCAGGGTTTCGGTAGACCAAGGCGCAGGCGTCGAACGGAGCGAAGAGCCACTTGTGTGGGTCAACGATGAACGAATCAGCGTGCTCAAGACCTTTGAACAGAGGGCGAGTGTAGTGCGACAGCATTCCAGCCAAGCCGTAGGCGCCATCAACGTGGAACCAAACGTTGAGCTCTTTGGCTACCTGGGCTACCTCGTCGAGGTGATCCACGATTCCGAAGTTGGTGGTTCCGCCGGTAGCCACGATTGCGAACAGGCCGTCGGTGTTGTCTTTGAGGGCTTCTCGCAAAGCATTGCCACCGAGCTTGCCGTTTTCATCTACCGGAACCTTGATTAGCTCGATATCCATTACGTTGGCTG
>JBEGPG010000065.1:0-3159 GCA_041181585.1 Actinomycetota bacterium
GGATGTTGATCCAAGAACATTGCGATGTGCATTAGAACAGCCTACCCGCCCAACCTGATAGCCCTCGTGAGAGAATAGAAACATGACTCAACACACTCACGTAGCGACCCTGCACACCAACCACGGGGCAATCAAAATCAACCTTTTCGGTGACCACACCCCGGTTACCGTTGCCAACTTCGTAGAGCTAGCCGACGGCACCAAGACCGGTAAGCCATTCTTCAACGGCGTAATCTTCCACCGCATCATCGACGGTTTCATGATTCAGGGTGGAGACCCAACCGGCACCGGCCGTGGCGGACCTGGCTATACCTTCAACGATGAGCCTCACAACGAGCTTCACTACGACCGCCCATACCTTCTTGCCATGGCTAACGCCGGCAAGGGCTTCGATGGTTCGGGCACCAACGGTTCACAGTTCTTCATCACCGTTTCCGAGCCAGAGTACCTCTGGGGCAAGCACACCATTTTCGGTGAAGTAGCCGACGACGCCAGCAAGCGCGTGGTTGATGCAATTGCCTCGGTCCCAACCGACATGAGCGATCGACCCCTAGACGACGTTGAGATCGTCTCGGTAGACATCGAGAAGCTCTAACACGCATGAGCCAGTGGGCTAACCGCGGCAAGGTAACTAGGACGTTAATCGGTATTAACGTCCTAGTTTTCCTAGCTCAAATTTCTTCCGGATCTGCCGTAACAAGCCTGCTAGCCCTTCAACCTTCGGTCTTCCTCGCCGAGCCATGGACGATTCTGACCACCGGGTTCGCTCACGCCGACTGGCTACACATTTTGCTCAACATGTATTCGCTTTGGATCTTCGGCGAAGCGATTGAACAGTTCCTTGGCCCAAAGCGCTTCGTTTGGCTCTATTTGGCGTCGATCGTAGGTGGGTCTATTGCTTTCATCGTCTTCGACCCAATGGGAATTGCAGTTGGTGCCTCGGGCGGAATCTTTGGCCTCATGGGCGCCTACTTCGTAATCATCCGTGCTCTCGGATACCGTTCGTCCCAGATGCTGACCCTGATCGGTATCAACGTGATCATCGGGTTTGTGAATCCAGGTGTCGCAGTTTCGGCACACCTAGGTGGACTTGTCGCGGGTGCGGCTATCGCCTGGTACTTCACACAAATTAAACGCTAAGGATTACTTCCAGCGGGTGGTCATGGCAAAGCCGACCATTGCCAAACCGAAACCAACTACAAGGTTCCATGAACCAATGTTCAGAGCCGGAACAATCTTGTCCCATGCGCTACCTAGAGGTAGCAGAGTGCTCGAGATGTAGTAGGTGAGAATCCAGATCAGTCCAACCAGCATGAAGCCGAACATAACTGGCTTGTACCAAACTGGGTTTGGCAAATCTTCGCGGTTAACCTTTGCAGGCTTCGGAGCCTTTACCTTTTTGGCTTTTGCAGGTGCTTCATTCTTTTCAGACATGCGTTAATTCTATTCGTAGAAGTTAGGCTTAATTTCTAATGACAAAAATCCTTGTTCTCGACAACTACGACAGCTTTGTTTACACGCTAAACGGCTATCTGCAGCAGCTCGGTGCCGAAACCGAGGTGCTACGCAATGACGTGGTTCCCGAGAGTGAGTTGCCAGGTCTTTTGGCCGGCTATGACGCGGTGCTGCTATCACCTGGCCCTGGAACCCCTGCCGAAGCGGGTCTTTCGATCCCCGTTGTGAAGTTCGCCCTCCAGAGCGAGTTACCGGTATTCGGTGTTTGCCTTGGTCATCAGGCGATCGGCGAGGCCATGGGCGCAACCGTGCGTCAGGCGGATGAGCTCATGCACGGCAAGACTTCGCTGGTTGAACACAACGATTCACTGATTTTCGCCGGGCTAAACCACCCGTTTACCGCTACCCGCTACCATTCGCTTGCAATTGTTCGTGAGACGGTTCCCGCCGATTTGGAAGTAACCGCCGAGACCATCAAGAGCGAAACCAGTGCCGGTGGAGTAATCATGGGCGTTCGTCACCGCAGTAAACCAATTTACGGGGTGCAGTTCCACCCGGAGAGCGTGCTCACCGAAGGTGGATATCAGATGCTTGGTAACTGGTTAGAGTCGATTGGACTCACCGGCGCATCCGAGAGAGCAAGGTCGCTTAGCCCGCTAATTAGTTAGCGTTACAAGCCACATACAGGGTGATAGTTGAACCCTGCTTGGTGGTTCCCGGTGGAATCGACTGGCTCAAAACCGTGCTACCCAGCGGCGGGTTGTTGGCACAACCAGCTTCCTGAGTGGCAATCAGAACCTTCAGCCCAATGCCCACACCCTGAAGAGTCGTCTTCGCGGTAGTGATGGCCATGCTGGTCACGTCTGGTACATCAACCTTGCCGTTCGAAATGATTAGGTCTACAGTCGAGCCGCTGGCTGCGTAGGTTCCAACCTCTGGAGTGGACTGGATCACCTTACCGGCCGGTGCAGTGGCGCTGGTGCCAGGCAGAATCGTGCCTAGCTCAAGCCCCACGCTGGCTAACTTGTCCTTGGCTTCCTGTTCCGTAAGTCCAAGCAGTGAAGGCACTGCAACCTCGGCCGGACCGGTAGAAACGGTCAGGGTAATCGAGCTTCCCTTTTCTGCAGTTGCTCCCGCGGCTGGGTCGGTGCCGATGATGGCTCCGGCAGGAACGGTGTCGCTCGGTGCCTGAACCTGAGTGATGGTGAAGCCTAGTTTCTCAAGTGCGGCCGATCCCTCTTCGAGGGTCTGGTTGGTGACATCGGTTACGGTCACGTTATTGTTCTGCGGCAGAACCACATTGAACTTTCCAAAGGCCAGTAGGTAAACCAGCATTCCGACTACCACTACAACGAGGCCAGAACCGAGACCCCAGAACAGTCCGGTTCGCTTCTGAGAAACCTCGGTAACAACCTTCGGCTCCGAAACGTCGACGACCTCGGCCTCGAAATCAACTCCGAGCGACTTGAACGGGTTGGTGTCGATCTCGACCTTGACCGGCTTTTCAACCGGAGCTTTAACCTCAGGGGTTTCCTCGAGCAGCCCGCCGAGCAATTCGTCGAAGGCATCTGGCTCGGAAGTTTCTAGCACTGCCGTTGGGGCTTCCTCTGGAATTCCGTCGAGAACCTCGGTGAAAGCAACCGGAGCTGCCGGCTCTGACTCAACCGGAGCGAGAGCAGCGCTCAGCAAGTGTTCACGGAACTG
>JBEGPG010000066.1:0-3167 GCA_041181585.1 Actinomycetota bacterium
ATCTCGGAAGTTTTCCCAGTCTTTAGCCGCAAGCCGATTTTTGGATACAAGACCCTGGTCTACGCAACCATCGCCATTGCAGCTCTCTCAATGACTGTTTGGGCGCACCACATGTACGTGACCGGTTCGGTTCTTCTGCCGTTCTTCGCGTTCACCACCATGTTGATTGCCGTTCCAACCGGTGTAAAGGTCTTCAACTGGATTGGAACGATGTGGAAGGGATCGATTAGCTTCGAGACCCCTATGTTGTTCTCACTTGGCTTCTTGACCACCTTCATCTTCGGTGGTTTGACCGGTGTCATCCTCGCTTCGCCAACTCTCGACTTCAACCTCTCTGACGGTTACTTCGTGGTAGCGCACTTCCACTACGTAATCTTCGGTACCGTGGTGTTCGCGATGTTCGCAGGTATTTTCTTCTGGTACCCAAAGATGACCGGCAAGCTACTCAATGAGCGTCTCGGCAAGATCCAGTTCTGGCTGCTGTTCATCGGCTTCCACGGTACGTTCCTAGTCCAGCACTGGATTGGTATTGAAGGTATGCCACGTCGTTATGCAACCTACCTACCAGAAGACAACGTGACCTGGATGAACCAACTCTCGACCTACGGTTCGATTGTCTTGGCTCTCTCGTTCCTGCCGTTCCTATGGAACGTCTGGATCACCTACCGCAAGGGCGAGCGCACTAACCTCAACGACCCTTGGGGATACGGACGTTCACTCGAGTGGGCAACCGCATCACCGTTCCCACGTCACAACTTCACTTCGATTCCACGCGTTCGTTCAGAGTCGCCAGCATTCGACCTGAACCACCCGGAATTTGCTGCTCCCGAAGCAAAAGCCGCCGCAAAGAAGGGTTAATTAGATGAAATTCAACGGAAGACTCTTCTGGTTCCTAGCTGCGTTTTACATCATCGATGCAATCGCTTACGCGGTTTGGTTCGCACTAGACAACCAAAATGAATCCGCATCGGCTAATTGGTTTGGATTCCCATTTGAACCAATCGGCACTGCGGCGATCGCGATGCTCGGAATTATGTCTATCTTCTTGGCGTACTACGTTGCCAAGACAGACAAGTCGCAAGGGCTAGTTCCTGAAGACCGCCTAGACGCAAACATTGAAGACGGCGACACGGAGATCGGTTTCTTCGCTCCTTGGAGTTGGTGGCCATTCTTCCTCGGTCTTTTCGGCGCGTTGGCCTTTGCCGCGTTGGCAATTGGCTGGTGGTTGTTCTTTATCGCTTTCCCACTGGCCCTAGTCGCAATCATTGGCTTCGTATTCGAGCACAGCCGCGGTCGCTTCGCTCACTAAGCATCTAGCTAAAGACAAACCCCACGACCCGTCGTGGGGTTTTCTCTTACCCGCGCCGGAGGTGGGCAAGGTGCGAGTTTGTGCAAGGGCTCGCGTTAGCGCAGGGGAGTGGCAAGCTCCAAGCGGTGGGTAACTGACCCGCTATCCCTTGAAGACCGCCTCGAGCTGCCAACCGTCTGGGTCAATCACATACGCGGCGAAGTATGTGTCACCGAACTCCGCCCAGACTTTCGGCCCACCGCGGTCGGTGGCCCCTAGAGCCAAGGCTGCAGCATGGAACGCCACCACTGCGTCGCGGCTAGGTGCTGTGAAAGCCAGGTGGAAGCCCTGCCCGGCCGATAGCGACTCTGAGTGTCGCTCCTTGAGTGCGAACTTGTCTTTGCCATCCTCAACGCCGTATCCGATGGCCTGGTGCTGTTCGCCAGGCCGGAGGTCTTCCCAGACGCGCCGATAGCCGAGCGAGCCTAGGCACGAGTCATAGAAGGCACCCGAACGTTGCAGATCGCTAACGCCGATGCTGATGTGGTGAAGCATTAGTTCAGTCTAAAGAAGAAGGCCCGCACGATTGCTCGTACGGGCCCGGAATCAACCGTGGCTGATTACTTCTTCTTTGCAGGAGCCTTCTTAGCTGCTGGCTTCTTTGCAGGAGCCTTCTTTGCAGCCTTAGGAGCCTCGATTGCTGCGTGGTCCTCGTGACCGTGTGAGTGGGCTGCTGCCAACTCGGTAGCGGTCACTGGAGCAATGCGGTCCTCGAAGTAGAAGCGGCTGACTGCTGCACGAACACGAGCACCAACGGTGATCTTGCCTTCGGCATTTGGACGAGCCAGGGTCGGCTTGTAGTCCTTGAAGTCAACAAGCTTCCAGAGCTCGTACTTGTCTAGAGGCTCGTGAACCTCAATGTATTCACCGTGAGGCATGCGAACGATGCGACCGGTCTCGCGACCGTGAAGCACGATTGCCTGATCCTTGCGCTGTAGCGAAAGGCAGATGCGCTTGGTCACAATGAACGCAATGATCGGAGCCACGATGAGCAGGATCTGCATGGTGGTCAGAACCTGGTTCAGCGATAGACGGAAGTTGGTTGCCAAGAGGTCCGTGGCAGCGCCGGCCCAAAGAACCGCGTAGAACATGACACCGGCTGCACCGATAGCGGTACGGGTCGGAGCGTTGCGTGGACGGTCAAGCACGTGGTGCTCGCGCTCGTCGCCGGTTACCCACTTCTCAATGAATGGGTATGCGCCAACGAGAACCAGGAACACGAGGAGAACGATGATCGGGAGCAGGATGTTCCATGACCATACGTAACCGAACCAGTAGGTTTCCAGGTGGCTTGGAGCCAAACGCAGTGCGCCGTCGGCCCAACCGATGTACCAGTCAGGCTGGGTACCAGCCGAAACAGGGGATGGGTCGTAGCTTCCGTAGTTCCAAACCGGGTTGATGGTGATGGTTGCTGCAATCAGCATGATCACACCGAACACGATGAAGAAGAAGCCACCAGCCTTGGCAACGTAAACAGGCATCAGAGGGTAACCAACGACGTTGGTGTCCTTGCGGCCTGGGCCTGAGTAGTGGGTGTGCTTGTGAATGACCACCATGAACAGGTGGATGACGATGAAGACCAGAATCAGAGCTGGAATCAAGAGGATGTGAAGGCCATACAGACGAGCCACGATCGACTCACCCGGGAATTCGCCACCGAACAGAAGCGACGAGATGTATGAGCCCGCGATAGGAACACCCTTGATCATGCCGTCGATGATTCGAAGGCCGTTGCCCGAGAGCAGGTCGTCAGGGAGTGAGTAACCGGTGAAGCCACCAGCCATGCCGAGGACGAATAGCACGACACCGACAACCCAGT
>JBEGPG010000067.1:0-10115 GCA_041181585.1 Actinomycetota bacterium
AAATTGTTTCGTGGAAGGTGAAGCCTGGCGACACCGTTACCGTGAACCAGATCATCGTGGAGATTGAAACCGCCAAGTCTTTGGTTGAGCTTCCTTGCCCATTCGCCGGAGTTGTCTCCGAACTAATGGCCAACGAGGGCGACACCGTTGAGGTGGGCAAGCCAATTATTTCGGCAACCGTTGCCGACGATGCCGTTGGAGCAACCATCGCTCAAGCCGAATCGGCTGCCGCGGTGCACCAGGCCGTAGCCGATGTTGCCGCCAACGCAGCTGCTGCCGAAGAGCGCACTCCAACCTTGGTTGGCTACGGCGTTGCCGACCCGAACGGTCCGGTTCGCCGCAAGCGTGCCGCCACTCCGGTAGTTCCAACCAACACCACCGCCATCACTGCAATTCCTGCGGCGGCGCTTCCAGCTCCAGCCGGGCACCTCGCGGTGCCTACTCACCCAGAAACTCAGGTTCTGGCCAAGCCACCGATTCGCAAGCTTGCAGCCGACCTTGGAGTCGACCTAAGTAAGGTCACTCCAACCGGTTTGAACGGTGACATCACGCGTGAGGACGTCCTAGGCTCTGCCCAGCAGGCCAGCGTCTTCCGCAACCTAAGCACTCCAGCTGCTCCAAGTGAGCGCGAAGAGCGCATTCCGGTTAAAGGTGTTCGCAAGGCGATCGCTAACGCGATGGTTTCCTCGGCCTTTACCGCTCCGCACGTGAGCATCTTCGTTGACGTCGACGCCACTCGAACCATGGAGTATGTAAAGCGCCTGAAGGCTTCCACCGACTTCGCGGGCACCAAGGTGACCCCACTTTTAATCATGGCCAAGGCAATGATGTGGGCCGTTCGCCGTAACCCAATGGTGAACTCAACCTTCACCGAAGAAGAGATCATCGTTCACAACTTCGTGAACTTCGGTATCGCTGCGGCAACCCCTCGCGGCCTAATCGTTCCAAACATCAAGGATGCCGACAAGATGTCGATGCTCGAGCTCGCTCAGGCAATCGAGCAGCTGGCAGCCACCGCCCGTGAAGGTAAGACCACTCCTGCCGACATGAAGGATGGAACCATTACCATCACCAACATCGGTGTGTTCGGTGTGGACACCGGAACCCCGATCTTGAACCCTGGTGAGGTTGCCATCGTGGCCCTTGGTTCGATCCGCCCGAAGCCTTGGGTGGTCAACGGCGAGATTCAGGTTCGCCAGATCACAACCATCGGCGCAACCTTCGACCACCGCGTGGTCGACGGAGACGTGGCATCTCGTTTCGTCCAGGACGTTGCCTCGGTTATCGAAGAGCCAGCACTTCTTCTCGACTAATTGCTATTGACAATCATTCTCAATAAGTCATAACTTTAGAGAGTGAATAAACTTCGCTCGCTGACACTCGCAATTACAGCGCTTCTAGCGCTGAGCGGTTGCGCCCCAACCACTGCACCCAGGTGGCAGGCCGGTGAAGGCGCAATCAAGATCGTAGCCTCAACCAATGTTTGGGGTTCGGTGGCCAATTTCGTTGCCGGAGATCTAGCGACCGTCGACGCCATCATCTACAACATCAACCAGGATCCACACTCCTACGAGCTTTCGGCTCGAGACCAACTGCTTATTAACAATGCCGACATCGTAATCATGAACGGCGGAGGCTACGACGATTTCATGCAGGTGGCCGTTGATGCCGATCCAACCCCGGCCATCACGGTTGATGCCTTCATGGCGTCTGGGGATGATGCAAACCGCAACGAACACATTTGGTACGACGTTGATCAGGTCGGCGATGTGGCCGCTGTAATCGGTGCCGCAATCGAGAGCATCGACGAGTCGAAGACCGACGCCGTCGAAGCTCGGGTCGCTGATTTTCGTAATGAAATTTCCGAGCGCAAGGCTCGACTAGAAAAGATCAGGGTTGGGCTGTCGTTGGCGGACGTGGTGCCGTCTGAGATCTCGGTGTTCCAAACCGAGCCACTGGTTGCTTACCTGGTTGAAGATGCTGGATACATTGACGCTACCCCAGCGGGATTCAGCGAGGCTATTGAAGAGGAACGCGATGTGCCACCGGCTGTGATGCGCGAGGCGAGTGACCTCATTAAGTCGGGAGGAGTTCGAGCAATCCTCATCAATGGCAGCACCCAGACAGCGCAGATTGAAACACTGCTCTCGGTGAATACCAAAATTCCGAACTATGAATTCAGTGAACTACTGAACCAAGATCCAGACACCTTTGAGTACCACGGAGGTTATTTAGAGATGCTCGACGGTGCAATCGAGATGGTGATCGGAAAGTGACTAAGTCGGTATTGAACATCGAGCACGCGACCCTCGAACTCGACGGCCGCGTGCTCTGGTCCAATTTGAACCTTGAGGTGAAGCCAAAGGAATTCATTGCCGTGCTCGGTGCCAACGGTTCGGGAAAGTCGAGCCTACTGAAAAGCATCCTCGGTCAGCTGCAGCTGAAGTCGGGTTCGATCAAGCTCAATGGGCAGAAAATTCGTCGCGGCTCACGCCGCGTTGGCTACGTGCCGCAGCACCGACAACCGGAGACCACCATGCCGATTCGTGGCAAGGACCTACTCTGGCTAGGGCTCAACGGTCACCGCTATGGCTTTTGGATGCCTAGCAAGCAGTCGCGCGCCCAGTATCAGCACATCATCGACGCGATCGAGGGCCACGAATTACAACATCGTTCGATCGGCGAAATGTCCGGCGGAGAGTTGCAACGCTTCCGCGTTGGTCAGGCCGTGATCTCCGAGCCGGATTTGATTCTTGCCGATGAGCCTCTGAGCGCACTCGACTATAGCCAACAGGCAGCAGTTGCCGAATTGCTAGCTCGTGAAAGTAGCGAGCACGGCGCTGCCGTGTTGTTTGTGACCCACGACGTGAACCCGATTCTCGACCAGGTTGATCGAGTGCTCTATCTTGCCGAAGGAAGCTTCCGCATTGGAACCCCCGACGAAGTTCTGAATTCGGAAACTCTGTCCGAGCTATACGGAACCCCGATTGACGTGGTGCGAAACCAGGGACGCATTCTGGTGATCGGTGCGCACGACGATCATGACCACCACCACGATGAGGAGTGGTCATGATTTTCGACTTCTCTAATTACGATCAGCTGCTTCCGCTGGTAACCAACTCACTAATCGTTGGAGCAATCCTTGCCGTGGTCGGCGGGCTAGTAGGCGTCTTTGTAATCAATCGCGATATGTCATTTGCCGTCCACGGTATTTCCGAGCTCAGCTTCGCTGGCGCCTCGATCACCTTGCTAATTGGGGGCAATGTAATTCTTGGCTCGGTGCTCGGCTCACTCGTGGCTGCCGTCGTCATTGGCGCACTAGGTGCCAAGGCTAAGGAACGAAACTCGATTACCGCAGTGCTCATGCCGTTCGGCCTCGGCCTCGGAATCTTGGCACTCTCGCTTTACCAGGGTCGCGCCTCGAATAAGTTCGGCTTGCTTACCGGTCAGATTGTGGCCGTGGACGACCCGCAACTGATCTCCATCTCGATTCTCGGAGCCGTTGTAGTTACCACCCTGCTGGTGATCTGGCGCCCGCTCACCTTCGCATCGATCGACGCCGAGGTGGCATCGGCTAGAGGAGTGGCCACGCGCAGCCTCTCGGTAATCTTCATGCTGCTGCTTGGTTTGGCCGTGGCAGCCAGCATCCAGGTGGTTGGAGCTTTGCTGGTGCTCAGCCTGTTGGTTACTCCGGCCGCCGCTGCGGTTCGTCTGAGTCGTTCCCCGTTCGTAATTCCGATCTTGTCGGTCGCGTTTGCTTTCGTCGCCGTCGTGGGTGGAATTCTCCTGGCGCTAGGTTCGAGCCTGCCGATTAGCCCATACGTGACCAGCATCTCGTTCCTTATTTATTTGGTTGCCCGAGGAATTGAATGGGTGAAGACCCGATGACCACTAAACGGAATACCTGGCAGAAAGACGCCGTTCGCCACGCGCTCGGCGAAGCCACCGGATTCGTGTCGGCCCAGCAGCTTCACCTTGTTCTTCGAAACCATGGCTCAACCATTGGTCTGGCAACGGTCTATAGAACGCTCGCCGACCTGGCTCTCGCCAACGAAGCAGACAGCCTACAGAGCAAGGACGGTGAACTGCTCTACCGCGCCTGTGGAACCATGCATCACCATCACCTCATTTGCCGTGAGTGTGGCAAGACCGTTGAGATCGAGGCCTCGCAGGTTGAACAATGGGCCGATCAGGTCGCCAAGGCTCACGGCTTCTCATCTCCGAGCCACACCATCGACATCTTTGGTGTCTGTGCTTCTTGTAAATAGCCAATTCCCCTGCTAAAACTGCAACATGGGGGAAAACAAAATGGAAAAAGAAGTAGAGCCAGATCGCTTTCAACAACTGCGAGTTCTGGGAATCGTTGAACTAGCCACCTACGCAATCTTGCTGGTTGGGCTAATTCTTTCTGCCGGATCGATCGGCGATATCGGGATCGTCATGTTTGCGCTGGGTGGGCTAACGCTGGTGCCATCGGCGCTGGAATTTGTGAACGCGCCGACCAAACGTAGCGTTGAAGTAGTTGCGAAGGCTAGAAACCTGCAGATGCCGCTGTTCATCTCGGTTTGTATTGCAACCTTCCCAGCCATGGCTACGGTAGGTCTTGGCGCACCGGCAATCTTTGTGGCCTGTATCGCCGGAATCTTGTTCTACATCATCGGAAATTCGATCGTGAAAAACCTTACGCGTGGCGAAGCTCCAGCGATTCCAGCTGAACCCGCTACCGAGCCAAAGACGGTTTCAGTACCTGTGCAGCAAACTTCGACGGGCAAGTTCTGCGACAAGTGTGGGTCAAAGCTAAACGACTCGGGCAAATGCCCTAGTTGTGCTTAAAAATCAGACTTGCACAAGCACTAGTAACTCGCCTAAACTTATGAAGTTGCTTTGAGCAACATAGTTTTTGTACCCAAGCCAAAACAAAACCCAAATCCTGGGATCAATCTGGCTTGCCAACAAGGAGAAGAAATGGCAGCGTACTGTCAGGTGACTGAGACTGGCCCACAGTTTGGCCACAACGTTTCGCACGCGCAGAACAAGACCAAGCGTCGCTTCAACCCAAACATTCAGAAGAAGACCTACTTTGTGCCTTCTTTGAAGCGCAACGTAACCCTCAACTTGAGTGCTCGTGGCATCAAGGTAATCGACGCTCGCGGTATTGAGTCGGTCGTTGCTTCGCTACTTGCCCGTGGCGAGAAGATCTAAGGAGTCATAGTAAATGGCTAAGAAGGACAAGGACATCCGTCCAATCATCAAGCTGAAGTCGACTGCCGGCACCGGTTACACCTACGTAACCAAGAAGAACCGTCGCAACGACCCAGACCGTATCGTTCTGAAGAAGTACGACCCAGTAGTACGTCAGCACGTCGAATTCCGCGAGGAGCGTTAATCCATGGCTAAGAAGAGCAAGATTGCCCGCAACGAGCAGCGCAAGATCGTTGTTGAGCGTTACGCAGAAAAGCGTCTCGCACTAAAGAAGGCACTAGTAGACCCAAACAGCACCGACGCACAGCGCGAAGAGGCACGCCTAGGTCTACAGAAGCTTCCTCGCAACGCATCGCCAGTTCGCGTTCGTGGCCGCGACGCCATCGATGGTCGTCCACGCGGTGTTCTAAGCAAGTTCGGTATCTCCCGTGTTCGCTTCCGCAAGATGGCACACAACGGAGAACTTCCAGGTATCACCAAGTCGTCCTGGTAAATCAAATTCGATAAAACCGTCACCTTCGGGTGGCGGTTTTTCGTTTAACCGCATAAATAAAGGGATATAGACACGCCGAGCGAAATAACCGATAGAAAATACCTGCGGTCTAGATTTATAGCGACTAAACATAGTCATTCTTTCTAGACATTGGAGGGCCAAATGGCTAACACTCTAAACAAGGGCGAGCTAGTAGCCGCCATTGCTGCACACACTGGTGAGTCGCAGGCAGCCGTCAACCGCGTTGTTGACGCTCTGTTCGAGACCATCGCAAAGACCGTAAAGAAGGGTGACAAGGTCACCATTCCTGGTTGGATCTCGGTTGAGAAGGGTCACCGTGCAGCTCGCACCGGTCGCAACCCTCAGACTGGCGCAACCATCCAGATCGCTGCTGCTAACACCGTAAAGGTTTCGGCTGGTAGCAAGCTAAAGGCTGCTGTTAAGTAGTAGAAGCTTCATGTGGAAGGCGTCGACTTCGGTCGGCGCCTTCTCGCTTAAGATGGAGATGTGAAGTTCCTCCAAAACCCCAAGTACCTGGTGATAGCCCAGTTCGTTCTATTGGGGCTTTTGTTTTTCTGGCCAGACTCACACGTCGGATTCGGAATCGTCGATGTGCTGTTCGAGTTTTGCGGCGTCATCTTTTTCTTCATCGGTCTGATGCTGGTCATCATGGCCATCCGTCAGCTGTTCAAGCAATCGCTTCCAAAGCTTGAGGGCGATTTCAAGCAGCAGGCTCTGCAGGCTATTCGCGTGGTTTGGCCGGAGCCTTCGGCCGATGCAACACTTGTGGTCAATGGAATCTTCCGCTTCATGCGCCACCCGATCTACGCTGGGCTTCTATGGATTGGTTACGGCATCGGTCTATCGGGCGGACCTTTCCCGCACATCCTGTTCTCGATTGCTCTGCACGTGGTGCTTCATCAGAAATCAATCCTTGAAGAGCGGTACCTAAGCGCGAAGTTCCCTGCCTATGAGCACTATGCAACTACCGCAGGTCGCTTCTGGCCAAAGGTTGAAGATTGACCAAACGCCTAGGCGGGTTGTTCTCGATCTACCTTTTTGCCGCCCTGGCGGTTTGGGCTGGCTTAAGTTTCACCAAGGGTAATGGACCACTGGCTATTGGTGACCCGGGCGAATTGGTTCGTTGGGCACAGCCGATTGTGCAATCAATCAAGAACATAGCAATGGCCTGGACGGTCGGCGGTCTAGTTTTCGCCGCGTGGGCATTTTCAGATAAATCGGAATCGCTTACGCGATTGTTAAAGCGAGTTTCACTCGCCTCAATGACTTGGACGTTCGCCGGAAGCTTCCACTTCTTGCTCACCTACCTCTGGGTCACTGGTTCGAAGCTATCGGCCGACGACAACTTCGGCGCTGGGCTATGGCAGTTCGCCACCGACGTTGAACTAGGTCAGGCTCTCAGCTTGAACCTGATTGCCGCTGCGTGTATCAGCTTCCTATGTGTGAGCATCGGATCATTGCGTTCCACCCTGATCGTGGCCCTGCTCGCTTTGACCGCACTAGTGCCACTCGCGCTCATCGGCCACGCCGCTGGAACCGCGGGTCACGACATGGCCGTGAACTCCATGGGCATTCACCTGGTAGCAGTATCGGTCTGGGTTGGCGGACTAATCGAACTTGGTTTCAACCTAAACCAGCCGAACTGGTTGACACTCGCCAAGCGCTATTCAACCTTGGCCCTGTTTGCCTTCGGGCTCACTGCCGTTAGTGGTGTCGCCGCCGCAGCCTTGCGAATCGCCGACTCAAAATACCTATTCACCGCCTGGGGAGTTCTGGCCATCGTCAAAGTTGTAATTCTGGTTGCCCTGGGGTTGTTCGGAGCAATCTATCGTTTGCGAGTGCTTGGGGCGGCTAAGGCATCGAAAAAAACGTTCAGTATTTTGGCGTTACTGGAACTGGCGCTAATGGGAGCAGCCTTTGGCATCGGTGCGTCCATGAGTCGCTCGGCTACTCCAAGCAGCAACATCCCGTTGCAGCAGGCCGACACTCCAGCCATGATTCTTACCGGATCGCCACTACCTCCCGAGCTAACGCTCGAGCGCTGGTTCACCTCGTACAAGATCGACTTGGTTTGGCTAGTGATCGTGGTGGCGGCAACTGCACTCTATTTATACGGGGTGTTTAAACTGCGCGCTCGCGGCGATAAATGGTCGACTGGTCGAACCGTGAGTTGGCTCAGTGGAATGGCACTTCTGGCTTGGATTACCTGCGGCCCACTAAACGTTTACGAGCAGTATCTGTTCAGCACCCACATGCTGGCCCACATGATTCTCACCATGGGCGTTCCTGTGCTGCTGGTACCTGGAGCTCCGGTCACCCTCTTGCTTCGCACCAGCGACGTCCGCAAAGACGACTCTCGTGGTCTTCGTGAGTGGGTGCTTTGGGCGGTGCACACCCCATGGGCCAAGTTCGTCTCGCACCCAATCGTGGCGGCAATCAACTTCGCGGCTTCGCTGGTGATCTTCTACTTCACCCCGCTCTTTGCCTGGTCCACTAACGACCACCTAGGGCACGAGTGGATGATCGTGCACTTCCTAATCACCGGCTACCTATTTGTTCAGGCGGTTATCGGCGTTGACCCGGGACCACAAAACATTCCATACCTAATGCGCCTGATGCTGCTAATCGGAACCCTAGCCTTCCACGCCTTCTTCGGTCTGTCGCTCATGAGTGGCGAAGGCCTTCTACTTCCCGAGTGGTATGGTGCCATGGGTCGAACCTGGGGTGAAACTCCGCTGGAAGATCAACACACTGGTGGTGCCATAGCGTGGGGTATCGGGGAAATGCCAGCGGCTGTGCTTACGATTATCGTCTCGATCCAATGGTTCAGAGCCGACAACCGGGAGGCCAAGCGCCTCGACCGAGCGTCGGACCGCAGTGGTAACAAAGACGTAGACGATTACAACGCAATGCTCGCCAAGTTGGCAAAGCGCGACGGGGAATAACAGTGACTTTTGACATCTCGCTCTCGAAGGAGCAGCTAGCCCTATTCGAGTTCCTCGAAAACGAACAGGACCACGTCTTCGTGACCGGCCGTGCCGGAACCGGAAAGTCCACCTTACTCAACTACTTCGTGGCAAACACCCAGAAGAACGTGGCAGTGGTTGCGCCTACCGGAGTCGCTGCCTATAACGTTGGTGGCCAGACCATCCACTCGTTCTTCGGATTCCCTAGAGGTGTGCTCGGCATCCAACCGATTCACAAGCACCTGTATCCGCGCACTCGAGATGCACTGCGCTCACTAGACGTTTTAGTCATCGACGAAGTCTCGATGGTAAGCGCCGATCTAATGGACGCAATGGACACCATGCTTCGCGCAGCCCGAGGCAAGAACAAGGGCCCATTCGGCGGCGCCCAGGTGGTCATGTTTGGTGACCCATACCAGCTGCCAACAATTGCAGTGAAACCAAATGTTGAGGGCTACGAATACATTCAGGAAAACTACCGCTCCCAATGGTTCTTCGACGCCAAGGTTTGGAGCGAGGTCAACTTGCTTCGCTACGAGTTGCACGAAAACTTCCGTCAGCACGATGACACCTTCATCGAAATCCTCAATGCCATTCGCGACGGAAGTGTGACCCAGGAAATGCTGGATCACTTGAACCAAGCCGGTAACCGTTACCCAAAGAACGAGGACGCGATTCGACTTTCTGGAGTGAACCACAAGGTTGACTCGCACAACTCGCGTCGCCTAGCCAACATCCCTGGCGAAACTAAATTCTTCGAAGCATCAATCACCATGGGTGAGCTAAAAGAATTTGGTGCTAACCCGCCTGCCGATGTGACACTGCAACTCAAAGTTGGGGCGCAGGTAATGTTCATCAAGAATGACGATCAGAACACGGCGAAGGATGGCGGCTATAACCGTCGTTGGGTAAACGGAACCATCGGTCACGTGACGAAGATCGTTTCTCACAACCACGTAAAAGTAGAAGTTGATGGGGAAGAGCTAGATGTTCACCAGTCCACCTGGGAAAAGGTCAAGTATCACCTCGAGGAAGAGTTCGACGAATCGACCCAGCGCTTCAAAGAAGTTCTAGTGCCAGAGGTTCAGGCCGAATTCCGTCAGCTTCCATTGCGTCTGGCTTGGTCGGTAACCGTTCACAAGTCTCAGGGACAAACCTATGACGAAGCGGTGATTGAACTCGGCGGTACCGCCTTCGCAGCGGGCCAAATGTATGTGGCACTGAGCCGAGTGCGCTCGCTGGAAGGCCTATACCTAACGGCACCGATCACACTTCGTGATGTCATGATTGACCCTGACGTGCAGCGCTTCATGTCTGAGGCGCCAAGCCCGAAATACGACGGTCTATTCTAGGAACTTCGCTCGAGCACTTTCGAGCACTGCCTTCGCAACCTTTGTGGTCGCAAACCGATCAGCCGCGAGTTCGGATAGCCG
>JBEGPG010000068.1:0-60447 GCA_041181585.1 Actinomycetota bacterium
GTCGCTGGCCTCTGGGTGGTTTAGATCAAAGGCAGGTGACTCCGAGCGGATTACTGGAATCGAGGTGAAGTTGTGACGTGGGAATGGCGATGCGGTCGCCCACTCCAACGAACGTCCGTAACCCCAAGGGTCGTTTACGTTTACCTTCACACCCTTGCGGTAGGTGATGTAAACGTTCCAGAGGAATGGAAGGAACGAGAGAGCTAGGATTACCGATCCAGCGGTTGAAACCTGGTTTAGGAAGGTGAAGCCGTCGCCAGGTAGGTAGGTTGCGTAACGACGTGGCATACCCTGTACACCTAGCCAGTGCTGCACTAGGAAGGTTCCGTGGAAACCAACAAATAGCATCCAGAACTGGATCTTTCCAAGACGTTCGTTCAACATCTTTCCGGTCATCTTTGGATACCAGAAGAAAATACCCGCGAACATGGCGAATACCACGGTACCGAAGATTACGTAGTGGAAGTGTGCAACCACAAAGTAGTTGTCCGAAAGGTTGAAGTCAAGCGTTGGGCTCGAAAGGATTACACCGGTAAGACCACCGAAGATGAAGGTGGTCAAGAAGCCGAGGGTCCAAAGCATCGGGGTCTCGAAGCTAATCGATCCCTTCCACATGGTACCTAGCCAGTTGAAGACCTTCACACCGGTCGGAACCGCAATCAACATTGTGGTGAATGCGAAGAACGGTAGCAAAATCTGCCCGGTTACATACATGTGGTGAGCCCATACGGTCATCGAAAGAGCAGCGATGGTGATGGTCGCGTAAATCAGAGTCTTGTAACCGAAGATCGGCTTACGGCTAAACACTGGGAAGACCTCGGAAATGATTCCGAAGAATGGCAAAGCCAGAACGTAAACCTCTGGGTGACCGAAGAACCAGAACAGGTGCTGCCAAAGCATGGCACCACCGTTGGCTGGGTCAAAGATGTGAGAGCCGAACTTGCGGTCCGCACCTAGCGCAAATAGAGCTGCAGCTAGCGGAGGGAAGATCATGACTACAAGAATCGAGGTAACCAGGGTATTCCAGGTGAATACCGACATACGGAACATGGTCATACCAGGTGCACGCATGGTCAGGATGGTGGTGATGAAGTTCACACCACCCATGATGGTACCGAAACCACCGAGGGCTAGACCGAAGACCCATAGGTCTCCACCAATGCCTGGTGAGAAGGTTGAGGTCGAAAGTGGAACGTAAGCAAACCAGCCGAACGAAGCTGCACCCTGTGGGGTGAAGAATCCGGCTACTGCAACGGCGCTACCGAAGAAGTAGAACCAGTAAGCGATGGCGTTTAGACGTGGGAAAGCCACATCCGGGGCACCAATCTGAACCGGCATCAGAATGTTTGCGAAAGCTGCGAACAGCGGAGTAGCAAACATCAGAAGCATGATGGTTCCGTGCATGGTGAACAACTGGTTGTACTGCTCTTTGCTGGCCACGATCTCTAGACCAGGAAGAGTCAGCTGCGCGCGAATCATCAACGCCATCACACCACCGATTAGGAAGTAGACAAACGAGGTGATTAGGTACAGGTAACCAATCTTCTTGTGGTCGGTGGTGGTTAGCCAGTCAACGAGGATACGGCCTTTGTCCTTAGGAACGACCGGGGTGGCTGGATTCATTGTTGCGGTAGCCATTTTGCTTACTCCTCAATCTTTGCTGGAGCGGTAACACCAGGGAGGTTCTGGTTGCGTGATGCGTCAAGCGAAAGCTGACCCACCTGGCCGGCGGCCTTTAGGTCTTCGATGTGCTTCTCGTAATCAGCTTCTGAAACCACCTTGACGTTGAACAACATCATCGAGTGGAATTCACCACAGAGTTCGGCACACTTACCCTTGTAGGTTCCGATCTTCTGTGGGGTGAAGTACATGTGGTTAGTCTTGCCAGGAAGGGCATCCTTCTTGTAAAGGAAGTCGATTACCCAGAACGAGTGGTCAACGTCACGCGATTCGATGTCGATAGAAACTTCCTTGCCAACCGGTAGGTAAAGGGTTGGAAGAGTCGACTCGTCGAAGGTGTCACCGGTGGTGTACTGAGCCTGTATGCCGGAGTCGTAGACGTTTTCATCGGTGTAGTTGAAGTCCCAGCTCCACTGCTTGGCCATCACCTGAATGTTGACCTCACCCTTGTTTGGAGTTTCGATTACCTTCATGTCACGAGCGGTGAACGCAAAGAAGCCGACCACGAGAATGAATGGAACAATCGTGAACAACGCCTCGATCGGGTTGTTGTAGCGCATCTGAGCAGGTAGGTGGTCATCGCCCTTGCGACGGCGGTAAACGATGATTGCCCAGAACATTAGACCCCAAGCCAGGGCTCCTACGCCCCAAAGAACGGCCCACGAGATGTTCCAAAGCCCGATCATGCGGTCGGTGTGGTTGGTTACACCGGCAGCAGATTCTGGAAGTGGCATCAAAATCGCTCGGCCAAACTCTTGCTGAGTACAGCCAGTTAGAAAAAGTGTTGTCGCTGCTGCGGCACTAGCCACTGCAGCCTTTAGAGCACGCTTAGAAAGCACAGTCGACCCTTCGAATCGTTACCTTTTCAGTCTATGCCTGACAGTCAGTTCGAAGTGTCGAAAACACCAGAATTTTGGGGATTTTTTTGCGTTTTAGCAGAAAGATTCGCCACAGGCGCAGGTGGACTGTGCGTTTGGATTATCGATCACGAGACCCTGCTTGGTAATGGTGTCTTCGAAGTCGATGGTAGCCCCGTTGATCATGCCCATGGAACCTGGATCAACAACAGCCTCAAAGTCACCAAAAGGGAAAGTAATGTCTTCGGAATCGAGTGAGTCGTCGAAGAAAAGCTCGTAGTTCATGCCCTGGCAGCCTCCTGGCTTTACCTCGATACGCAGACGCAATGGGTTCTCGCTGCCCTCTGCCGAAATAAGCTGCGAAATCTTGGTTACAGCAGCTGGCGTAAGGTTCAGAACGTTGGTCGTGGTATCAGACATCGAATCTCCTTGGGAATTACGACAATTCTAACTTCCCAAACAGGCAATGTGCCCAAAACATTCCGCTAACCTATTGCTTATGACTCAGCAGAACTCCAGCAGCAAAAAGGGAAAGCCAACGCCGGCTCGCAAAGAACGCGAAGCCGCCCGCAAGCGTCCACTGGTTGCACCAAGAACCAAGGAAGCACGCCTAGCAGCCCGCGCCGAACTTCGTGAGAAGCGTCGCGAGGCTAGTGCCGGCTACGCCGCTGGAGACCCAAAGTTTCTTCCTAAGAAAGACCAGGGCCCTCAGCGTGCAATGATCCGCGACATTGTGGACGCTCGTTGGGTAACCGTGGGTGAGATCTTGGTAGTCGACCTTTTCATCGCGATCTTTTTCGGCTATGGCGTAGGACCTACTAATCCCGTCACCGATGCAATTCAGAACTCGGTTTTGGTTTTATTTGTTCTCTACATTGCCGATGTGCTGCTTCTCGCTCGTCGTTCGAAGCGCCTTTTATCCATTCGTTTCGGTGCCGACAAGCTGGAGCGTGGAATCCTGCTATACGTTGCTAATCGTTCGATGTTCCCGCGAATCATGCGCATCCCGAAGGCACGGGTGAAGCGTGGTCATAAGTTCTAACCTGCTAGATCGCGGTTAATCCTGCGAGCCCATAGCGGCCCCTCATAGACGAAACCGGTGTAGCCCTGCACCAAGTCCGCACCTGCTCCTAGACGCACACGAACATCGTCTACGGTTTCGACTCCGCCAACCGAGACGATGGCAATTCGACCCGCAATGGTTTGGTTCAGGATTCTCAATACCTCTAAAGAACGGCTCTTTACCGGTGCTCCGGAAAGACCCCCAGCCCCGATGGCATCGATTTTGGACTGAGGCGACTTCAGGCCGGTTCTTGCAATGGTGGTGTTGGTCGCGATGATTCCAGCAAGACCTAATTCAACGCTCAATTCTGCTATTGACTGAATTTCATCATCAAGTAGATCTGGAGCAATCTTCACCAAGACCGGCTTACCCAAACTCTGCTTCAGTACGGCATTGAGAATTGGTTTCAAGGTTGAAACATCCTGAAGGGTTCTGAGGCCTGGAGTGTTAGGTGAAGAAACATTCACGGCTAGGTAATCGGCTACCGGAGCCAAAAGTTTGGCACTGGTCTCATAGTCGGTTACGGCATCTTCAATCGGAGTGATCTTACTCTTGCCGATATTTACGCCAATGATTGGCAGTCTTCCGCCCTTGGCGCGAAGTTTCGCGAGTCGTTCAGCCAGTTTCTGTGAACCCTCGTTGTTGAAACCCATTCGGTTGATAAGAGCACGGTCTGCGGTGAGCCTAAACAGGCGTGGCTTATCGTTTCCAGGCTGTGCAAGTGCAGTGACGGTACCTACCTCGACATGAGAGAAACCAAGGTCAGCCAACGGTTGAATCATAGTTCCGTTCTTATCGAAACCTGCTGCCAGACCAAACGGGCCGGCGAAACTCAAACCCATGACGTTCACGATTCTGGTCTTTTTGGTGCTCAAACGAAAAAGTCGTGTGACTCCTAGTTTCGAACCCAGAATGAGAGCTTTGGCAACCGCATGGTGAATCCATTCGGGATCAAATCTAGTAAAAATGAGCTTGAACAAAAGTCTGTAGAGCATGAGTACTAGCTTTCCGATTCGAATCTTGCCGCAATGGCTTCGAAGTGGGCTGGAAGGCCCTCTTCTCGTGCGAGAGTCTCAATTAGGTCTTTGGCTTGCGCCAATCCACTTTGGGTGTACGCCACTACCTGCTGAGCCCTCAAGAAGGTGTGTACCGATAGCCCGGCACCGAACTTTGACTGTTGATTAGTTGGAAGGACGTGGTTTGATCCCGCGAGATAGTCACCGAGTGATACCGGTGAATAGCCACCGACGAAGATCGCTCCCGCATTGGAAACCTTAGCCAATAAAGCTTCCGTGTCTGACACCTGTAACTCCAAATGCTCGGTGGCGTAGTGATTGGCAAACGCACTGGCTTCGTCGATGTCGCGCACCAAGACGATTGCAGATTGTTCGCCAGCTAGTGCAGTCTTTGCTCGTTCCGAGTGTTCAGTAGCATCCAAACGACGTTCCAAACATCTCGCTACGGAATCGGCAAGCTCAGGCGAGTCGGTTACTAGAACGGAGGCAGCCGCTTCGTCGTGTTCAGCCTGAGACAATAAATCCGACGCAACAAAGTCTGGATTGGCTGACTGGTCGGCAATAACCAAGATTTCGGTGGTGCCAGCCTCCGAATCGATACCAACTACTCCCCTGAGCGCACGTTTAGCAGCGGTCACGAAAATGTTTCCAGGACCGGTGATCATCGCCACCGGTGCAAGGTCGACTGATTCCACGCCATAGGCAAGTGCGGCAATCGCCGCTGGACCTCCGAGGCAATAGACCTCGGAAACACCTAGTAGAGCTGCAGCCGCCAATACGGTTGGGTGTGGCCGACCGCCAAAAGCCTTCTGGCCTGGGGTTGTGATCACCAGACGTTTTACCCCTGCAACCTGAGCCGGGACTACGTTCATCACCACACTGGATGGGTAAACTGCCTTACCGCCGGGAACATAAAGACCTACCGAATCCACTGGTTGCCAGCGTTGGTGAACCGTTGCCCCAATTCCTAGGTCGGTCTGGGTGGTCTCCGGTAGGTTGTTGAGGCTAACCAATCGAACTCGTCGAATCGACTCCTCTAGCGAGGCCCTAAGCGGTGTCGAAAGGTTTTCTAGTGCAGCGGCTATCTCCGCAGCTGGAACGCGAATCGGTGATGGATCGAAACCGTCAAATTTCTGAGCGAATTCAATAAGGGCTGCTTCACCACGGGTTTGTACCGAGTGGATAATCGGCAACACCTGTTCAAGAGCGGTTTCAATCTTCAGTGCGGCGCGAGGAACCAGGCGATTAACCTCGATAGATTCGGGAACTCCGGCACGCAGGTCCAAAGTTCTAATGATTTTCGTGGTCAAGTTTGCTCCAATTCCCCTTCAATTCTATTCGGGGCAGGTTCAACGGGTAGCCTACTTAGGTGAGTGCAAATCTAGATAACCTGAGTCTCATCAACGATCCGGTTGAAGCTCTAAAAAATTCATTCCGCCATCACGCCTCCGGTGTGACCGTAATCACCCTGCTCGATTCGGATGGCAAGCCAGTTGGATTCACCGCAACTTCGGTTACTTCGTTGGGTGCCACCCCGCCGTTGGCTAGTTTCAATGTGGCAAGCGGTTCCTCAACCTGGCCGTCACTCTGCAATGCAACCTGGGTCGCCATTCACACTTTGGGTGAGGAAAATCAGGCGCTTGCCCAAAAAATGGCGACCGATCACACCAAACGCTTCTTAGATGAAGACTGGGTTTCCGGCCCAAAGGGGCTGCCAATCTTCCCGGAAGCAACCTCTGTTTTGATCGCTGGAATTCGCGAGGTGCACGCCGTTGAAAACAACGCCGTCGTGATCGTTGATGTGGTCGAAGGTTTAGCCTCAGGAATCGAACAGCGTCCGCTGCTCTACTTCCAACGTGGCTACCTCATCGGTTAAGTCATCTTCTTTAGATTCGATGATTGGCGCGCTAGCGTCTTCGCCGTCGCGCACAATCGACTTCATTCCAAGCAGCACTTTTAGCTCACCAATAAACTCGTTCGAGTACTTCACCTTTTGTGGCAAGGTATAGGTTCTGGAGGATCCATCGGCATTTACGGTGATTATGAATTCGGTGTTACCAAGGTTTTGCTTAATGATGTACTGCAGGCGCTCAAGGGTTTCTCGATTCGCCTTTTCGTTGTCGATGCGAACGTGGATTTTCCCTTGGTAATCATCGGCTGCTGGTGCATCTAAAACGTTGATTGAGTAGACCGAAATACCACGGGATTCGTCGCGGTAATTTACTCTGCCGCGCACCGAAACCACCATGTCGGTCTTCAATTCGTCGACGTATTCGCCGAAGCTCTTACCGGCAAGCATGAACGAGAATTCACCTTCGAAGTCTTCGATTGTTACCAGCAGGTATGGCTTGCCAGATTTCTTTCCAACTCGGTTTTGAATTCCGGTGATCAGACCACATAGTGATGCCGTAGCGCCATCCTCGAGACGTTCGTCATCGGCAAAGGCCAGGATCGAATGCGTTGAGTTGGAAGCTAATTGAGCTTCACGCCCGAAGAGAGGGTGATCACTCACATATAGACCCAAGGTGTCACGCTCAAGCGAGAGTTTAGTTCGCTTGTCGAATTCCTCGAGCTCCGGAATGTCAATCAGAATCGGATCATCTTCAAAGAGGCTACCGAAGAGGTCCATCTGGCCCTTAGCTTCCTCTTTCTTGCGAGACACCTCGGCATCAATTGCCTTTTCGTACATGGCCATCAGCGAGCGACGTGTGTGCCCAAGACTGTCGAAGGCGCCGGCCTTGATCAGTGATTCAATGGTGCGTTTATTGCACACCTGAACCGGAACCTTCTTGAGGAAGTCATTGAACGAAGTGAATCGTCCCTGTTCGGTGCGAGCCTCGATGATTCCCGCAACCACGTTTTCGCCCACTCCCCTAATCGCAGCTAATCCGAATCGAATTCGGGTGTCACGACCAGAGAAGTGACCAATCGACTCATTTACGTCTGGGGAAAGCACCTCAAGACCCATCTTGCGGCAGGCGCTGAGGTAGATGGCTAGTTTGTCGCGGGCGTCACCAACGCTGGTCAAAAGCGCCGCCATGTACTCAGCTGGGTGGTTTGCCTTCATGTAGGCAGTCCAGTACGAAAGTACGCCGTAGGCGGCGCTGTGCGCCTTATTAAACGCATATCCGGCGAATGGTAAAAGCGTGTCCCAAAGGGCAGTCACGGCCTCTTCCGTGAAACCGTTGCCAAGCATTCCCGCTCGGAACGATTCCAAGAGACCGTCCAGCTCCTTGGCGTCTTTCTTACCCATGGCCTTACGCAGGTTATCCGCTTGAGCAAGACTGAAGCTGGCAACCTTTTGAGCAGCGGCCATCACCTGTTCCTGATAAACAATCAGACCATAGGTTGGGCCGAGAACCTCTTGTAGCGGTTCTTCTAGAGTTGGGTGAATCGGAATATTCGCCTGAAGGCCATTCTTTCGCTTGGCGTAGTTGGTGTGGGCGTTCACACCCATCGGTCCAGGACGGTAAAGGGCGATAGCGGCGGAAATGTCTTCGAAGGAAGTTGGTTTCATCAACTTCAGAAGCGCTCGCATGGCTTCACCATCGAGCTGGAACACTCCAAGGGTGTCGCCCTGGCCCAGTAACTGATAGGTCTTCTCGTCGGCGTCCAAATCAAGTTCATCAAGGTTTGGAACCTCGCCACCATTGGCCTTAATGTTCTGAAGAGCATCTTCCAGGACGGTCAGGTTGCGAAGCCCCAAGAAGTCCATTTTTAGCAGTCCGAGCTTTTCCAAAGGTCCGGCATCGAACTGGGTAATGTAGCCACTTTCGCCTTCGCGGGTCATTAGTGGTACAACATCCACCAGTGACAATGCAGAAATAATCACTCCGGCTGCGTGCACGCTGGTCGATCGCTTCAGGCCTTCCATTCCGCGCGCCAAATCAAAAATCTTCTTGGAGTCCTGGTCATTTTGAATCAGCTCGCGAAGAGCCTGCGCTTCTTTGTAGCGAGGACGGTCGGGATTGACCACATCTTCGAGTTCAATCTCTTGCCCTAGAACCGCTGGCGGAAACGCCTTAGTGAGTACTTCGCCGGAAGTATATGGAAAACCTAGGACGCGTGCGGCATCCTTCAGTGCCGCTTTGGCCTTGATGGTATTGAAGGTGCCGATCTGGGCTACTCGGTCTTCTCCGTATTTTTGGTAAACATATTTGATTACGTCACCGCGACGACGATCGTCAAAGTCGACATCGATATCTGGCATGGAAATACGTGACGGATTGAGGAATCGTTCGAAGATCAATCCATACTTGGTTGGATCTAGCGCGGTGATGCCAAGGGCATAAGCAACAATGGCGCCGGCAGCCGAGCCACGTCCTGGGCCAACCTTGATTCCTTGCTCCTTAGCCCAGTTGATGAAGTCGGCAACGACCAAAAAGTACCCAGGGAATCCCATGGTCTTAATGACCTCGATTTCGTAGGCGCACTGTTTTGCCTGAACCTCGGGAATGCCGTCTGGAAATCTGCGCTTCATACCTTCGGCCACTTCGTGTTCAAACCAGGAACTCTCTGTGTGACCCTCTGGAACCGGGAATCTCGGCATGAGCTCTTGCTTGGCGAATTCGATTTCGCACTGGTCAGCTATCTTCAGGGTGTTGTCACATGCTTCTGGAAGGTCCTTGAACAGTTCACGCATCTGCTCTGGTGACTTCAGGTAGAAGCCACTTCCGCCAAATCGGAAACGATCCGGATTATTCAAGGTGTCGTTAGTCTGAACGCAAAGCAAAGCTTCCTGCGCCTCGGCCTGGTGATCATGCACATAATGCAAATCGTTGGTGGCTAGAAGTGGCATACCGGTTTCGCGTGCCAATCGAATCAAATCGGCCTCGGTACGCTCTTCGATTTCAATGCCGTGACGCATGATTTCGCAGTAATAGTTTTCCTTGCCGAAGATTTCCTGCATCTCGCGTACTGTTGCCACGGCATCGTCCCAACGACCGTAACGCAGCATCACCGCGATTTCTCCAGCAGCGCAGCCCGTGGTTCCGATCAAACCCTTGCCGTATTTGTGAAGTAGTTCACGGTCGATACGAGGTTTATAGAAGATCCCATCGGTGTAAGCCATGGTCGACATACGGAAGAGGTTGTACATGCCTTCCGTATTCTTTGCCAGAAGAGTCATGTGGGTGTAGGCGCCATTCGAAGAAACGTCGTCTGGTCCGCCGTCACCGAAGTTAGTTCTGGTGCGATCGGAACGGTGCACCCGCGGCGCCACGTAGGCTTCCATACCGATAATTGGCTTGATTCCCGCCTTCTTCGCTGCGCCTACGAATTCGAAAGCAGCGTGAAGGTTGCCGTGATCGGTCATGGCAACTGCAGGCATGCCCATTTGAACGGCAGCCTTCATTAGTTCGTCGATTTTTGCAGCACCATCGAGGATGGAGTATTCCGTGTGTACGTGTAGGTGAACGAATGACTTGCTAGACATTTTCACCTCGGAATATTTCTGTTACGGGCAATAAGAGTAACCGTATTTTAGGCACAGATTCTTTAGCCACGCAGGCGGTCTAGAACCGAACTGAGTTCGCGAGGATACTCGCTCTCGAACGTAACCGGCTCTCCAGTTATTGGGTGCTCAAAACTCAATTTCATGGCGTGCAACCACTGGTGTTCAATGCCGAGTTTCTTCGCAAGAACCGGGTCTGCGCCATACATGGTGTCGCCAACCAAGGGGTGGCGGAATGCAGAGAAGTGAACGCGAATCTGATGGGTTCTGCCAGTTTCCAAAATAACTTCTAATAGCGAGGCAGAACGAAACGCTTCTATGGTTTGGTAGTGAGTCACCGATGGCTTGCCATCCGGTGACACCATGAACTTGAATTCTGCTTTCGGATGGCGACCAATCGGCTCATCGAAGGTTCCCGAGGAAGGATCAGGATGCCCTTGGACAAGCGCGTGGTAGACCTTATGCACCGTTCTATCGCGGAAAGCTTTCTTGAGGCGTGAGTATGCCAATTCAGATTTAGCCAGAACCATGAGACCGCTGGTACCAACATCCAGACGTTGCACGATTCCCTGACGTTCTGCAGCGCCCGAGGTGCTGAGCGAAATGCCCAATCCCAAAAGTGCCCCAGGTACCGTTGGTCCATCCCAGCCCACCGAAGGGTGGGCGGCCACGCCCGCCGGCTTGTCGATCACGATCAGGTGATCGTCCTGGAAAATAACTTTGAAATCTTCGACGTGATCGGCGTGAATGAGAAGTGGGTCTGCCTTTTGCTGCAGGGTCACAACGATTATGTCCCCCGCAGTCAAGCGATCGCTCTTGCCGACCGGCTTTCCGGAGTTAGAAACCAATCCGGCATCGATCAACTCGGTGATGGCTGTTCTAGATAACCCGAGAGCCTTGCTCAGACCTGCGTCTGCGCGTAATCCGGCTAATCCGTCTGGGACAAAAACCTGTTTGGACTCAGACATTACTTACCGAGTTTTACCCCACGCATGACCAGGATGACCACGACGCTCATGGAACCGGTGATGCAGATATCGGCGAAATTAAAAACCGGGAAATTGAATGGAAGCTGCAGGAAGTCGACCACCTTGCCGATTGGAAAACCCGGATCTCTAAACAGGCGATCGGCAAGGTTTCCCACCACTCCTCCAAGCAAGACAGCCAGAGTCCAGAGCCAAGCCTTCGAGTACGTGCGAAGGACCAACCAGATAATTACCAGAGCGGCCACCGACGAAATAATGGTGAAAACCCAGGTAGCGCCAAGACTGAGTGAAAAAGCGGCAGAGTCATTCCAAACCAAATAAAACTTCAGCACTTCACCAATGAACGGTTTGCTGGAGAACGGTACCAGAGTCTCTAGAGCCCAGATTTTGGTCGCCTGGTCAATGGCTATTAGCAAAACACTAAGAACCAGAAACGGAAACGCTGAACGCTGAGAAGACCTAGATGCCATTTAGCTAGTAACCCAGCATTCCCTGGTTACCTGATGGCCCCTGAGTTGGAACGTCTAGGTCGCGAAGTTGAGCCTCAATGAAACTACGAATGCTCGCGCGATAGTCGCGCTCATACTGACGGAGTTCCTGAATGGAGTGTTCAAGCAAAGCCTTGTCCTGCTCCAAACGGCTGAGCTCCGACCGCTGCTGAGCCTCGGCTTCACGTAGGAGACGAGCGGCGGTTGCCTGGCCTTCAGCAATAAGTGCGTCGCGTTTTGCAATACCTTCGCGCACGTGCTCATCGTGCAGCTTGCGCGCGAGCTGGAGAAGGTTGTTGGTGTTGTTTGGATCGCTGATTGTGGACTCGGCTATTGCTTCTGGGAATGCCGCGCCCGGGTTAGTTATCGACGTAGCAACCTCGCTGGTAGCCGAGGTAAGCGCATTGGCCATGCCACCAGGTGAACGCTGTAGTTCAGCAATGCGTCCGTCAGCTGCTAGCAGTCGCTGGCGAAGCTCTTCGTTCTCTTGATTGAGTCGACGGAACTCGACAATGATTTCATCGAGAAATTCGTCAACTTCTTCCTGGTCGTAACCTTCACGGAACTTAGTTGGCTGAAACTTCTTATTGACTACGTCTTCAGGCGTGAGAGCCATTCAAAACCTCTTTACGTTTGGTTTTCGATGCAGGTATAAGGATACCAAGGCACCAAGAAGTTGACGGTTTCCCGCTGTGTAAAACGAAACTGCTGGTTACTTAAGAAAGAAGCTCGTCGGCTTCGTCTTCCTCTTCACCCTGGTTGACCGATACGTTCTGAGGGGTAAGCAGAAAAACCTTCGGGGTAACGCGCTTTAGCTGTCCGTGGCGACCCTCTTTTAGACCAAGCAAGAAGTCGAGGGTGCGGAGGGAGTCCTTCTCCGATAGATCTGCCATGTTGATGATCAGTGGAATGTCGTTGCAGAAATGCTCGGCAATGGTACGTACATCGGCGAAGCTGGTTGGGTCTAGGGTAACGATCTCATTCACGTCGTTGTAGCTCGAACGTGAGGTGCTTCGAATTGGGGTCACCTTGCTGCTGCCACTCTTAGCCGGAGCCTTCTGTGGCGAAGAGGTCTCTCCCTTTGGAGAAATTACGAAGTAGTCCTTGATCGAATCAAACATTCCCATGGTGATAGCCTCCTAAAGCCATTGAGACCAGAATATTGCTAGTAGACGCGATTGCCCGTGATTGCAGTGCCAATTCTCAGGTGTGTCGCACCATAGGCGAGTGCGGCTAGGAAGTCTCCTGACATGCCAATTGAAAGCTGATCGGCGCTAGGAATCTCTTTTCGCAACAGTTCGGACAGCCCTGCGACAACTTCGAAATCGCGTTCTGGAGCTCGGTCGAGCGAAGCCACCGCCATTAGCCCGCGAAGGTTGAGGCTTGCGGTTTCGTTTACTAGGTTGGCAAAGGGCAAAAGGTCATTGATTCTAATACCACCACGTGCATCGTCGTCGGTCAGATTAACCTGGATAAAGACCTCGAGAGGCATCGCTCGGTCCAGCGTTCGTTTATGGAGCTCCTCGAGAAGTGGCCGGCGATCTAGCGAGTGAATGCTGGTGGCAAACTGCAGGGCCTGCCTAACCTTATTCGTCTGAAGTTGGCCGATAATGTGCCAATTGACAGGGTTCGCGGGCCTGGCGAGTTCGAGTTCCTGAGATTTAGAAAGGGCCTCTTGCACTCGGTTTTCGCCAAAATCGGTTTCACCCAAGTCCAATAGATCGGAAGCCAACTGCACCGGGTGATTCTTGGTGACCACGATCAGAGTGGGCTCTTGTCGACCAAGACGCTGACACTCGGACGCAATCTCGCCCCTTACCTGAGACAGGCGCTGGGCTAGCTCGGTCATTACTTCAGGAAGTCGGGGATGTCCAAGCCATCTCCGAAGCCGGAGTCTTCGGTTTGGCGCAGACCGCTGAGGTCGATGCTTTCGGTCTTTGGTGCAGTGTCTTCCTTGGTTGCAAGGTATCCACCGAAGGTGTCATCTTCTTCTTCGGTTTCAACTGGAAGTTCACTGACCACGGCCGCGGAAGCGGTAGCGGTAGCAGCGACAACGACCGGTGCAACGAATGGCTCTTCGACCTCGATTACCTTGATCTGATCGGTGTCGGCTTTGGTCGTGATCGGGAGGTGAGGACGTCGAACCGGTGCACCTCCATCGAAACCAGCAGCAATCACGGTAACGCGAATCTCGTCGCCAAGTGAGTCGTCTGTCGAGAAACCGAAAATAACGTTGGCATTCGGGCTGACCGACTCCTGAATGAGGGCTGCCGCTTCGGAAATTTCCTGAAGGCCTAGGTTGCTTGCGCCCTGAACCAGAATCAAGGCACCGTGAGCACCATCGATACCAGCCTCGAGTAGCGGGTTGCTAACAGCCTTCTCAGCTGCCTTCACAGCGCGATCTTCACCCTTTGCGGTACCAATACCCATGATTGCGGTTCCGGCATTCTGCATTACCGAGCGAACGTCGGCGAAGTCCACGTTGATTTCACCTGGAATCGCGATTAGGTCGGTAATACCCTGAACACCCGAGCGAAGCACGTCGTCGGCAATCTTTAGTGCTTCCTTGAAGGTTACGGTCACGTCTTCGATGTCGAGCAGGCGCTGGTTCGGAACAACAATCAGGGTGTCTACTTGGTTCTGAAGCTCTTCGATACCCTTTTGAGCTTGCTGGGCACGGCGAGGACCTTCCCAGTTGAATGGTCGCGAAACGATACCTACGGTAAGTGCGCCAAGTTCCTTGGCTACACGAGCCACCACAGGAGCAGCACCGGTACCGGTACCTCCTCCTTCACCAGCAGCAACGAAAACCATGTCGGCACCGCGAAGCGCAGCCTCTAACTCTTCAATGTGCTCTTCGGCGGCACGGCGGCCGACCTCTGGGTCAGCACCGGCGCCAAGCCCGCGCGTGGTTTCACGACCGATGTCGATCTTCACATTGGCCGCGCTCATAGCTAGCTGCTGAGCATCGGTATTGATGGCGATGAACTCGACGCCACGAAGACCGGCTTCGATCATTCGATTGACAGCGTTTACACCGGCACCACCGACTCCGGCCACTTTGATCTCGGCCAGATAGTTATGCTGTTGCGCCATTGAATACCTCCAGTTTGCGAACCTTAAACCTTATGCTGAACGTTAGGGTTCGCCCATGTTCTGATGTTGCGACTCGAAAATACGCTGTGAGTTCGCCATTCCCCCGTAATTGCGTAGGTGTGTCGCGTTAATAAACTGAGGGCTGTGCCGGCGAGGAAACGTCGAAGGTAATTCCCCACTGACGTGCGTAGTGATCCATGAGAGCACCCAATACCTTAGCCTTCAAACCAGGTTGGGAATCATCGCCCCATAAGATCTTCTGGTTCTTGGTTCTGAGTGTTAGGAAGACGTTGTCCTTAGACATTGCAGAAATTGTTGAAACCTCTGGCAACAGCTTTACAGGAATCTTGAGTAACACGTCGATGGCTAGCTTGAATGTCTTTGATGTGGTTGGGTTACCCGCGTTTTGAATGGTAGGGAGTGAGTCTGATGCACCAGCTCGCCCTAATTGAACGCCAGCTGGGTCATAAAGATAATTGACACCATTGATCGCCACGATGGCGATCGGAGAACGTTCGATTACGACCACCCTCAGAGTGTTTGGAGGCATCGATACTGCGGAAACCGAATCAATCAGCTGGTAATTACTCAATTTGGCAGCGATTTCGTCGGAAGTTACCTGCGGAAGTGGTTTGCCGATCAAGAATTTCAGATCCTTGCGAATGGCAGACTCGGAGACCCGATTGGTTCCAGTGATATCTATGGTTCTTACCGCCAAAATCGGAGAGAAAGCCATTACCAATACCACTACGACGAGCAGCGATAAAGAAGCCGCCAGCGCTATTCGAACACGTTTGGCGAATGCGACCTTCGGTCGAATCTTTGTGACTTTTGGTCTTTGTTGTTTTGGAGCCTTAACCGAACGTGCCGTCGATGGCTGAGGTTCAGCCACCACCGTAAGTTTTGGTTTTGGTTTCGAAGTTCCAGTTCTGGCGGGTGGACGTTTCAAACCGCTTAGCCCTCTAGAGCTTCTAGCAGCTGTGGAACCATTCGATAGACGTCACCGCAACCCATGGTGATGATGAAATCTCCATCGGTAGCTAGCTTGGCAGCGACTGCGGGCACATCGTCCCAGAGCGGAACGTAGTGGACTTTATCTTGATCGTCGAAACTATCGGCAACCAAAACTCCGGTGACACCTGGCTCAGGATCCTCGCGAGCGGCATAGATGTCCATAACAACTACCTGATCGCTCAGAGCCAAAGCCTGCGCGAACTCCCGGTGCATCAGACGGGTGCGGCTGTAGAGATGCGGCTGGAAAACGGTAATCAACTTGCCATTTCCAACCACCGATCGTGCAGCTGATAGTGCGGCTTCAACCTCGGTTGGGTGGTGCGCGAAGTCGTCATAGACACTAACCCCACGACGAACTCCGTGCAACTCGAATCGACGTTCGGTTCCACGGAAGGTGGCAATTCCAGTCAGCGATTGGGCAGGATCAAATCCCAGTCCAACTAGGACCGCAAAAGCTCCGGCTGCGTTCACCGCATTGTGGCGACCTGGGACATTGAGTTCCGCTTCATACCTGCCGCCTTGGTAGGAAATTTGGAATGACACTCGGGCGCCGGAGGCGTCAATCCTGGTCAGGCGCACGTCGGCATTTTCAGCCTCACCGAAGGTGATGATTCGTTTACCGTCGATCAACTTGGTCACGTTTACGGCACCAGGGTCGTCTGCGCTAATGGCAACGAATTCCTTGGCCCCGCTGGCAAACTTTCCAAATTCGGCTTCGAAGGCTTCCAGTGAACCGTAGTGATCTAAGTGGTCTGGGTCCACATTGGTGATCAGAGCCACCGCAGTATCGTAGTGCAAGAACGAGCCATCGGATTCGTCGGCTTCGATTACGAAAAGATCGTCCTTGCCGCTGGCACTCGATGCACCGAGTTCGGCAATTACCCCACCGTTTACAAAGCTAGGGTCAATACCTAAACGCAATAAGCCGGTGATCACCATTCCGGTGCTAGTGGTCTTGCCATGCGCACCAGCTACTGCGACCAAACGTTGCTTGGTGGTCAGATAGGCAAGCGCTGCCGAACGATGTAGGACTGGGATGCCCTTCTCTTTAGCTAGAAGGTATTCGGGATTTGTGGGCCAGAGCGCAGAAGTTACCACCACGGTGTCGGGATCACCTAGATGCGACGCGTCGTGACCGATGTGAATGGTTGCGCCGAGTTCGCGTAAGGCCGCCACATTGCCGGTGTCACGCAGATCCGAGCCGGTAACCTTGTGTCCCATCCCGATCAGGATGCGAGCGATACCACTCATACCCGAACCACCGATACCAATGAAGTGGACGGTTCCCAAATCGGACGGGACAGGTACTGAAAAGTCTGGTTTGATCATGATTTCCTCGGGTCAACCTTATTTCGGGCTTGCTCTTTTAGCCGTCAACACGGCGAGAGTGAGCTCATAGAGACGTTTGGTGCCGTCCGCAATTGAACCTCGCTTGGCCGCGGTCGACATTTCGATTAGGCGTTTATTGTTCGAGATCAGAGGAACTACCTGGGCGGCCACGAAATCTGCATTGAACTTTGCATCTTCAACCACCAAGGCGCCGCCAATCCCAACCAGATCCACCGCGTTGAGGCTTTGCTCGCCATTTCCAACCGGGTAAGGCACAAACACACTTGGTAATCCGAAAGCACCGAACTCGCATACGGTCGAAGCCCCAGACCTTGCAATGGCAAGATTGGCGGCCGAGATCGCTAAGTCCATGCGGTCACAGTACTTTATCCGCACCAACGACTTTGTGCTGGTTTCTTTAAGGTCAGAATTTCCACCGACGATGTGCAGCACCTGTACTCCGGCTGCATCGAGCACTGCTTCGGCACCATGGATTGCGTTGTTGATTGATCTGGCTCCGAGTGAACCACCGGTAACCAGAAGCGTGGGCACATTGGGGTTTAGACCAAAATGTTCCCTGGCCAGAGCCTGATTCGAGTTTGTAATAGCCTTCTCAATTTCCGCCCGCAGCGGCATACCGACGTGCTGGGCGTTTGGCAGCTTGGTCGAAGCAAAAGCCACACCTACCGCGCTTGCTTTTCGCGCTCCCAAACGATTCGCTAGTCCTGGAAGGGCATTGGCCTCGTGAACCACATATGGAATTCCCGCGCGACGCGCAGCAAGGTATGCCGGAGCACTGGCATAACCACCGAAACCCACGAGCACATCTACCGATCGAGACTTGATGATTAATTCGATTTCGGAGACAGCCTTGAAGAACCGTGCAGGGAACTTGAGAGCATAAAGCGATGGTTTCCTTGGGAAAGGCAATCTGGCAATGGTAAGAAGTTCAAAGCCGCGTTCTGGTACCAACCGTGCTTCGAGCCCTTCGCGAGTACCCAAGGTGATGATCTGAGACTGAGGTTCAACCGTTCGAATGTGCTCGGCAAGCGCCAAAAGTGGGTTGACATGGCCTCCCGTGCCTCCGCCGGCTAGAAGATAAGTAGTCATCGTCTTCGACCTCCGCGAATCACCTGGAATCGCGAACCCTGGTGATTGGCTCGTTCGATACCCATCACCATACCCAGAACCATCAGCGTGGCTCCCATCGAAGTACCACCTGCCGAAATCAATGGCAGGTTCACACCGAGAACTGGCAACATGATCAAAACCACCGAGATGTTAATGAACGCTTGTACGAGAATCCAGAAGGTGACGCCATAGACAAACATGCGTTGATATGAATCATTGGTTTTTCTGGCAATCTTCATTAGCGTGATGCCTAGAAACACGAATACCGCAATTACAAACAGGGCGCCTAGTAACCCGAATTCTTCACCGATGATCGCAAAGATGAAGTCATTCTGAGACTCAGGTACCCAACTCCACTTCATCTTGGACTGGCCGAGCCCGGTGCCAAAAATGCCTCCGGCAGCAAACGCCCACTTTCCATGTTCACCTTGCCAGTTGTATTGGTTCGGATCCGGTTGCGTTGGGAAAAGCCACGCCAAGATTCGGCCACGTCTTGATCCGCTGCTCAAGAAAATAAATGGAATTGCGGCTAGTGCACCGAGCGTTATCCATCGCAGGAGGCGATCCGACATTCCACCCATGAAATACATGCCGAAAAGAACTCCGGCCATGACGATCATGGTTCCCATGTCCTTACTAAACCAACCCACCAGCAGGAATAGGACTAAGAAGACCGCTGTGGGTGCAACCCAGAAGCGATAGTCATCGTGATCAAAATTCCGCTGGTTTACGATGATGCTTGCCACCATCATGATTAGACCGATTTTGAGAAACTCAGACGGCTGCAACGTAAAGAAATAAAGGTTTAGCCAGTTTCGGTTACCGTTGACTTCCTTTCCCAAAGGGGTTAGGAGAACCAGAAGCTGGGCAATGACGAAGATTCCCATGATGATCGGACCAAGAGCGCGGACCGCCTCTGGCTTTAGGTAGGCGAACCAGATCATGGCGAATGTTCCACCCAGGATTCCAAACAGCTGAGAGCGCATTTCACCAAATGGGCCTGCAGCGTTCTTCACCGAGTCCACATAGGAAGATGAGAAAACCATAATGGTTCCGAAAATTGTCGTTAGTGCAATGATTGCCACCAAGGTCTTGAATTCGGCTGATTGCCCGGTGAAGACCTCCGTGAGGACGTTCTTCACCTGGTGCCGCTTTTCGGCAACCCAATCACCCCTAGAGGCGGACCTGCGAACTCTAGCCATTGCCTACCCCGTATGACTCGCGAACGGCCTTCGCAAATCGGTTTCCTCTATCGGCATAGTCACGGAACTGATCCATCGAAGCGCTCGAAGGCGCAAGCAAAACGGTGTCGCCTGCGGCAGCAAGATTCTTGGATGCAGTCACGGCTCTTCCCATAACATCATCGCCATCAAGAATTTCAATCACCGGAATGTTGGGAACTTGCCTGGCTAAGGCTTCGAGAACCGGCGTTCGATCTACACCAATCACTACAGCGGCCTTTAATCGAGAGGCAACCTTTTGAACCAAAGGTTCAATGTCCACGCCTTTCAGTAGGCCACCGACCATCCAAATCACCGAATCAAAAGACTCCAGAGACGCCGCCGCTGCATGTGGATTGGTCGCCTTCGAATCATCAATCCACGTAACGCCTTCTGCTTCCAAAATAAGTTCGATGCGATGTCCGTCTAGCTTGAATGTGGAGATAGCGTCTGCAATCGCATCAGCTGGTACCCCGTAGGACCGCACCAAAGCTGCAGCTGCGGCGATGTTCTGCAGTAAGTGTTTAGTGACCACACCAATCTTGGCGATATCTTCACTGGTTGCCAGAGCCTCAATCTCTTTGTTGTGACGATTTGGTGAGTAGGCGTTGTCGACCAGGAGGCCATCGGTGTATCCGAGATTCGAATTACCCGGGAATCCAAGCCCAAAACCAATGGCTCTGGCGCCTTCCTGAACGTCGGCTCCTTCAACTAACTTCAGGGTTGTTTCATCGGCAAGATTGTAAATGCACGCGGACTCAACCGTCTCGAAGACCTTGCCCTTGGCCTTGGCATACTCCTTGAACGAACCATGCCAGTCAATGTGATCTTGATCAACATTCAAAACCGCGGAGGCAAACGGTTCGATCCTGCCCAGGTAGTGCAATTGGAAACTCGAAAGTTCAACCACCAGCGCATCGTAACCAATCTCGTCACGGATGCAATCCAGGATTGGAGTCCCGATGTTTCCACACGAAGCGGCTCGAAGACCTGCTGAATTCAACATGTGCGTTGCTAGCTGAACGGTTGTGGTCTTGCCATTGGTTCCGGTGATACAGAGCCAGTCGGCTGGCTTCCCCACCTTGTCACGCAGTCGCCACGCCAAGTCGATGTCTGTCCAGATTGGTAAATCTTTTGAACTTGCCCACCGAATTTCTTTAGAGTCTGGTCTAAAACCAGGTGAAGTTAGGACCAGTTCGGGAGAAAAATCTTCTAGAGCGTTTTCAAAGCCGAGAGCCGCTTCGCCAATGAGCGAGTCAACCCCGATGACACCCAATAGGTCCAAATACTCGGGCTCGGCCTTTTGTGCGATTACCAGCACCTTGCAACCTAGTTCAGCTAGCGTGTCGGCTATGGAAAAACCCGATACGCCTAGCCCAAATACTGCCACTCGAAGATTTTTCCAATTCGAATGCCAGCTAGCTAGGTTGGGCAGTTCGGTCATGGTTTAGGCGTAAGTCCATTCGAGATAGAAAGCGCCTACCCCGGCGAGAACGCAGAGCGCACCGATGAGCCAAAAGCGAACCACGATGGTGATTTGCTCCCAACCTTTTTGTTCAAAATGGTGGTGCAGCGGACTCATGAGGAACACACGCTTTCCGGTACCGGTTCGCCACTTGGTGATCTTGAAGTAGACACGCTGGATGATTACCGAACCGGTGACGATCACGAACAATCCACCCAGTGGAATCAACAACAATTCGGTCTTGGTAAGAATTGCCAAGGCTGCAAGAGCCCCACCGAGGCCCAGCGAACCGGTATCCCCCATGAAGATCTGTGCTGGGGAGGTATTCCACCAAAGGAAACCAATAAGTGCGCCAACGATCGCGGAGGCGACCACGGCGAGATCCAATGAGTCCTGAACCTGGTAGCAATTGTGCAGGTCTGGAAGACGGAAACAGGAGTTGTTGAATTGCCAGAAACCAATAATGGCAAAGGCACCGATGGACATGGCGGTGGAACCAGTGGCTAGGCCGTCGAGACCATCAGCAATATTCACACCGTTTGAGGTCGAGGCAACCAGGAAGTAAATCCAAATCACAAACAGAACGATGCCGATGCCGGTTCCCCAAGCCATCAGATCGAATGGCAGGTCGCGAGTCAAAGAAATAGCGGTAGAGGCAAGCGAGCTCCCATCCGCATCTTTAAATTCCAAAGCCATAAGTGCAAAAGCGACCGAAACCACGCCTTGGCCGGCAATCTTTGCCCAACCGGTAAGACCAAGCGATCGCTGGCGGTGCGTCTTGATAAAGTCATCGGCAAATCCGACCAAACCAAGCCCAACCATCATGAACAGAACTAGAAGCGCCGAAACACTTGTGGTTTCACCGTTGATTAGCTTTCCGCCAAAAACACCTAAAACGGTTCCCAAGATTATGGCAATTCCACCCATGGTCGGGGTTCCGCGCTTGGTGTGGTGCGTCTGTGGCCCATCATCACGGATGAACTGACCCCAGCCGATTTTCTTAAACAACCAGATGAATGCCGGGGTGGCAAAGAGCGTGAAGGCTAAGGCGATGGCGCCTGCCATGATGATGGATCTCAAGACTCAACCTCCAGTAGGTCGTCGCCTAGGTGCCGCAGATTAGCGGACTTCGACGATTTGACCAAGACAATGTCTCCAGAGACAAGCATTCCACGAATGTGCTGCAAAGCCTCGGAGCTGGAATCGAAATAAATCGACTCCCCGTCCCAGGAACCCTCGAACATGGCGCCCATATGTATTAGTTTCGCTCCGGCGCCAACCACCACCAAACGATCGATGTTGTAACGAACCACCAAACGTCCAAGTTGATCGTGTGCCTCTGCAGAGAACTCACCGAGTTCTGCCATCTCACCGAGTACTGCGATAGTTCGGAATTTGTTTCGGCCGATATGGGCCAACGTCTGTAGTGCTGCCTTCATCGAATCTGGTGACGCATTGTAGGCATCGTTGATTACGGCCACACCGTCGGATCGGCGAGTGAGTTGCATTCGCCAACGTTCGGCAAGTTCCATCTTTTCGAGTGCCGCACGAACCTGTGCCCTCGGAATCCCCAGAAGGTCCGCCACAGCGATGGCGGCGGTGGCGTTCATCATTTGATGCTCGCCAAGGATGTGCAGCGTAAGACGTGCAATATCTCCATCTGGGTAGTGAATATCGGCAGCCGTGCCGTCGATGGAAAGTTCCACATTGTCAAAGTAAAAACCAGCCGAACTATTGGTTCCGAATCCGATTGCCTCAGCTTCAGTCAAGGACTTCATGTCGACCACATTGGAATCATCGAAGTTATAGACAAACTTGGCTTGCGAATCCAATGCCGAGACCATTTCCGACTTGATCTTCTTGGTCGTCTCGAGCCCACCAAAAGCGCCAGCATGAGCCAAACCAACCTTTAGAACCACCCCGATATCAGGTTTGGTGATATTGGCCAAGTATTCGATGCTTCCCAAACCTCCAGCGCCTAGTTCGGCAACTAAGTAGCGGGTCTGTTCGTTCACTTTGAGAACTGAAATTGGTGCGCCAACCTCATTGTTGTATGACTCAATCGGAGCGATGGTTTCACCAGCTTGACTCAAAATAGCTCGAAGCATATTCTTGGTGCTGGTTTTACCGTTCGAACCGGTGATGCCGACTACCTTTAGGTTTCCGGCAAGTCGAACCTTAGCCAGCACCGCGGCAGCTAATTTACCCAGGGCAATGACTACATCGCCCACTCGAATTTGCGGTAGGTCAACCTCATCTACGAACCGTTCAACCACAGCGGCAACGGCGCCGAGGTTCTTGGCACTTCCAATGAAGTTGTGACCATCGGTGACTTCACCAGGTTTGGCAAAGAAAAGGGAGCCAGCAGAAACCAGTCTGGAGTCGGTTTCTACCGAGCCGAAGACCTCAACGTCTGCGCCACGAACTTCCCCACCGACGATTTCTGCAATTTCACTTAGTGTGAGCCGAATCATTTACCAACCAGCGTCCTTTAGAGCCTGTCTGGCGAGTGCTCGAGCGCTGTACGGAGTTCGTACTCCGCGAATGTCACGATAATCCTGATGCCCTGGTCCTGCCCAAAGAATTGCGTCTCCGGGTTGCACCAGAGAGACCGCCAAAATGATTGCCTGCTCTGGCGGGCTAACTTCATAGATCACGGCATCTGGTCTAGCCGCCTTGGCGGAAGCCACGAGTGTTTCGCGAATCGAATCTGGGTTTTCAAATCTTGGGTGATGATCGGTGATTACCAAAATGTCACTGTTGGTAACTGCAACCTCTGCCATGGCAGGACGTTTAGTGGCATCGCGATCGCCATCCGCACCAAACAGCATCAGAACCTTTCCAGTGGTTACCTTTCGAACCGCTCGCAAGGTATTCAGAAAAGCATCGGGGCTGTGACCGAAGTCGACATAAACGGCGGGAGCGCCCGCTGGCGAAATGAGTTCGGTGCGTCCCGGAAGGTAACAATCAACACCATCGCGAAGCGCCTCTTTGATGTGCTCTTCGGCGAATCCGGCTTGAACCAGCATCGCTATCGCTAGGCCAGCATTGGCAGCCATATGAGCTCCGATGATCGGAAGGCTGGAATGAATCTCGGTACCGCTAGGCAGCGAGACTGAAAAGTGCGTAAGTCCAGGAAGTTCCTTAGTTACTCGCACGTTGAAATCGGCCGGCACCTCTGCCCGAGAGCTAACGGTGACGGTGGGAATCTCGCTTAGCTTCAAGAAACTTTCGGCGTACTCAGAATCTAGGCAAACCACACCTCGGTGAGCACGTTCGGGAGTGAACAGTTCGGCCTTGGCTTCAAGATACTCTTCCATGTCTCGGTAATCATCGAGATGGTCATGGCTCAAATTAGTAAAACCAGCTACATCGAAGTGCAGCCCGTCTACCCGCAATTGACTTAGTGCCTGAGCCGAGACTTCAATTGCTACCGAATCAACGTGCTTTTCACGCATTCTGGCAATCAAGGCCTGCATTTCAGTAGATTCTGGAGTTGTCAACCGGCTTACGATGACTTCCCCGGCAATGTGGCGTTCAGCGGTGGACGTCAGACCCGTAGTTTCCCCGAGCTGACGTAGCATGGCTTCCAATATGTAACTGGTAGAGGTTTTACCGTTGGTTCCAGTAGTGCCGAACAACTTTGGCATCACCGCTGGTAGATTTCCGTAGACCAGCGCGGCTAATTTACCTAGGTGCTTTCTGGGTTGTTCAAGGCGCAACGTAGGAACAGCCACTTCACCAATCTGATCTAAACCAACTTTGTCTGAAACAATGGCAAGAGCTCCAAGTTCAATAGCCTTTTGAGCAAAGTTCGCGCCGTGGGTTTTGAGTCCGGGCATCGCCACGAAAAGATCACCAGGGCGCAAATCACCGGTGTTCATGCTGATTCCGGTGACTTGCACCGAATCCTGGCCACTGATCAATTCGATCGACGTCTCGGCGACTATGCTCGCCAAAGAAACTGGCAGAACCGAATCTGGTCTTAGCGTTGGAGGGATTTGTTCTTTCATTACTTCCACTCCGTTGGAATGTTCTTTGACTTCGAGGTCGATGGCGGAACTCGGTAAGCACGAAGCGTCTGTTGCATAATCTGCTTGAAAATAGGGGTTGCACCGAGTGAGCTCGAAGTGCGACGTGACTTATAGAGCATCACTGCAACCACGTACTTCGGGTCTTCTGCCGGAGCCATTCCGATGAACGAGATCGCATGTAAATAACCGTAACGGTTACCCTGCTTAATCTGGGCAGTGCCACTCTTACCACCGACACGATATCCGGCGATAGCCGCGGTCATACCGATGTGCCCCTGCTCAACTACCTTCTCCAACATATCGACGGTGGATCTGGCAGTGCTTTCCGAAATCACACGTACCGGATCACCAACCTTAAAAGTGGAAACGCTTCCATCAGCTGCCTTGCAGGAATCGAACAACTGCGGTGAAAGTCGAACTCCGCCGTTTGCAATTGCCTGATAGGCGTAAGCCATTTGGATCGAAGTTACGGCAACACCTTGGCCGAACATACTGTTTTTGTCAGTTTGAAGGTCCCAATTCTTGGTGTCGCCCAACATACCTCCGGATTCACCAATCATGTTTAGAGACGAACGGGTACTGAATCCAAATTTCTTCATGTAGGCAACGCGCGTAGCTCGAGGAATGGTTTCACCAATCTTCACAATTCCGGTATTCGAGCTGTCACGAAGAACTCCGGCGAGGGTCAACTTCATGGTGGGGTGCTTTTCTGAGTCCTTGATATAACCACCCCAGTCGAATGACAGCTTGAACGGCGCGATGACTCTGGTACTCGGAGTCGCTTTGCCGGTGTCGATTGCTGTGGCTGCGGTAACTGCCTTCATGGTTGAGCCAGGCTCGTATGCGAAGTTGAAGATTTTGGCCTGTCGATCTCGTTCCTTAGCGGCGCCAGGATTATTCGGATCCACGGTTGGGGCTTCAGCCGCAACCAACAATTTGCCCGTCTTAGCTTCGATAATCACTGCGGTGCCGAAGTCGGCACGCTCATTTTTCACCGCGGTCTCGAGCACCTGCTGCGAGAAGTACTGAAGGTTGGTGTCAATCGTTAGCTTGAGAGTGCCGCCGTCTTTCGCCTGCTTGGCAACTACCGCGCTGTCTGGAATGCGGATTCCGTCTACCCCTTGTTCATACGTTTCATTACCATCAACACCAGCTAGGCACTTGTCCATCTGCTGTTCAATGCCGGCTTTAGTTGCGCCGTCCGACGTAATGAAGCCAAGTAGGTTGCCTGCCACCGCTCCGTTTGGGTACACGCGTGACTGATAGGTGTCGTAGTCCATCCACGGTATTCCAAGGCTCTTGAGCTGTGAATAGGCTGCCGCGTCAACCCGCTTGGCCAGACGTGCATAGTTACCCGTACCGGAGAGCTTCGTAAGAATCTCGGCCTTGTCGACGGATAGGATTTGGGCAATCTGTTCGGCGAGTTGATCCACCGAAATCGTCACGGTTTGCCCATTAACCTGGCGGGTAATTGGCCCAACGTTTACGGGCGCTACCTTTACGTCGTATTTGTAGATGGTCTTCGCAAGAACCTGGTTATCCCGATCCAAAATGGCGCCTCGAACCGCTGGGATGGTTCGGTTCACCTGGCGTTTGGCATCGGAAATCTTATTGATTGCTCCTGAGCTAATCACCTGATAGTCAACGAGATGGAAAACAAAGAGACCAACTAGAACCGCAACGAAGAGCCGGAGTAATCCGATTCGTTTCCGTTCGACATCGGGAGGCAACATGCTCATACTTGCCTACCTGAAAACTAGTTTGTTGGAGATGCCTGGATAACGCTGACCTGCGAGCTTGCGATCAGGGTTGATTCTTTCGAAGAACCTAACACGCCGGAGCCGACCTGCTGCGCTAATTTGGCAGTGTTGCTGTCGGTGGTCATGGCTGCATTTGGGACCAAATTGCTCGAAACCGAGCGTTCGTTAGCCTGAGCACGACGAGGCTTGCCAATTACAGTGCCGTCGCTGAGGCGAAGGAACACTGGGTTCACGTTTGAAACCATTCCCAACGAATGAGCCACGTTTACTAGGTTCTGGTTGGAAGATAGCGAGTTGACCTCTGAGCCGATGATGTCAGCCTGGGTCTCGAGTTGGTGACGCTCGCTCTTGAGGCCAGAAATCTGGTAAGCCGAGTCTGCGGTGTATCCACCCATGAGAGCATGCAGCAACTGAATCACTACTAGGCCGGCGACAACAGTTGCAGACGCTTTGACTAGACCAGGTCGAACCCCGGAGCGCACTCGCCCGCGAGGATCTACACGGTTAGGTACTGGGCGAACGGCTGCTCGAATTGCACTCATGCTGCGTCTCTAATCTTTTCTGCAGCGCGCATCCTCACCGATGCAGCGCGTGGGTTTTGGTTCTTCTCTGCTTCGCTGGCCACGGCGGTACCGCGGGTCAGCATTCGGAGCACCGGCTGGTGTTCCGGAAGTTCAATTGGCATATCCAATGGAGCCGAAGAAGTTGCCTTTGCAACCATCGCCTTCTTCACAATTCCGTCTTCTAGAGAGTGATAGGACATCACCAAGATGCGGCCGCCGACTTTGAGGACGTCAACGGCTGCTGGAATGGTGTCCTCGAGGATGGAGAGCTCACCGTTGACCTCAATTCGCAGAGCCTGAAACACTCGCTTTGCGGGGTGACCGGTGGTCTTGCCAGGAATAAAAGGAACAATCGCACTCACCAAGGAAGCGAGATCCGAAGAGTTAGAGAACGGCTGCTGCAAACGACGGCTGACTACGGCTGCTGCGATCGATTTTGCATAGCGTTCTTCACCGAATTCCTTGAAAATCTTTGCAAGTCTCGACTCGGAGTAGGTGTTTAGCACCTCGGCTGCAGTAATTCCAACCTGCTGATTCATTCGCATGTCCAGAGGTGCGTCGAATGAGTAAGCGAAGCCGCGGTCCGATTCGTCGAGCTGCATTGATGAAACGCCAAGATCGAGCAGTACAGCATCAACCGAGTCAAAACCTTTATCGGCAACAACGTCTTTGATTTCGCTGTAAACGGCATGCGCCAAGCGAATGCGGTTTCCGAACTTTGCTAGACGTTCGCCGGCGAGCTTTAGCGCTTCGGTGTCGCGGTCAATGCCAATCACTGTGAGGTTCTCGAAGTTGGTTAGGAAGGCTTCGGTGTGGCCGCCTAGTCCTAGGGTTCCATCAACCATGACGGCACCTTCGTGAGAAACGGCGGGACCAAGAATCTCAAGCGCGTAGTCGAGTGCTACCGGTACATGTAGTTCGTTTATTTCCTTTGCCACGGTTACCCCTAGAAGATTCCAGGGATCACCTCCTCATCAAGGTCGGCAAATTCGGCATCCTGCTGAGCCATGAACTCATTCCAGGTGGCAAGATCCCAAATCTCAATGCGGTTGTTGACGCCTGCGAGGATCAACTCGCGGCCGAGACCGGCGTACTCGCGCAGGTGAGCAGGGATGGTTATTCTCCCCTGCTTGTCTGGAGCTTCACTTTCAGCCGAAGCCATGAAGTTACGAACGAAGAAGCGGGCGGCCTTCGTGGTCTGACGAGCTGCCTCGAGGCGCTCGGAAATCTTGTGGAACTCGGTTGCGGTGTAAAGCGAAACACAACGATCCTGGCCCTTAGTTAGGTAAACGCCATCACCAAGCGCTTCGCGCCACTTGGCAGGAAGGATCAAACGCCCCTTCTCATCCAGCTTTGGCTGTGACTGTCCGCTAAAGGTCATCGTTCCCTCCCTTCTCTGGTCGAATACTCCTTATTCCTCCACTTTACACCACTTAGTGCCATTAAACGCCTAATTTCGGCATATTTCTATGAATATTTTTGGTAACAAGTCAGTAACTATAAGGAAACTAGACAGGTGGTGGAAAATGGAGGGATTTTAAACAAAACTCCCGAATTCGCGCAAAAAAATAGACCCCAAACGGGGTCTAGATCACATTTTGTTGTCTATTTAGTGGGGTTTGTGGAGGCAGCGAGATAAACGCCACCGAGCATCAGAGCAAATCCGGCTACACCGAGAAGCATTACCTGGTTCATCACACCTGCCAATAGCACGCCAATGCCTGCCACCGCCAGTACAGATCCGAGAATGATGCGCTGCGCCGAGACTTCGCCTTTGCGTGGCTGGCTCCCAACTTTGGCCGAGTGCTTACCGGTCAGGCTCTTTTCAAGTTCATCGAGAAGCTTCTGCTCCTGCTCGCTTAGTCCCATATTCAAAGTCTACGTTTCCAACTGGGTCTAGGCTAGACACATGAATGAGAGCGCTACCCTGGTCGACCTAGTCGAGCGCCGACTGGCAGACTTTTGCGATTCAAAGCGCGGCCAACTTCAGGAAGTTGATCCAGAGCTTTCTCATGTGATCGACTTCATTCAGAGCCTCCTTACGGGTGGGAAACGTTTCCGAGCTCTTTTTGCCTACTGGTCTTGGGTTTCTTGTTTACCCATCTCCGAAACCCAATTGGATGAGGCAGCCAAAGAACGAAGTGCAGCCGCCCTGGTCGAAATTTGTGCAGCCTTGGAAATGTTCCATGCCGCAGCATTGGTGCACGACGACCTGCTCGACAATTCGGATTCACGCCGTGGTGCACCTGCAGTACACAAACGGTTCGAGCAGCTTCACCTGGCCAACGGCTGGGCGGGAAGCGCCCAGCGCTTTGGCCAAGCCGGTTCGGTTTTGGCTGGAGATCTAATGCTGGGTTGGAGTAGCGAATTGTTCGACGCCGGCGTGAAGCGCTCACCTAACGCATCCATTGCTTGGGCGTGCCGAGACGAATTTGCCAAGATGCGAGTCGAGGTAATGGCGGGCCAGTATCTAGACATCCTCGAAGAAAACGCTGGACCAACGCGAAACCACGACGAAGCCATCGGCCGCGCCAACAGGGTCATGCTCTACAAGACCGCCAAGTACAGTATCGAGGCGCCACTGCTAATCGGTGCGTCTTTCTGCGGCGCTAGCCACGAAACTTTGCGAGGACTATCGGCCTTTGCAATTCCTCTGGGATTGGCCTTCCAATTACGCGACGACGTTTTGGGAGTCTTTGGAGCCCCTGAAGTCACTGGAAAACCAGCCGGCGACGATTTGCGCGAGGGTAAGCGAACTGTGCTCGTGGCATTGGCCAGGCAGTCATTGGAACTATCCACAGTGAAACTGTTCGACGAACTCATGACCAACCGTGAGCTCACAGATAATCAAGTGAAGCTGCTTCAGGAAACCATTCGCAGCAGTGGATCTCTGGCCAAGGTGGAGCAAATGATCGAAGAACTTGGCAACGAGAGCCTGGCTACCTTGAAGCAATTGCAACTAGATGACTTCGGAAAGAAACACCTAGAGACTCTGGCTCTAAAGGTTATAAACCGCGACCACTAAAGCGCGAGGACCTGAGCGGCTCTTCGCACCTCTGATTTTCGCCCAGCTAGTAGCGATTCGATCGGCGCATGCCCTAGGGAGTCCTCGTGGGTGTAGAGCCATTGGATGGCCTTACCTAGCGAGTAACCAGCGTCTTCAAGGACCTGCAATGTTCCAGCAATAGAAGGAAGCGGCTCCCCGTCCACGATGATGTGTGCCGGAATCAACTTAACCCCGTCGCGCACAACCACGAACAGTGTCTTTTCCTCGATTAGGCGATGAACCTTACCTGGAGTTAGGCCGAGCATTTCGCCGACCTCGGGAACGGTCAACCAGTTTGAAACAGAATCAAAAACATCACTCACCTTCCCAGATTGCCACACCCTTGGCGCTTGAGCGAAAAGAAACTGTAATTGTGTGACCATATTCCTAATAACTATGAGCACCACAACCATCCCTAACGGCACCGAACTATCGGGTCGCTACCGCATATCAGGGTTGTTGGCTCACGGTGGCATGGCCAGTGTTTACGAAGCCATGGACTTGCAACTTCATCGACCCGTAGCCATCAAGGTATTGGCTGCTCACCTTGCCAAGGACGAGGTTTTTCTCGAGAAATTCCTAACTGAGGCTCGCGTCGCAGCATCGCTAAATCACCCGAACCTCGTAAATATTTACGATCAGGGGCAACATGGTGAATTCACCTATTTGGTCTTGGAGTTGGTGCGTGGCACTACCCTGAGGCACGTCCTAGATGATTTCAAGACCATCGACCCGGAACGAGCAATCGAACTGCTCGAAGCCGTGCTTGAGGGCCTCGATACAGCTCACAAAGCCGGCGTGATACACCGCGACATAAAGCCAGAGAACATTCTGCTGAGCAACGAAGGTCGTATCAAGCTCAGCGACTTCGGATTGGCCCGAAACGTTGACACCCGAACCCAAGCCTCGGAGCTCCTAGGAACCGTTGGCTACATGGCTCCCGAGTTGGTCACCGGGAAGGTGGCAACCAAGGCTTCTGATGTGTACGCATGTGGAATCATGCTTTACGAAATGCTGGTTGGTGAGCGACCGTACGCCGGTGAACAGAGCGTGCAAATCGCCTACCAGCACGCCAATTCCCGCGTGCCGGCACCGAGCGCCAGGAACCCTGAAATTACTTCCAGCCTCGATCGACTGGTAGCAGCGGCTACCGAACCCGACCCGTCGGTACGACTTCAGGATGCAGCGGCATTACTAGCGGCTTTGAGACAGGCTGATCAGCTACCAGCAGCCGATAACCGCACCAGAGTCATCTCGCCGGTTCAGGAAACCGAAATCATTGACAAGGTCGAACAAGAGACTCTTAACGAGGAACCGTTTGCCTCGGTTCCTAAAAAGCGAAAACTGCTACCCTGGGCAATTCTTTCGGTGATTGCAATGATTATTGGTGGAATTGGTGGTTGGTGGTTCTCGGCCGGCCCAGGTGCTATGTCACCGGTACCGAATCTCACCGGACGAACGCAACTAGAAGCCGAGACCGCATTGGCGCCGCTCGAGCTGAAAATTAACTTGAAGCATGAAAACTCGGCCGATATTCAAGCCGGTCACGTCATCAAAACAGATCCACCTTCCGGAGGATTCATCGGGCACGGCGGAACCATCACCATCATTCTTTCGGATGGTCCAAAGTTGGTTAAAGTCCCTGACCTCAAGGGCAAGAACCTAGCCGACGCCACTGCAACCCTGGTTGGAGCCGGATTTGTATTGGGTGATGTTTCTTCGTTCTTCAATGTCGAACCGCTCGGGAACATTTATGACTATTCCGGCAGCGACGGACTCATGGTTCCTGAAGGCTCCAAAGTTGACCTGAAGGTATCACTCGGTGCGATTCCCGTTGTGGCCGGATTGACCTTGCAAGCCGCGACCGATGCCTTGAAACTGGTAGGTCTCGAAGTGGGCAACACCACCGAGTCTTATAGCGACACCGTACCGAAGGGCAACGTCATCGATGTGGTGCCAAGCCAAGGCGACCTTGGCAAGGGCTCTAAGATCGACCTAAACATTTCCAAGGGAACGAACAAGGTGACGGTCCCTAACGTGGTTGGTCAGCGCATATTGGCCGCTCAGGACATACTAAAAAACCTTGGGCTCAAGGTCTTGGTCGACACCAATCTTCCAAACAGCCAGTGGGGTCTGAAAAACGTGAAGTCAACCAATCCAGCGGCAGGAACCGTAGTTCGGGTTGGCGATACCGTAACGCTAATTGCGCGTTACTAGGTCGACTAGTTCTTAGTTAGAGATTCGGCAACTAAGAAGGCAAGCTCAAGCGACTGGCTGTGGTTTAGGCGAGGGTCGCATAGAGACTCGTAACGTTCTTCCAAGGTTGACTCGTCAATCTTTTCCGAACCACCTAGACACTCGGCAACGTCGTCGCCGGTTAGCTCAACGTGGATTCCACCTGGAACCGTGCCGGCAGCGTGGTGGACTTCGAAGAAGCCACGGACCTCGTCCATGACGTCGTCGAATCGGCGAGACTTGTAGCCATTCTTCGTGGTGATTCCATTACCGTGCATTGGGTCGGTGATCCAAAGTGGCGTCGCGCCCATGTCGCGTACCGCCTCGACAAGCTTTGGAAGTTCCTCGCGAATCTTCCCGGCGCCCATGCGGCTGATGAAAGTCAAACGACCGGCTTCGCGCTCTGGGTCAAGCTTCTCAATCAGTGCCTTGACGTCGTCAACCGAGGTGGTTGGGCCTAGCTTCACGCCGATTGGATTGCGAACTCGAGACAGGTAGTCAACGTGTGCGTGGTCGAGCTGACGGGTGCGCTCACCAATCCACACGAAGTGACCGCTGGTCACATAGGGGGTGCCGGTTCTGGAGTCGATTCGGGTCATTGGACGTTCGTAATCCATGAGCAAGGCTTCGTGACTTACGTAAAACTCGGTGGTGCGCAGCGATTCGAAGTCGGCGCCGCAAGCTGCCATGAACTTGATGGCTCGGTCGATCTCCTTTGCTAGAGACTCGTAGCGGGCGTTAGCAGGGTTCTCGCTGAACCCGCGGTTCCACTCGTGAACCGAACGAAGATCGGCAAAACCACCCTGGGTAAATGCTCGAATTAGGTTGATCGTCGAAGCCGAAGTGTTGTAAGCCTTGAGCATGCGCCATGGGTCGTTGGCGCGCGATTCTGGGTTGAAGTCGTAACCGTTAACGGCATCGCCACGGTAGGCCGGAAGAGTAACGCCATCTCGGGTCTCATCGTTCGATGAACGTGGCTTCGCAAACTGACCAGCCATGCGGCCCATCTTGATTACCGGCATGGATGCGCCATAGGTGAGCACAACTGCCATCTGCAGCAGGGTCTTAACACGGTTGCGAATACGGTCGGCGGTAGCATCGGCGAAAGTCTCGGCACAGTCTCCACCTTGCAACAAGAAGGCCTTACCGGAAGCAGCATCGGCAATGCGCGACTTCAGCTGGTCAACCTCACCCGCAAAGACCAGAGGAGGCTGCTTGGCCAACTCCGAGCGAACCTTGAGCACCTCTTCGGCGTTTGGCCAAATTGGCTGCTGAGCCGCTGGAAGCGAGGCGTGGTGGTCTAGACCGGCCAGAATATCATTCATTGTTTATTCCCTAGCGCGTACGAGCGCGTTTCTCTTTCAAAGTTGATGCGTAAACGTCTATGTATTCCTGACCGCTGAGCTTCATCAGTTCGTACATAATCTCATCGGTAACCGCACGTAGAATCACGCGATCACCTTCCATGCCGTCGAATCTCGAGAAATCCAATGGTTCCCCTACGATGATTCCGATTCGACGGATACGTGGAAGTTTTCTACCGATCGGCTGAACTTTTTCGGTGTCGATCATCGCAACCGGAATCACTGGAACCTTTGACTCGAGAGCCATACGAGCAATTCCGGTGCGACCACGGAACAAGCGGCCGTCTGGTGAACGGGTACCTTCAGGGTAAATGCCTAAGACCTGGCCCTGACCGAGAACACGCAAGCCGGTGTTTAGCGAGGCTTCCGAGGCCTTTCCCCCCGATCGGTCAATCGGTAGCTGGCCGGTTGCTCTAAAGAACCAACGAGTCAGTGCTCCCTTGAGCCCCTTACCGGTGAAGTATTCACTCTTGGCAAGAAATACAACTGGTCGACGGGTTTGAAGCGGAAGGAAGATTGAATCGGAGAACGAAAGGTGATTACTTGCAAGAATCACTGGGCCGGTGGAAGGAATGTTTTCCATGCCACGCACCCAAGGGCGGAAAAGGGCCTTCAAAATCGGGCCGAGCAGGAAGTTCTTCAGGATGAAATAAGCCACCCGAACACCTCCAATTTTGTCGATTCTTATAGTTTAGCGAGCAGTGAGTTCAAGGCGAGCCAGATCGGCAGCTCCAACAACACCCGCATCATTTACAAATTCAGCGGTAACCAATTTGAGTTCCGGGTGGAAACCTCTAGCGGAAAGAGAACCAAGATAGGCCTCTCGCATCGGTCCGAGTAGCAACTCACCAGCTGCGCTCACACCACCACCGATCACCACGATTTCTGGATCGAGAATCGCCGCCAACGTCGCGATGGTTTTGCCCAATGCGATACCGAGTTCGGACAAAATTGATAGGGCGCCGGCATCCCCTTCACTGATGGCCTGGTAGACCTGGGCACCGGTGAGCTGGCCTTGGTTCTCATCGCGTAGCTCAGCCAGGCGCGCACCCGCAATAGGGTCAGAATCGGCCAATTCTTGGGCGGCGCGAAGCAACGCAGTGCCAGAACCATACTGTTCGATACAACCGTTTCGACCGCAACCACATAGTCGCCCGTTTGGGATGTGGCGAATGTGTCCGAGCTCGGCAGCGACTCCATAACCACCACGTAGAAGGTTGCCGTCGGTGATTATGGCACCTCCGACTCCGGTACCGATGGTAAGCATCACCATGTGCTGATAGCCCCGACCGGCACCGAAACGGTACTCTGCCCAGCCAGCGGCGTTGGCGTCATTGTCGATGAAAACCGGGATAGTGAGCCTTGACTCAAGCTTCTGCTTGAATGGCTCATTTCGCCAAGAAAGGTTAGGCGCATAAACAATGTTGGCTCGAGCGGCGTCCACATACCCCGCCGCTGCAACACCCGCCGCCGCAACCTCAACACCTTCACCGAGTTCGTTGATTAGTGAAACAACGGCATCGGCAATGGCATCTGGATCATGGGCCGGGGTGGGAACTCTAGCTTCGCGAACGATAACACCGTTCTCGTCAACTAGCGCGCCAGCGATCTTGGTACCACCGATGTCGATGCCAATTGCATGCATGCCAGTTCCCTATCTATAACGATTCCACTAAACCTTTGCCAGCTTCCAAGTTTAAGCCCAAAACACAAGGGGCGAGGCTTTAGAGTTTATGAAACACCAAACGCGGAAGAGTTCAATGAAGACCTATGACATCGACCCAATTGTGGTTTCACCAAACACCGCAAACATCACCGATCTACTAGTTGACCGCGTTCGGGAAACCCCTAAAGTTCCGCTGTTCGCAACCGAGCAGGCAGATGGCACTTGGCACGACATCACCGGTGAGGAATTCCTCGCCCAGGTGGTAGCGGTGGCAAAGGGTTTGGTAGCGTCTGGAATTCAGCCCGGTCAAGCCGTGGCCATCATGAGCAAGACTCGGTACGAATGGACATTAATTGACTTTGCGATTTGGTTCGCGGGAGCTGTTTCGGTTCCGATTTACGAGAGTTCTTCTCCAACTCAAATGCACTGGATTCTTTCCGACAGCGACTCGGTTGCAGTATTTCTCGAAACCGAAGAGCACCTTGAGAGATTTGAATCGATTAAGGCTTCGGTGCCGTTGGCTCGCCAGGTATTCAGAATCGATCAGGATGCCATCGAGCTTCTGATTCAGCGCGGACACGACATCGATGACGCCGACATTGAAGCCAGACGCACCCGCGCCGGCCTTTACGACCTGGCCACAATCATTTACACCTCGGGAACCACCGGAGTTCCTAAAGGTTGTGAATTGCTTCACCGCGGTTTCGTAGAGCTCAGCAAGAACGCCATGCTAGAAATCCCGGAGGTGCTGCAGACGGGTCGCACTACCCTCCTGTTCCTCCCGCTGGCTCACGTCTTTGCTCGATTCGTCGAAGTATTAGCCATCCATGTTGGCGTAAAGGTTGGTCACAAGGCAGATGCCAAGGACGTCGGCCCGGCCATGGTCTCATTCAAACCCGACTTCTTACTCGCGGTTCCACGCGTTTTTGAAAAGGTCTACAACGCTGCTGAACAAAAGGCGGAAGCAGGTGGCAAGGGAGATATCTTCCGCAAGGCTGCGCTGGTTGCCGTGGAGTATGCCCAAGCCAAGGAGGCCGGTGCAGGAATCAGCCCAGCTCTCAAGCTAAAGCATTCGGTATTCAACGTTTTGGTTTACCGCAAGATTCGTGCCGCCATGGGTGGCCGCCTTCGCTACGCTATTTCTGGCGGTGCCCCGCTCGGTGCCCGTCTTGGTTATTTTTATGCCGGTATAGGTCTGACCGTGTTGGAAGGCTATGGCCTTACCGAAACCACAGCACCCGCAATGATTGCTCGACCTAGCCAGATCAAGATCGGGAAGATTGGTCGAACCCTGCCTGGTTGCGGTATCAAGATTGCCAGTGACGGCGAAATCCTCCTTCGCGGAAACAACATCATGCGAGGTTACTGGAGAAACCCAGCTGCCACGGCAGAAGCCTTCGACGGCGAATGGTTCAAAACCGGAGACATCGGGGAATTGGATGCCGATGGCTTCCTTTCCATCACCGGCCGCAAGAAGGAACTTCTGGTCACAGCAGGTGGTAAGAATGTTGCTCCAGCCGGACTTGAAGACCCGCTACGCGCCCACCCACTGATTGGGCAGGTTGTTGTCGTTGGCGACAAGAAGCCATTCGTAAGCGCCCTGATTTCGCTGGATTCCGAGATGCTGGCATCGTGGCTCAAGAACCACGGTGGCGACGAAAAGCTTTCAATCAAGAAGGCGGCCAAGGATCCATTGGTGCTAAGTGAAATTCAGAAGGCAATCGACCAAGTGAACAAGTCGTTCTCAACCGCCGAATCGATTCGCAAGTTCGTGGTGATTGCCGCCGAGTTGACCGAAAAATCGGGTCACCTAACTCCGAGCCTAAAGATCAAGCGCGAAGCGGTAGCCCGCGACTTCGCCAAGGAAATTGCCGAAATTTACGCCGATGGTAAGGGAAACATCGACCGCGCGGTCAACTTCTAAAACCAGTCGGTTTCTCGAAGCTTGCGCATTGCGACCTTACGCCCTGCCGGGGTAAGTCGATCCAAATAAACCTTGCCATCGAGGTGGTCGCATTCGTGTTGCAGCATTTGGGCCATGAGTCCGGTACCCGTGAGGCGAACTGTCTCTCCCGATAGGTTCATGCCTTCGGCAACCGCCTCTGGATATCTAGGGGTCTTCTCCCAAAGACCAGGCACCGACAAACAACCCTCATCTATTTCTTCAGGCTCGCCACTTAGTTCAACAATTCTGGGATTGATTAGATAGCCCACTTCTCCGTGAATGTTGTAGCTGAAGACTCGAAGATTAACGCCGATTTGTGGAGCGGCAACGCCGGCACGACCTGGAAGTTTCGTGGTGTCTAGCAGGTCTTGAACCAGTTCACTGATTTCAGGAGTGATTTGCTCGATTGCGGCGCACTCGGTGCGCAGTACTGGATCGCCATAAAGGCGAATTTCACGAACCGTCATTGGGTTTAGCGGGAAAGCCCATCGACCACGAGAGCCGCGAGTTCACGAGCTGCCTCACGAGTGTGAGCCTTGAGCTGCTTGAACTTGATGACCGATCCAGCTGCTAGAGCAGGGTCGTACGGGATACGAACGACGTCACGAACGCGAGTCTTGAAGTGTTGTTCAATCTCGTCGATCTTCACTAGGTTTGTGGCCTGAGTTGCGGTGTTTAGGGCAACGACAGAATTGCGCACCAAATCACCGTATCCGTTGGCTTCGAGCCAAGTTAGAGTCTCCGAAGCCAAACGTGCCTCATCGACAGATCCACCGGAAACAATGACGAGACCGCTAGCACGCTGAAGAGTTGGTCGCATGACCGAGTGAACGATACCGGTACCGCAGTCAGTAAGCACGATCGAGTAATAACGGGCAGCCATGTCGGCAACCACGTTGTAGTCACCCTCGTCGAAGGCTTCCGAAAGCATTGGGTCGGAGTCCGAGGCCAATACGTCAAGACGAGTGGTGTCACGCGAGACCATGGTCGAGAACTCGGTAAAACCATCAATCGCGGCAGCACGGTTCACCACGTCACGAACGGTGAAGCGAGTCGATTTACTAACGCGCTCGGCAAGGGTTCCGCGGTCCGGGTTCGCATCAATGGCGATAACTCGGTCTTCACGAGCAAGCGAAAGAGCCATTCCAAGCAGTGTGGTGACGGTGGTCTTACCCACACCGCCCTTTCTGGTAAGGACCGGAACAAACTTGGCTCCGCCATCGAAGGTGGCACCGATTCGGGCATCGAGAGCACGGCGCTCACGAACCTTGCGAGAGTCGCCCAAGTTCACGGTCTTTAGCGTAAGGAAGTATATGAATCGGCGGATTCCCGACTCGGGTGCCTGGCGGTTACGTGAACTGACATCGATTAGTCGGTCGGCGGTCAGCATGGCGGCTGGCTCAGGCTGGTCGAACACGTCCCCGCGAAGCTGGTCGCGACGGGTGTAGTTGGTACGACGGGTGATTGGACCGGTGTCGGTACCAGGCTCTCTGGTGGCAACCGGCTCGGTTACGATCTCGATGGCTGCGGTGCTTGGTGCAAGATCAACGCTCGCCACGTCTACCGCGGCTTCTGCTAGCGAGTGAGTCTTCTCCTCAGCCGCAGCCTTGTCTTTCTTCCTGTCGCCAAACGCCACAAGTTCTCCAATCTGTGAAACCTTGGTAGAAGTCTACCTTTTGGTGCTTTTATTCGCCTTCGACAACAAGAATTAGGTCGCCGGCCTCGGCGGCCTGAGTCTTTGGAATCGCAATTCGACGAACCACGCCAGCTGCGGTCGCGGTGATCGTGGCCTCCATCTTCATGGCCTCAATGATTGCAACCGGCTGACCAACTTCAACGTGTGCGCCAACCACTGTGGTCACGGTCACGGCACCAGAGAATGGTGCAGCGATGTGTCCCAGGTTGGTTGGGTCGGCCTTTTCCGCCTGAGGGATATCAACGGCAATCTTGCGGTCGCGAATATCGATTGGGCGAAGTTGACCATTAAGAGTAGCCATCACCGTTCGGTTTCCACGTGCATCCGGGGAACCGATGGCTTCGAGTCCGACAAAGAGCTGAACACCCTTTGAGATTTCTACGACATGCTCATGGCCAGCCTCAAGACCATAGAGGTAATCAACGGTCTCGACGTGGTCGAGGTTGCCATAGGCAGCTCGGTTGGCCAAGAACTCCTTGGTTGGCGCTGGGAACAGTAAGCGGTTCAAGGCGGCGCGGCGTAGCTCCGAGCTGTCTCCCCGAAGAATTGCTAGATCCTCTTCGCTAACTGGAGTGATTCCAAACTTCAGGTTCTTGCCCGCTAGTACCTTGGAACGGAATGGTTCCGGCCAGCCACCAGGTAGGTCGCCAAGTTCACCTGCCATAAAACCAACCACGCTGTCAGGAACATCGTAGTTTTGAGGGTTCTCGGCGAAGTCTTTTGGATCGGCGTTGACGGCCACCAGGTGCAGGGCTAGGTCCCCAACCACCTTCGAAGAAGGGGTCACCTTGGTAGGTCGGCCAAGAATTTCATTGGCTGCAGCGTACATGTCTTCCACGCGCTCGAACTGGTCTCCCAAACCAAGTGCGATTGCCTGCTGACGAAGGTTCGAGAGCTGACCGCCAGGAATTTCGTGCTTGTAGACACGGCCGGTTGGACCAGGCAAACCAGACTCGAACGGCGAGTAAACGCGGCGAACGGCTTCCCAGTATGGCTCCAGTGCGGTGATTGCGTCCAAGGTAATACCCGTGTCGCGGTCGGTGTTTGCGAGTGCTGCAATCAGCGCAGATGCCGAAGGCTGCGACGTCGTACCAGCCATCGGTGCCGAGGCAACATCAACGGCGTCCACTCCGGCCTCGATAGCCGAAATTAGAGTCGCTAGCTGACCGCCAGCGGTGTCGTGGGTGTGCAGGTGAACCGGAAGGTCGAAACGCTCCCTAAGGGCGCTCACGAGCTTCTTAGCGGCGGCTGGACGCAAGAGACCGGCCATGTCCTTGATTGCCAGAACGTGCGCTCCAGCGGCAACAATCTCATCCGCTAGTTTCAGGTAGTAATCGAGGGTGTAGAGATCCTCGTCTGGGCTTAGTAAGTCTCCCGAGTAGCAAAGTGCCACTTCGGCAACCGCGGTACCGGTAGCCACAACAGCTTCGATGGCCGGCTTCATCTGTTCGACATCGTTTAGCGCATCGAAGATGCGGAAGATGTCAACACCGCTAGCCGCTGCTTCAGCGACGAAAGCCTCGGTGACTTCGGTTGGGTAAGGCGTATATCCAACGGTGTTACGCCCGCGAAGCAACATCTGAATACAGATGTTCGGCATGGCTGCACGCAGGGCAACCAAGCGCTGCCATGGGTCTTCGCCAAGGAAACGCAAGGCTACGTCATAGGTTGCGCCACCCCATGCTTCAACCGAAAGCAGTTCCGGCGTGATACGGGCTACGTATGGGGCTACCTTCACCAGGTCGCGACCGCGAACGCGGGTAGCCAAAAGGGACTGGTGTGCGTCGCGGAACGTGGTCTCGGTGACCGCTACCTTACTCTGAGCTCGCAGGGCCTTGGCAAAACCAGCCGGACCTAGTTCCAACAACTGCTGGCGCGAACCAGCTGGCGCCGGCTTGGTTAGGTCGATCTTCGGCAACTTGAGAGCCGGAGATACACGTCCGTTTCTCGGGCCGTATGGCTGATTCACAGTGACATCGGCCAACCAGGTCAAAATCTTGGTTCCACGGTCCTGAGACGGCTTCTGGGTGAACAGTTCAGGTCGCTCGTCGATGAACGAAGTAGAAAGGTCTCCGCTTGCGAACGTTGGGTCGGCTAGGACTGCCTGCATGAATGAGATGTTTGTGGAGACACCACGGATACGGAACTCCGCGAGCGCACGTTCCGCTCTTACGACTGCCGAGTGGAAGTCACGACCTCGAGCAATCAGCTTCACCAATAGCGAGTCAAAGTGTGGGCTTACTTCGCTACCTGCCGAGATGGTTCCACCGTCAAGGCGAATACCGGCACCACCAGGCGAACGGTAGGTGGTGATCTTGCCGGAATCCGGTTTGAAGCCAGCGGCAGGGTTCTCGGTGGTGATTCGGCACTGCACTGCAAATCCGTGCATCGAAATCTTGTCTTGGGTTAGACCAAGTTCGGCTAGCGATTCACCAGCGGCAATGCGCATCTGAGCCTGCACCAGGTCGATGTCAGTGATTTCCTCGGTCACGGTGTGCTCCACCTGAATACGAGGGTTCATCTCGATGAAAACATGCTTACCAGCGTTGTCGCCAACGGTGTCAATTAGGAACTCGACGGTACCGGCATTGCGGTAACCAATTTTGGTCGCAAAAGCCACTGCGTCACGGTAAAGCTCTTCACGGAGTTCTTGGGTGATGTGCGGTGCCGGAGCAATCTCGACAACCTTCTGGTTGCGTCGCTGAATCGAACAGTCACGCTCGAACAGGTGAACCACGTTTCCGTGCTCATCAGCAACGATCTGAACTTCAATGTGACGAGGGCGAAGTACCGCCTGCTCTAGGAATACTCGAGGGTCTCCAAAGGCGCTCTCGGCTTCACGGCTAGCCTCACCAAGTGCAGCGGCAAGGTCCTCTCGTTTCTCAACGCGGCGCATACCGCGGCCACCACCTCCGGCGACCGCCTTAACGAAGATTGGGAAACCGATTCCTTCGGCTTCCTTGACTAAAACGTCGATGTCAGCCGACTGAATTGACGACTTTAGTACTGGAACGCCGGCGGCAATGGCCGCTTCCTTAGCGTTTACCTTGTTTCCAGCCATCTCTAGGATGTCTGAGGTTGGGCCAATGAACTTGATGCCGTGCTCGGCCGCTGCCTTGGCTAGTTCAGGGTTCTCGGATAGGAATCCGTAGCCTGGGTAAATGGCATCGGCACCGGACTCAAGTGCTACACGTATGATTTCGTCTACGTTCAAGTAGGCACGAACTGGGTGCCCCTCAGAACCAATCTGATACGCCTCGTCGGCCTTCAGACGGTGAGATGAGTTTCGATCCTCGTATGGGAAAACCGCAACGGTACGAGCGCCAAGTTCATAAGCGGCACGGAAAGCACGAATCGCAATTTCGCCACGGTTTGCAACCAGGATCTTTTTGAACATTGTCACCTCAAAGAGTGCGTAGAAACGAACAGCGGGAATTAACACCCTGAATTAGAGGTTACCCTAGTAAGGTGCATGTTCTGAGCGTTAGTTCCCTAAAGGGGGGCGTAGGTAAGACCACGGTTGCCCTTGGGTTGGCATCCGCGGCTTTTTCGCAAGGTCTGCGCACCCTCGTGGTTGATCTGGACCCACAGTGCGATGCAACTACCGGCCTTGGAGCAATCGGTGAGTTTTCTGAGACCATCGCCGATGTGCTTGCAAGCCCAAAGCACTCAACTACTCACCGCGCAATTGTTTCGAGCACTTGGAACAAGCTTCACCCAGGCACCATCGACGTGCTGGTTGGGAGCCCAAAGTCGCAGGCGTTTGACTCCCCAGCTCCAACCATCAATGAAATTTGGAAACTTGAGGTTGCCCTTTCCAAGGTTGAACGCGATTACGACATCGTAATCATCGACACTCCCCCTTCAATCAACGGCTTGACTAGAACGGCCTGGGTTGCAAGTGACCGCGTGATAATCGTTTCCGAGCCATCGCTGTTTAGCGTCGTGGCCGCAGACCGAACCACCCACGCTCTCGATGAACTTCGCAAGGGGCTTACTCCCCGACTGCAGACTCTTGGTATTTTGATAAACCGATTCCGACCTCAATCAACCGAAGGCGACTTTCGCGTTAGCGAACTTCGCGAAAAGTATGGCGAGAGAATCCTTGAACAGGTCATTGAGGAACGCACGGTTTTGCAGCAGGCCCAAGGAGCCGGTCGCCCGATCCATGGCTGGCCTGGTGAATCGGCGATTGAGATTGCGCATGTGTTCGATCAGGTTCTTGGTTTTGCACAAGAGTCGTTCGGGCAAAAGTCGCCAAATCGCCCAAGCAAAACCAGTCGAAAGGTGCTACGCCTAAATCGCGTAATGCGTGGCCAGAGCCTTGATGAGGTTTTGAAGACCGAAGCAGCCGAAGACGCGGCAACCGACGTGGAAAGTATTTTGGGTCTGGATTCAGAGGAAAACTAGATTGCTTTGCGAGCTTCGCGACGGATCGAAAGCTCGTCCATCTCTTCAATCGATGCCGGAGCAATGGTCGAAAGCGTAGCTTCAACTTCCTCGAGCACGCGACCTACCGCAATACCGAACACACCCTGACCGCGACCGAGAAGGTCGATGACCTCTTCATCACTGTTGCAGAGGTAAACCTTTACGCCGTCCGACATTAGAGTAGTGCGGGCTAGGTCGTTGATTCCCCAGGCGCGAAGCTGCTGAATTGCGGTGCGAATCTGCTGCAGGGAAACCCCGGTATCCAAAAGGCGCTTAACAAGCTTCAGAACCAGGATGTCGCGGAATGCGTAAAGACGCTGGGTTCCAGAACCCGAAGCACCGCGAACCGTTGGCTGAACCAAACCGGTGCGGTCCCAGTAATCGAGCTGACGGTAGCTAATGCCAGCAGCAGCAGCAGCCGAGGTACCGCGGTAACCAACGTTTGGGTCATTGTTAGGTAGACCATCGGTGAAGAGCAGGTTAGCGTTAGCGTCGTCAAAGTCAAAACTGCCTTGATCGGTCATGCTTTCCTCCTTCACCTTCAACCTTAGGTTTAATTTTGGTGCCTGAAACTGCCAGCGTCACGTTAATTAATATTCTCGGCGTGTCGCGAATGCAACTAGGAGTCGATTTTGCCGATTACCGAGCGAACAATCTCGGCGCGAATCGAAGCGAATTGCGCCTCAATCTCGGCTGCGAAGTGAGCGGCACGTGAACGAGAGCCGGTCTCATTCTTGGCCAGAATTGGTGCAACAACGCCTTCGATGATTCCGATCTCACGGTCGGCTGCAGCCTTTAGACCACGCAGGTGACGTGGGGCAATCCCGAAACGCTGAAGTTGAACAACCGACTTTGCTACCGAAATATCTGCGGCAGAGAATGGAGCCTGCCCGAGCAGACCAACTTCCTGAGCATCTGAAATCAGTGCCGGAGTAATGGCGGTTTCTGCGATCAGTTCCAATTCGGAATATTTCTTGCCAGGCTTTACCCGAAGGCTCTTTGGCTCTTGAGAGTTTGGAAGCTTAGGATTCTTGCCGGCATCTAGTTCGTCAAGGTACTGACGAATGACCTTCAGCGGCAGGTACTGATCACGCTGCAACTCGAGAACAATTCGTAGTCGATCAACGTCTTCTTCGGTGAACTTGCGATATCCAGAATCGGTTCGCTGCGGGGTCACCAAACCCTGCTCCTCGAGGAATCGAAGCTTGGATGGAGTTAGTTCAGGGAATTCAAGTTCGAGTAGCGTGAGCACTCGACCAATCGTGAAAAGTTTTGAAGACCTCGCGGAAGTAAGCGAGGTGGGACGTGCCACCACGATTACGCTCGCCCTGCGCTGGCGGCATAGAAAGTCAGTTTGAACTTGCCAACCTGAACCTCGTCACCGTCGGTGAGGCGCGCAGCGTCTACGCGGTCTCCATTTACATAGGTGCCGTTTAGGGAAGCCAAATCGGTAACCGTGAAGCCGTTGGCATCGCGACGGAACTCGGCGTGCTTACGTGAGACAGTCACGTCGTCTAGGAAAATTTCAGCGTTAGGGTGGCGACCGGCGCAAGTGATGTCAACGTCCAAGAGGAAACGCGAACCATCACTTGGGCCACGCTTCACGATTAGTAGCGCGGAACCTTGAGGTAGCGCCGCAACCGCAGCCAGCTCCTCTTCGTCTAGACCCTCTTTCGGGTCCTCGATGAGGTCATCGGCAAAACGCTGGGTAGAGGTTACGTCCTCGTTGCCAGGCTTGTTTTGGTTGAAATCGCTCATCATGATTTAACTAATTTAGCGTTAAATCTTTGGGGTAATTTTCACGAGTTGATAAACCTGCTTGAGATACAGGTAACCGGCATACCAGTAGAGCCCAACACCCCAAAGCGCGAAGGCCCAAGCCAACGGCAGAATTACAAAGCTGGCTTGCTTCCACCAGTCGGCGAGCAATAGCAGTGGGAACGCATAAAGCAACGCAAAGGTGCCTGCCTTGCCGAAAAAGTGCACAGGAAGCGGACCGTAGTTACGACTTGCAAGCACCGGAATCGTGAATGCCAAGACAACATCGCGTGCAATTACCACTATTGGTAACCAAGCCGGAACGCTTCCTGTGACGGCTAACCCAATAAGGGTGGCGAAGATGTACAGGCGGTCGGCGGCAGGATCAAGCAAAGCGCCGAGTCGGGTTACCTGCCGGAGTTTTCTGGCAAAGTATCCGTCCAAGTAGTCGGTAATCGATGCAACCACCAACACCGAGAACGCCCAGATTGAGTGACCAGTCACGATTAGCACCAGAAACACCGGCACCAGTAGCAGTCTCAGCAAACTGAGCAGGTTGGGGACAGTGCGAAGCTGTGCCCAGAGTGTTTGCTCAGACATCGCTATCCTTTCCCTTTCGATTGGTCGGACTGACAGGATTTGAACCTGCGACCCCTTGTCCCCCAGACAAGTGCGCTACCAAGCTGCGCTACAGCCCGTTTTCAACTAGACGCGCTTACGCTTCTCTCGAACGCGCATACCGATCTCAATGGGCGAGCCTTCGAAACCATAGGTTTCGCGCAGACGTCGCTGAATGAATCGACGATAGCCCTCGTCTAGGAAGCCAGTTGTGAACAGAACGAATTTGGGTGGGCGAATTGCCGCTTGAGTGCCAAAGAGGATGCGTGGCTGCTTTCCTCCACGGACTGGGTGTGGGAACTCCATGGTGAGCTCCTGTAGGAAGGCATTGAACTTACCGGTTTGGATTCTGGTGTCCCAAGAATCCAAAGCAACTTCTAGAGCAGGAACCAACTTTTCAATGTGGCGGCCGGTTTTTGCTGAGATGTTGACTCGTGGCGCCCAAGCCACGTGTGCGAGCTGCTGCTCAATCTCACGCTCGAGGTAGCGGCGTCGATCATCGTCTAACTCGTCCCACTTGTTAAAGGCAAGAACGAGCGCTCGACCAGACTCGAGTGCCATGTCAACGATTCGAATGTCCGCTTCCGAAATCGGCTGCGTTACGTCGAATAGGACGACTGCAACTTCGGCGCGTTCAAGAGCCGCCTGAGTGCGAAGTGATGCATAGAAGTCGGCACCCTGGTTCATGTGCTTCTTCTTACGGATACCGGCGGTGTCCACGAAACGCCAAACCTTGCCGGCAATAACTACCTGCTCGTCAATTGGATCACGGGTGGTTCCCGCCAAATCGTTAACCACGGCTCGTTCGGAACCAACCGCCTTGTTCAGAAGCGAGGACTTTCCAACGTTTGGTCGACCGATTAGCGCGACTCGACGTGGGCCTCCGACCTCCATCTGTGCTACCGCTGAAACCTTTGGGAGCTCGGCGAGCGCACGATCCAGCATGTCCGCCACACCACGACCGTGCAAGGCCGAAACCGGCATCGGCTCGCCAAGTCCAAGCGACCACAGCGCAGCCACCTCTGGTTCCTGGTGAGCGTCGTCTACCTTGTTGCCAACGAGGATGACCGGCTTACCGGAAGCCCTCAGAAGGCGCACAACGCGCTCGTCCGTCGAAGTTGCACCCACGGTTGCATCGACCACGAAAAGGACGGCATCGGCCAGCTCAATAGCGATTTCAGCCTGTTCAGCGACCGACTTATCGATTCCCTTGGCGTTAGGCTCCCAACCGCCAGTGTCAACCAGGGTGAACTTTCTACCATTCCAATCGGCCTTGTAGGAAACTCGGTCACGGGTAACGCCCGGCTTATCCTCAACAACTGCCTCGCGACGCCCGAGAATACGGTTCACCAGGGCAGACTTCCCCACGTTCGGACGACCAACAATAGCTAGGACTGGAAGTGGGCCTTCCTCTTTTTCGTCGATGATGAAGCCGAAGTCTTGGCCGAGTACGTCGAGGTCTTCCGACTCAAGTTCATAGTCATCTAGACCGGCTCGTAGTGAACGGGCTTTGGCTTCGGCGTCGTCGTCGCTCATCGAGTGCAACTTCTCAACAAAGGCTGGATCTAATTCCTTGTCGAATTCATCACTCATTTGGCACTTCCCTCTACTAGATCCAGGACCGCCTGAATCGACTCTTCAAAGTTTAGGTTGGTGGTATCCACCAAGGAAACCCCTTCTGCAGGAGTCATGAAATCTACGACCTTCGAGTCTTTGGCATCACGCTCGAGAACCTGTGCTCGCAGGGTCTCCAGTTCTGCTGCAGACAGTTCCCCAGCACGACGTTCCAGACGGGCCTCTTCCGAAGCGGTGAGCAGTAATTTCACATCGGCATCTGGAAATACCACGGTGGTGATATCCCGCCCCTCAATTACTACGCCGGCAAGGTTGCTTGCCAGCGCCAACTCACGGGTGAATTGCTTCATCCAACTTCTTACCTCAGGTATTTGAGCAACCTTGGATACGTTGGACGAAATCGATGACGAACGGATTGCTTCGGTTACGTCAACGCCATAAGAGCGCACCCAGAAATCATTAGGGTTGAGAGAAATCGCATAGTCAAATCCGGTAAACGGGGAATCTAGCTTGCACTTACCTTCGGCTACGGCCCACGCTAGAGCACGGTATGCGGCACCCGTGTCTAGGTAACCAAAGCCCAGCGTCCTGGCAACCGCCTTGGAAACGCTGGACTTACCGGAGCCAGCCGGGCCATCAATGGCTACGATTCTTACCATCAGGCGAATCTCCAACCTCGAGCGGTTAGTTCGGCCTGGAACTTCTCGGCTTGTCGTGGCTCAACCGAAATCTCGAGCATACCTAACTGCACGCCTGGGTTATGTTCCAACTTGAGGTCTTCAACGTTGATGCCGATTTCGGTAACTTCGTTGAACAATCGAGCCAACTCGCCTGGGCGGTCTTCGATTACTACGATGAACTTCTCCAGCTGCGAGCGCTTGGATCCGTGCTTTCCAGGCAGTTGCTCAACTCCGCGGTTTCCAGCGGCAATGGCCTGATCGATAGCACTGAGTGCACCAGCCGCCTGAACGTCGGAGAGAGCTTCAATAACGCGACCTAAGTCTTGCTGGTAATCGCGAAGTACCGAAACAATCTCTGAGGCGTTTGCCCCAAGGATCTGAACCCATAGTTTTGGATCGCTTGCCGCAATACGAACAGTGTCACGAAGCCCTTGCCCAGCTAATTCCACTCCGTTAGACCCAACCAAGCGAGCTGCCAGCAGAGAAGAAACCAACTGCGGCACGTGCGACACCAAAGCCACTGCCCGGTCGTGTTCCTTCGGGGTCATTCGGATTGGGTTTGAGCCTAGATCAAGGGCAAGTTCTTCTACCAGCTTCATGGTAGAGGTGTCGGCTTCACTGTGGGTTGCGATTACCCATGGACGACCAATAAAAATGTCGGCACGCCCACTGGCGGCTCCCCCGCGTTCCCGCCCGGCCATTGGGTGTGAACCCACGTAGCGCTGAATTTCGGCACCACTGACTGCAAGCTCGTCGATGATGGCCGACTTCACAGATGCAACATCGGTAACCACAGCGGTTGGGTGAAGTTTCAACTGAGCGGCCACCACACGTGCGGCAACATCCGGCGGAACGCAAACCACGACCAGTGTTGGCGTCTCGGTGCCAGTGGCAATCGAACCGGCTCCGTAATCGGCTGCCAAGCGTTCATTCGCAGGTGATGCATCCTCAAGGATTACCGAAACATCGAGTCGCGACAGCGCCAAGCCAATGCTGGTGCCAATCAGGCCGGTTCCAACAATCTTTACAACGCCCGAGATCCTCGCGGTCACTGGGCTAGATCCTGACGAAGCGCAGTGGCACCGCGAAGATAGATGTGCTGGATTTCTCCTCGGGCTTTGTCGATGTCGGCGTTCACCATCACGCGAATCGTTCTTGGAAGAGCACCGGCCACATCCATTTCCACGAAGCAGAGCAGCGGCACGTCGCCAAGCCCGAGGGAGCGCGCTGCCACAGCAGGGAACTCGCTCTTGATGTCTGGAGTCGCGGTGAAAAAGATTGAAACCAACGACGAATTGTCGATGTCGTTCGCGTGCAAAATCTTAGAAAGCAGTTCAGCGGTCGACTTCAGCAGGTGTTCGCGTTCATCAACATCGAGCTGTATGGCTCCACGGATGGCTCTCATCATTGCTAACGTCTTTTCTTTGCTTGCGACTTGTCTTTAGGGCGAGGTGCTCTGGCTTTAGCGCCTTCGGCGAATTTCAAAAGCGCACCTATTTCAAGTTTACTCAACTGGCGCGTGTGGCCTAGTTTCAAGCCACCTAGATGGATGGGCCCGAACTGCTTTCGAACCAAATCCACTACCGGTAATCCTAAAAACTCAAACATGCGACGGACGATTCGGTTGCGTCCAGAGTGAAGGATTATCTCAATCAGTGTTTGACCCTTGGCTTGATCCACGATGCGAGCGCGGTCGGCCTTGATGAAGCCATCTTCGAGTTCGAAACCACTGAGTAACTTGTGGATGGTCTCTTCGGTGGCAACGCCTTGAATTCGGGCCACGTAGGTTTTCTCGACTCCGAACTTGGGGTGTTGCAGTTTGTTGGCCAGATCGCCATCGTTGGTAAGAAGTAGCAATCCTGTCGTTTCGCCGTCCAAGCGCCCAACGTTGAACACCCGATCGTAGTCAACAACGTACTGCGCTAGGTCTGGGCGACCTTCTTCGTCATGCATCGAACTGATGACGCCCTTAGGCTTGTTGAGCGCCAGGTAGACACGACCGGTATCAAAAACTACTGGCACGCCGCGAACGGTCACCTTGTCTTTTTCGATGTCGATACGGGTACCAAGTTCGGTCACCAACTTGCCGTTGATCTTCACCTGACCCTGGACGATTAAATCCTCACAGGCGCGCCTAGAGGCAACGCCAGCCGAGGCAAGCGCCTTTTGCAGTCTTACTGGTTCGTTAGTTGAGTTCAAAGTCACTGTTTGCATCCGGTAGGTGTGGGCTGAGCGGTGGTAATTCGTCGAGAGAGTTAATGCCGAGCAATTCAAGCATCAAATCGGTGGTTCCAAAGTGCACGGCTCCGGTTTCCGAGTCGGTGTATAACTCGGTAATCAGACCACGCGAAAGCAGGGTCTTTACAACCGAGTCAACGTTCACGGCACGAATGGAGGCAACCTGACCTCGGCTAATCGGCTGCTTGTAGGCAATGACTGCAAGGGTTTCCAGAGCCGCCTGAGAAAGCTTGGTTGGATTCTCGTTGGCAACAAACATCTTCACCGCCCAGTCGAAGTCCGAACGCACGAAGATTCGCCAACCACCACCGACCTCACGCAGTTCGAATCCGCGCAACTTGCCACCGGTTTCGCCGTTGTAGTCGGCTTGTAACTCCAACACGATTTGGCGAATCATATTTACTGGCTGTTCGAGAGCCGTTGCCAGAGCTACAAGGGAAATCGGTGCATCCGTAATCATCAGGATGCTCTCAACGGCACCGTGCAAATCGTCCTGGGTAGGAATTTCGGTTTGGTACTCAGTCGTCATAATCTGCTCCAAGTGCTGCTAGTTGCTCTTCGTTGAAAGATTCGGCTCGCCAGGTGAGTTGCAGATCCCCCAGAGGGCTCTCCTGCTCAAAGGAAAGAGCGGCTAAACGGTATAGTTCCAGGATTGCCAAGAACCTAGCCACGACTATGGCGCGATCCTTTACCTCGCGAATAATGTCGAAGAACGAAATGGTCTTCTGGGTTCTGAGCATGTGAACCACCGTGGCCGCCTGCTCACGAATGCTCACGCGAGATGCGTGAAGGTGGGTAAGGCCGACCGATGGAATTTCCTTCGGAGTCATGGTCTCCAAGGCAAGTGCAGAGAATTCCTTTAGGGTAACGTTCCACACCAATTCCGGTTTCTGGTTACGGAAACGCTCTTCCATTCGCACATCGCGGGCAGACCTGGAGCCCTCAAGGTTGAATGCGCTATTGAACCAGCTAGCAATTTCCTTGAACGCCTTGTACTGCAGAAGTCTTGCAAATAGTAGGTCTCGAGCCTCGAGCAAAGCCACGTCTTCAGCATCGACTACTTCACCCTTTGGTAAAAGCCCAGCGATCTTGAGATCAAGTAGGGTTGCTGCAATCACAATGAATTCCGAAGCCTGGTCCAACTCTTCTTCGTCATCGAGTTGTTTCAGGTATTGAATGAATTCGTCGGTGACCTTTGAGAGCGAGACCTCGGTGATGTCCATCTCGTGCTTGGCGATCAGGCTAAGCAGCAGGTCGAACGGTCCGTCAAAGTTGCCAAGGCTGACCGCGAAACCGGACTTAGTTTCGGCCAGCTCTTCATTAAGGGGCGCCGCCACGAGAGATTAGCTCTCTAGCAACGGTGCGGTAAGCCTCGGCTGCGTCCGAAGTTGGAGCATAGCTGGTGATTGGCTCGGCAACGCGAGTGGCATCAGGGAACTTTACGGTACGACCTATGACGCTCTTGAAGACCTGGTCTCCAAACTTGTCGCGCAGCATGTCCATGACCTCGCGCGAGTGGTGAGTGCGGGAGTCGTACATGGTGGCGAGTACGCCATCAAGTACCAACGTCTCGTTCAGACGAGCCTGAACCTTCTTGATGATTCCCTCGAGGATGGCAACACCGCGAAGCGCGAAGAACTCACAAGCTAGCGGAATTATTACACCGTGTGCCGCGGTAAGAGCGTTCACAGTGAGTAGGCCAAGCGAAGGCTGGCAGTCGACAATGATCACGTCGTAGTCGTCTTGAACCTTGCGAAGAATTCGCTTTAAGATCTTCTCTCGGTCGTACTCATTGACAAGGTTCATCTCGGCGGCCGATAGGTCAATATTGGCGGCAATTACATCGAGGTCCTGGGTAGAGGTCTTTCGAATTGCGTCGTGAGGATTGAGTTCTTCGTTCTGCATCAGATCGAAGATGGTCATACCATCATGTGCAATGATTCCAAGACCCGCAGAAAGAGCACCCTGTGGGTCGAAGTCAACCAGTAGCACCTTGCGACCATATTCCACTAGGGCGGCGGCTAGGTTGATCGAGGTGGTGGTCTTTCCAACTCCACCCTTTTGGTTGCACATTGCGATAATTCGAGCCGGCCCGTGTGTGCTCAACGGCTTCGGCTTTGGGAACCGGTTATCGGCCTTTTCAGCAGCCATGAGCAACCCCTTTCTCGGTCATTATCTAAGTACTAGCCTACCGCCGAGCGCGCGGATGCGCGGTCGAATAGATCTCTCTAAGGGCATCAACTGTGACGAGTGTGTAAATCTGCGTGGTCGCCACCGACGAGTGGCCCAAAAGTTCCTGAACCACTCGCACATCCGCTCCGCCTTCGAGAAGGTGCGTGGCGAAGGAGTGCCTCAAAGTATGCGGTGAAATGTGCCCAGAAAGACCCGCTCTTTCGGCCGCATCGGCCATGATTTGCCAGGCCGATTGCCGAGACAGCCTGCCGCCTCGCTGATTTAGGAATAGTGCCGGTGTGCCCTTGCCATTGGCAACCAAGCCAGGACGAACTCGAACCAGATAGTTAGATAACGCACGCTGCGCATAGGAACCAACTGGGACGAAGCGTTCTTTGGAACCTTTACCGAAAAGCCTTACCAGGGTTGGGTCTACTAGATCGTCAAGATCTAGGTTGATGACTTCCGAGACACGAGCTCCAGTGGCGTAAAGCAGTTCGAGCAGGGCTCGGTCTCGCACTGCTACGCCGTTTAGTGCCATCGCTGATTCGTCTTGCGGATCCGGGCCGGCTTCGGCGAGCAGTCGTTCCACATCTGCAAGTGGAATGGCTTTTGGCAGACGTTTGGCACTGCTTGGAGGTTTGATGGTCGAGGCAGAATCACCGGTCGTGACCTGCTCCATGAGCCAAAATCGGTGCAGTCCTCTCACCCCGGAAAGCACTCGAGCCACCGAACTAGCCTTCAGTCCATACTTCGAAACGAGTTGCTCTCCGAAAGCCGCAATGTGCTGTTTTGTGATTTCCTCGGGCCTGGAAATGCCTAACTCTTCGAGATAGTTACGATAGCGTGCCAAATCTCTTGCGTAAGCCGCGAGGGTGTTCTTGGCCATTCCCCGCTCAATGGTCAGATGCCGAAGATAGCTGTCAATCTGCCGTTCGAGCGACATTTGAATGCTTAGTTGTCGCTAACTTCGAAAAGACGCGATGCTTCTTGGCGATCCAGGGCTGCACTGATCAAACCGTTGAAAAGCGGGTGCGCCTTGGTTGGGCGTGACTTGAACTCAGGGTGAGCCTGAGTAGCAACGTAGTAAGGGTGAACCTCACGAGGAAGTTCTACGAATTCAACCAGGTGCCCATCTGGAGAGGTGCCCGAGAACAATAGCCCAGCCGCACCGATCTGATCACGATACTGGTTGTTAACCTCGTAGCGGTGACGGTGACGCTCGGTGACCGAAGTGCTACCGTAAACTTCAGCCACAATTGAGCCTTCTGCAAGCTTCGCCTCGTAAGTGCCAAGGCGCATGGTTCCACCAAGGTCGCCAGACTTAAGGATGTCTACCTGTTCGGCCATGGTTGCTATGACCGGGTACTTGGCGTTTTCATCGAACTCCGACGACGATGCGCCTTCCAAGCCTGCCATGTTGCGGGCGTATTCGATCACCATGCACTGAAGGCCAAGGCACAGGCCAAGGGTTGGGATCTTGTTCTCACGCGCAAACTTAAGCGCACCAAGTTTGCCTTCGATGCCACGAACACCGAATCCACCCGGGACGCAGATGCCATCAACGTCGCCAAGGTGCTCCTTTGCGCCCTCTGGTGTCTCACAGAGGTCCGAGGCTACCCATTTGATGTTGAGCTTGGTCTGGTTCGCAAATGCACCGGCACGAAGCGCCTCGGTTACCGAGAGGTAGGCATCTGGAAGATCGATGTACTTACCGACCAGCGCGATCTTTACTTCGTGCTTAGGGTTGTGAACAGCATCAAGAACCGCGTTCCAGCGAGTCCAGTCGACGTCCTTGACGTTTAGTGAAATCTTCTTTGCAATGTAGGCGTCGAGTCCCTGGCTGTTCAAAACGGTTGGGATGTCGTAGATGCTGGAAGCATCGGCCGCGTTAATTACGGCTTCGTATTCAACGTCACACATGAGAGCGATCTTCTTCTTGATGCCCTCAGGTAGCTCGCGGTCACTGCGCAAAACAATCGCATCGGGCTGAATACCTAGGCTGCGAAGCATGGCTACAGAGTGCTGGGTTGGCTTGGTCTTCAGTTCACCAGATGGTCCGATGTACGGCACTAGCGAAACGTGAACGAAGAAAACGTTGTCGCGGCCAACCTGGTGACGAAGTTGACGAGCAGCTTCAAGGAACGGCTGAGATTCGATGTCTCCAACGGTTCCACCGATTTCGGTAATGATCACGTCTGGCGTCGGCGATTCGGTAGCCTGCAAACGCATGCGTCGCTGAATTTCATCGGTGATGTGAGGAATTACCTGGACGGTGTCACCAAGATATTCACCGGCACGTTCACGCGAAATTACCCGCGAGTAAATCTGACCGGTGGTTACGTTGGCCGACTGGGCAAGCTCGATGTCGAGAAAACGCTCGTAGTGGCCGATATCAAGATCGGTCTCGGCACCGTCTTCGGTTACGAACACCTCTCCGTGCTGGAACGGGTTCATGGTGCCGGGGTCAACGTTTAGGTATGGGTCCAGTTTCTGCATGACCACGCGAAGCCCGCGGGCGGTGAGGAGGTTTCCCAAACTGGCGGCAGTTAGGCCTTTTCCGAGGGATGAAGCGACACCTCCGGTTACGAAGATGTGTCTTACATTGCCATGGTTCGAAGTGTCTGCCATGGATTAACAGTTTATCAATCGCAGGCGCTCAGACTCGCGACAGGCGCAAGAAACGCGCTAAATATCTGCGCTAAGTCAAAGCCTGTTTGGCGCGCTCCACCAATTCCCGAGCGTTTGCCAAAGCACCTTCGGAATCAGATAGTCCGCTAATCATTCGCGCTAACTCCGAAATTCGCTCTTCGCCCTCCAACAGGGCAACATCCGAAGCAGTGAAATCGTTGGCGACGGTCTTTAGAACCCTGAGGTGTCGATCAGCATATGCAGCGACCTGACCTAGGTGGGTAACAACGATTACCTGCGACTTCCTGGCAAGTTGAGCAAGACGGAGGCCTACTTCGGTTGCCGCTGCACCACCGACACCAGCATCAACTTCGTCGAAAATGAAAGTCAGTGCTTGCTCGGTCTTAGCCAAGACAACCTCGATGGCCAGCATGATGCGAGAAAGCTCTCCGCCGGAAGCACCTTTCCCGAGAGGTCGCGGTTCCGCACCCGGATAGGCGGCTAATTGAATCGAAACGTTATCCAGTCCGTGGCGCTGCAGTTCGTCGCCAGGAGTTACCGCCACCACCAGAGTTGCGCCCCCCATAGCCAGGGTCGCCAGTTCGTTTGTGACTTCGGATTCGAGCATCAGCGCGGCACTGCTACGACGGCTACTGATCTCCTGGGCCATAGCCAGGCATTCGGTTTTAATAGCATCCAATTGAACCGCTAAGGCATCTAGTTGTTCATCGGAGTTATCGAGATCCATGATTCGAGTGCTGGCCGACTGCCAATATTCGATGACGTCTTCCAGTGTTGGGCCGTACTTACGAATGGCAGAGTTCAGCGCGGCACGGCGCTCCTGCACCTGCTCCAAGCGAAGCTCTCCTTCGGATTCCACGGAGTCGAGGTAGCCGCTCAAGGTAGCCGCTACCGAACCCAGTTCGTAGCCAAGCTCGGAGAGTTTTTCAGCCAAGGTGGCCAATTCTGGGTCGTGAGTTCCGGCGGATTCTAAAAGCTTTCGAGCCTTACCAACCAGTGTGATGGCATCGGCCGAGTCGTTGAAACTCTCGGATGATAGGAATTCGTGTGCACCCGCTGCAGCCAGGCGCAATTCTTCGCTGTGGGTCAGGCGATTCGCCAAGTCGGTGAGTTGAACATCTTCGCCTGGAAGTGGCTTTAGCTGCTCAAGCTCTTCGAATCCAAGTTTTAGCGCAACTAATTCGCTGTCGCGCTCGCTGGATACGCTTCGAAGCTGCTCCAGTCGGGTTTCAAGCGCGCGATACTGGTCATACTTCTCTTGGTAGACAGCCAAGAGTTCGGCAATGCCGGCAAACTTATCCAAAGCTTCACGCTGAGCCGCCGTCGATTTCAGGCGAATCTGGTCCGCCTGACCATGCACCACCACCAGCGACTCACCAAGTTCGGCAAGCACACCAACAGGAGCCGAGGCTCCCCCAACGGCGGCTCGGGAACGACCGTCTCTGGATACGCTTCGATTGATGAGCAGTTCGCCGTCATCGATGCGCCCACCTAAAAGCGAAACCGTATCGGAGACTCCGTGGTCAGTTGGCAAATACCAACGCCCCTCAACGAAGGCCTGATCCTGCCCCTGGCGAATTGCCGATGAATCAGCACGAGAACCTAGAAGCAAACCAAGTGCGGTTAGCACCATGGTCTTACCAGCACCGGTTTCACCGGTCAGAACATTTAGACCAGGACCAAGGGGTAGCTTGGCGTCGGCGATTACGCCGAGATCCCTAATTACAATCTCTTCAATCACAGCTAGCTGCCTAGTTTCTACCGCGCCAGCCGTCGACAGGAAGGTTGAATTTCTTCACGAGGCGATCGTTGAAAGGACCTTGACGGAATCGCGCCAAGCGAACCGGAATGTCAGACTTACGTGACTCCACGCGCGCTCCAGGTGGCAAGTGCCAGGTGCGACGCCCATCGGCCCAAAGCACTCCGGAACCGTTGCTGTGTTGCAAAACCTCAACCGCAACCGTTGCGCGTGGGCTAACCACTAGCGGGCGGGCGAAAAGCGCGTGAGCACTGATTGGAACCACCGTTAGTGCTTCTACCGAAGGCCAAATCACTGGTCCACCTGCAGAAAAAGCATATGCGGTGGAACCGGTTGGGGTTCCGAGGATAACTCCGTCACAGCCAAAGCTGGTAAGTGGCTTGCCGTCAATCTCGAGTACAACCTCGAGCATCTTCTCGGTAGCCGATTTTTCAATGGTCACTTCATTTAGCGCCCAGGTTCTAAAAACTTCCTTGCCCTCCACATAGACACCAACGTCTAAGGTCAAGCGTTCCTTGATCACATAGTCCTTGGCGACAACGCGATTCACGGCATCTTCGAGTCCGTCACGTTCGCTCTCGGCAAGAAAGCCAACGTGCCCGAGGTTAATGCCCAAAAGTGGTGTTGCACTTTCGCGGACCAATTCGGCAGCCTTCAGAATGGTACCGTCTCCGCCGAGAACCATCACAAGTTCCAGCTCAGCAATCGAACATTCTTTTCCAAGGACTTTTACGCCCCGCAAGCCAGACTCATCAAGCCCTTGCGACTTCGCAAAGTTGTGGTGTTCCTCGAGGTCGGACTCCGGAAAAACGGCTACGATTCCGGCTTGAGCAAGTTTGTTGCACACCTGATTGGCGGCAGCCAAGGCATCGCTTCGACGAGTGTGCGAAACGATTAGTACGTTACGACTGCTCACTTCGACTCCTTAGCCAACTCGGCGATACGACTCTTCCATTGTGATAGATAATCCCCGCTCTGAGAACTAATCCACAGGACATACTCAATGTTGCCATGAGTCCCCGGTAAATCAGAACGCACCAAATCTATGATTCGAAAACCCAACGCTTCGGCATGTTCGCAGACCTGCTCAATGGCCCCTGCTCGAGCACGGTGGTCAGTCACTATGCCATTGGCATTTAGCGAGTGCTTCCCTGCTTCAAACTGAGGCTTAATCAAAAGTACAAAATCGGCCTTAGGAGCAACCGAGACCATTCCGTCTAGCACCAAGGTGAGAGAAATAAATGAAAGGTCAGCAACCACCAGGTCGATGGTTGGTGGCAGTTCACCAAGCGCCTCAGCCAGACTTTCTGGTGACAGATCTCTGGCGTTGAAGCCTTCAATCGACTTCACTCGAGGGTTTCCAGAGAGTTCTGGAACCATCTGACCGTGGCCAACATCAATCGAGAGGACCTTTGAGGCGCCTCGACGAAGCAAGACGTCGGTAAACCCTCCGGTCGAGGCTCCTACGTCAAGCGCAGTCTTCCCGATCAGCTCAAGCCCACCAAAATCGTCTAGTGCGCGAGCCAACTTATGCCCAGCGCGAGAAACGTAATCTACTGCCTCTAGGAGCTCAAGTTTGGCACCTGCTGGTACATCCTGGGAAGCCTTTCGAGCTACTCGGCCATTGATCAGCACGCGCTCGGCATCAACCAGGGCGGCGGCTTGATTTCGGGATCTTGCCAACCCGGCTTCGGCTAGGGCTATGTCTACTCTGACCAAGATTTTCCGTCTAGCACCTGCTGCAGTTTTTGCTGAAGCAGTGAATAGGCGGCAGGCTGCTCATTGGTCGGCAACGATGCGATCCGCTCGAGTTCGTTGCTTACCGATTCAATGATTTCGTTCGACATGATGCTTCTAGCCTATTCGTAAATCTCAGGGTCAACATCCAAGGCATGGATGGCTTTGCCGCTGTTCCAAATTACCTTGCAGGCGCAACGAAGTACGTCGATGCTCTTGGGATCACCGGTAATCACTCGAACCTTGTTTCCAAGTAGTTCAACCTCTGCCCCACGCAGCTTAAAACCATACTTGGTTTGCTTGGGCTGTTCGTATGGCAGGTGAAGTTCACGCAAATCGGCCACTACGAACTTTGGCTGCGAGTCGGCCTTCACCGAAAGAAGTTCTTTGGCCTGACTAATGCCAGTTAGAACCAGCAATGAATCGATTCCGGAGCGATTAGCGCCGAGAATGTCGGTATCGATTCGATCTCCTACAAATAGTGGACGCTGTGCGCTGGTGCGACGAATAGCCGTGTTGAAAATAGCCACTTCAGGCTTACCTGCAACCAGAGGGAGCTGGCCCACGGCAGTGTGTACCGCTGAAACCAAGGTGCCGTTCCCAGGTGCGATACCTCGCTCCTGAGGAATGGTCCAATCCTGATTGGTGGCAACCCACTTGGCGTCATTCTGAATAGAGAAGGCGGCCTCGGAAAGTTGCTTCCAGCCGACATCGGGCGAAAAGCCTTGGATTACGGCTGCAGGATTCTCAGTTGAATCCTCAACCAAGGTAAATCCGGCTGCTTGGGTGTAAGTGCGGAGACCCTCCCCACCTACAACCAGTACCTTCGAACCAGCGGGAATCAGAGTACTCAGTAGCTCTACCCCGGTTTGACCGCTGGAGACAACCTGATCTTCACTAACCTTCAAACCATAGCCCGCAAGTTGATCGGCGATGGTGGCAGGCTTGCGAGAAGAGTTATTGGTCACGAAGGCAAGTTTCAAGCCAAGTTCGCTAACTCGTTCCAAGGCCGGTACGGCATGTTCAATTGCCTTACCGCCTTCGTAAACCACTCCGTCTAGATCGGCAAAAACCGCGTCATACTGAGCAAGAAGCGCCTTAGCCACGCTCGTCTAGCTCCTGCTGTTCGTCACGTCGTAGAGGAATTTCAATCTCCTCGATTACGTGAAGGGCCTCTGCCTCTGGTGCTTGCTCGGGGTTCAGCGCCTTTTCGGCTCGAGCCGCCAAATCAGACCACTTCTTGGCTTCCTGAGTGCGACCAAGCACATCTAAGGTGTCGGCATATGCCCAGAAGAGTGGCACAGAGTACTCGAAAACCTTAGCCGTATCGAGCTCACGAATCTCTAGTTCGGCTAGAGCCATTTCGTTTTGGCCGAGGTCGAGCCTGGCACCGCTCATGGCAATCGCGAGGTTAACGCGTACTTCGGGGTCAAGCTTTGTGCGGTCAACGCCTCTGCCCTCATCCAAGGCGCGCTGCGGACGACCAAGCCCGCGTTCGCTATCGACAATCAGCGGAATCTGCTCGTTGGAACCGGTAGCACGGCGATGTGCCAACAGTTCACGTAAAGCCAAGGTGAAATCTCCGGCACGGTAGGCCGCAATTCCAAGAGTTTCACGAATAAACGCAATACGACCAGCTCTTGAAGCAGCGGTCTTAGCGTGTGCCAATGCCAAATCGGCATCCTGATCAATCAGCAGCCCGACCATAACCAGGTGACGGG
>JBEGPG010000069.1:0-10212 GCA_041181585.1 Actinomycetota bacterium
CCATCGGCCACGCTAACCGCGCGCCAACCCTTAAGGGCGCCAAACGCTGCAAGCTTTACGTGCCATTTGAGCATCGACTTACCGAACGCGGTCTTATTCGGCTGCCAGCCGTGGTGGAACACCATGGTCTTCTTTGCCTTCGGGAACATCACGCTCAACTCGGTAATTAGATCCACGATCTCGCGATAGGGCTTAGCCGGCAGGCTCAGGGCGATGTTCTTTACCTCGCCCTGGAAAACGTAGTCCTTTTCGATTGAATCGAGCTTGTACCAGGCGGGGCAGCCGGTCATGGTCACGTTCTTAATTCCCTGGTGCTTGATCATTTCCAAGGTCAGCACATCGCGAACCGAAGACGTCTTGATGCCCTTGTGCACGTGCAGAACTCCGGCCTTCGCCACTTCGCTGAACTCGAACGACTTCGGATCCTGGTTCAGTGCACCCTTCCAGCCGAGGCCCATTGGAATAACTCGGGTCTCAATGCGGCTGAGGTCGATTGGGTAGATCTTTGGGAAGATTTCGGTTTGGTAGGCAGGGCCACCCAGCAAAATCACTGCACGCGCCTGGTTGAACAGTTCGTAGTGCTCTTCGGTGATGGCCTTGCGATCAACGTTCACAATCTCACTGTCGGAGTACTTTTCCAGCAGGGCTCGTCCACGGGTTCCAATTAGGTGGTCGCCGGCGTTACGGTAGGCGCCGGTAAGTGTTACGAGCATAATCACCTTCAGATTTGGGCTGGGTTATTCTTGCTCTATCTAATCAGAAACCAAGAGGCAAAGTGCATAAGAAGGTCACGCGTTTGGTAGCGGCATTCACGCTCGCGCTAACCACCGCCTTGCCTTCTGGATGCTCAGACACCGTGCAGCAGGAGAACCCGAAGAAGATCGACTATTCGCTGGTTCCTCAGGTGATTGCAGTGATTGGCGATTACGGAGTTGGCAACCGCAATGAGGCCAAAGTAGCCAAGATGGTTCACTCGTTCAACCCGAGTCTGATTCTGAGCGTTGGCGATAATGCGTACCATCACTCTGGCTATGAGCGATTGGTTGGGCGTTACTACGACGAAGACATCGTGGCTGCCACGGGAAACCACGATTACCTGATGGGCATTAAAGCCTGGGACGAGTACTTCACTCCTGAAGTAGCTTCGAGAGACTTTGTTTACCGCGCGGCGTCCAATGTCGACTTCTTTATCCTCGACAGCCAGGCGGGGCTGGACTCGCGCAATCGCCGCATTCACCAAAAGAGATGGCTACTTCATCAACTAGCCATCTCGGATCGCACATACAAGGTGGTGCTGTTCCACCATCCCTCCTATTCATCAAGCAAGCATGGCTCCACGCCTCGTTACCAATGGGATTTCGCGGCAATGGGAGCCGACCTGGTAATCAACGGGCACGACCACACCTATGAGCGAATTCGTAGGGGGAAGATGACCTATGTGGTCGATGGAACCGGCGGGGCCAAACTTTACAAGTGCGGCTGGAAGCGCGTTTACGGTTCAAAAAAGTGTATCGACAAGTACTACGGCGCTCTTTTTCTATATGTGAACGACTATGGAATTAAGGGAGTGTTTCGAACCGCGAGTCGCGTGGTTCTAGACTCCTTCACGATTGAGAAGTAACCGATGAGTGAGTTCGAATCCTTCTGGGAAAAGTTTGTAACCGTAGAGCAAAAGCACGGCCTGCTCGATACTCGCATCGCTGGGTTTCAGCTCTACGCCATGCGCCGCGTGAAGGTGTTCTATGCGCTCGCCGTGGCACTAGGTCTCTATAACGATCCGCATCCAGGTGCCGGCCCTAAGGCGGATAAGCCAAAGACTATTTCTCTGAATTTCGCCGATGCGCCTGAGCAGACAGTGGTCGTGGTTCCTTTCCGCCGCTTGGTTGGCGGAGTTGATCCTTACTCCGACTCGGTGATCCAGCGGTTGCAGGAAGCCGGGGGCAAGCCAACCGTATGGGAATGGGAGTGGATGCGACGCATTCAAGACACCGCCCGAAATCAAAATCGGTCGAGCCTACTTGGCAAGTTAAGCCGCAAACTCAGCGGACCTGCCAATGAAGCCGCTTGGCAAAAGATCGTGAGAATTCTAGAAAAGGAATTCGAGGTCAAGCTTCCCGACCTTTCGCTTCCAAAATCACTGGTGTTCAACTACCAGTCGGATGTAGACGTGTTCGCCAGCTATTTGAAAGCGGCTAAGACCAAGGAACTTTATCTGGTCGACGCCTACAGCAATCAATGGCTGGTGCTAGCTGCCAAGAAGGCTGGCGTGCGCGTCATTGAAATTCAGCATGGCTTCGTAAACGAGTTCCACCCTGCATACAGTTACCCGAAAGGTTCGCCTGAGCTCGAGCACGCTCCGAATGAACTACTAGTTTGGGGTAAGTTCTGGGCTGAGGGCGTTAGGTTCCCCAAGGGCATGACTGCGAGCGTTTCCGGCCCAAGCCGCCAGTTCACTCGCTTCAGAAACTCGTTGGCTTCGGTTCAACGCAAACCTAAACAGATCTTGTTCACGTCGCAGGGAGCGGTTTCCGAGGCGCTATCCCAGGCTGCCATCGCCTGCGCCAAGGCCATGCCCGAGTATCAGGTGATTTACCGCCTGCACCCGAACGAAGATCTGTCTTCTTACCCGCAAAACAACCTGCCGTTGAACTTCAGCTATTCGCACAAGACTCCGATGTTCCTTGAACTCGTTGCCGAAAGCGAATACCTGGTCGGCGCCTTCAGCACCACCTTGTATGAGGGGCTTGCTTTGGGAGCGAGGGTGTTGGTCTTGCCACTCACCGGCTACGAGAACATGAATCGTGCCATCGCCTCTGGCGACGTCACAGTTATTGAATCCATCGACGCCATCCGAGAAGCCGTGCTCAGAGCCAAACCAGCCGAAAACGCGGATAATTATTACGCTAAGGAGATTTTGAATGATTGATTTCGTATTTGACGGAAAGACCTACGGGTTTCTAAACCCGTTTATCATTGCCGAGATCGGAGTCAACCACGAAGGTTCTCTCGAGCGCGCCAAGCAGATGATTGAGCAGGTTGCTCGCGGTGGTGGACACGCAGCTAAGTTCCAGACCTACAAGGCCGACAAGCTTGCCACCAAGAACGACAGCCCTGCTTACTGGGATCAGACTAAGGAACCAACCAAGAGCCAGCACGAGCTGTTCACTCGCTGGGACAACTTCGGCGAAGAAGAGTACGCCGAGCTTGCCAAGCACTGTGAGCGCAATGGCATCATCTTTATGTCGACTCCGTTCGACCTCGAAGCCGTGGACATGCTGACCCCGCTGATGCCACTGACCAAGGTTGCATCTGCCGACCTCACCAACATTCCACTACTACGCAAGATCGGTAAGACCGGTCGCCCAACCATCATGTCGGTTGGTGCTTCGAGCCACGAGGAAATCGAGCGCTCGCTGAACGTTCTACTCGAAGCCGGTGCTCCAACCGTAACCCTGCTTCACTGTGTTCTGAACTACCCAACGCCGCACGCTCACGCTCAGCTCAAGCAGATTCAGGTGTTGCAGGAGAAGTTTGGTCAGCGCGTTTGCATTGGTTACTCGGACCACGTGCGTCCGGAAGACGATGGCTCGGTTCCGGCACTGGAAATGGCTTCGCTGTTCGGCGTTCGCGTGATCGAGAAGCACTTCACCGACAACAAGCAGGGGCACGGTAACGACCACTACCACGCCATCGACGAGGCAGACCTTAAGGCATTCACCGAGCGCCTAGAGATCTACCGCAACATCTACGGTGGCGAATCGCTCGATCTTTCGGTTCAGCACCAGGCGATTAGCAACGCCCGTCGCCGTGTGGTTGCAGCGAAGGATCTTCCGGCTGGCCACGTAATCACCGAAGACGACCTAGTCGCACTTCGTTCAAACGTTGGCATCGAGATTGCCGAGTGGGACGACGTGGTTGGAAAGACCGTGGTTTCGCCGATCGAGGGCAACCGCCCGATCAGCTGGGATCAACTTAGCTAAAAAGCTTTTCCAGAATCCGCTCAACCACCTTGGTGTTTGAGCGGTTTTCTGTTGAGTGCAGGGCATTTGCCGAAAGCTTTTTGCGTTTGGCAGAGTCGGCAATAAGTTCGCGAAGCGTCTCGGATAACTGCTGAACCGATACGTTGTTGCCGAGACCGAGCATCACTACTCCGTTGGCTTCGGTGGTGTGTGTGTGAGTCAGTTCTTTTTCGTTCTGGGCCATGCATACGGTTGGAACGCCAATGCAGGCGAGTTCGGTGATGGTTCGGCCTGCCGACGAAAGCGCAAGGTCGGCCTGAGCCATGAGCGGCGGCATGTTCTTCACGTTTGAGAGCGGGTTTAGCGAAAGCGAGTACTTCGAAAAGTCGATTGGGTCGGCGCCAAGGCCGCGAACCACATTGATCTGACCTTTGAAGCCGAGCTCCTCCAGTGCTGCGAGGCTCTTCTCGGCAAGTTGCGACGGATCGGTACCGCCAAATAAAAGCAGGATGTTGTCTACGGTTTCATCCACGGTTGCTTTACGACTTAGGGTTTCGAAGGTCGGAGCCAAAATTGCGTTGGCAACTCCAGCCAGTTGATTTTCGGCAGGCACCCTTGGGTTTAGGTAAAGATCCGAGATCAGCAGGTCGGCCCGTTCGGCACCGCTGCCAAGATCCTCGAAAGTGACCACCTTCGAAGTGACTTGCAGCGCGTCAACGAATGCGGCTTCATTGTTTAGGCGGTCCAGAATCACCAGGTCGGCCTTGGTGCTGCGAACATAGTTCACGAATTCGTCGTCGTTGGAAACAAGTTCAACCTGGAACGGATATTCGGCGAAGAACTCCTGACCGAGTTCCTTGTCTTTCGACAGCACGATCACTAGTTCGTGGCGAGCCAGCTCCTGAGCCACGGCCAAGGTGCGGTAAACGTGGCCCATGCCGAGTTCGCGATATGCATCGGTGCGGAACACAATGCGCTTTCGGGTGGCGTAGTGCTCGGCAACCGCCCAATCGGCGAACGTGTCAATGTCCAGCGCTTCCTTGGCTTCAAGTTCGATCAGCGCGATCGGCTGAATGATTCGGGTGCCATTGGCGAGAATGTTGTCGATGCGAGCACCAATTATTGCGCCACTCTCACGGAACTGCGGCGGAAGCAACTGACGATTTACGCGAGCCTTGTAGTCGGGGGTTGGCTTGCCGTCGACATCAATCTGCCAACCGAGGTGACGGTCGTCGACCACGGTAATCACGCTGGCGGCGCCGGACGCGAATCGCTCCAATGCGTCGTGGATTCGCTCGGTGGTTAGGAATGGGCAGGTTGGCTGAATGGTGAGCAAGACATCGCTCTCCACGGCGCCTAGTTCCTTGAGTTCCGGAATGGTGCGAATCACAACTTCGTCGAGGGTTGCCTTACCAGTGGTCTTCGGTTCGCGCACAACCTTGGCGCCAAAGTGCACCGAGACTTCGGCGATCTCGTCGTCGTCGGTGATTACCACCACGTTGTTGCCAAGCACCGACTTAGCGGTATTGATGGTGTGAGCGATCAGAGGGATGCCGCCGAGCGAGCGAACATTCTTGCGAGGAACACCAGTGGAACCGCCTCGTGCGGGAATGAGCGCCCAGGCAGTCATGGCTTAGAGGCGAACTACGTTTGCGCCAGTTAGCTTTCCGCGGGTGTCGAAGATGAGTTTCGACTTGGCCTGGATGTCGGCTAGGTCGTAGGCTGCGTGGGCCTGAAGTAGAACCACGATGTCTGCCTCGGCCAGAGCGGTGTCAAGGTTTGCCTCACCGGTCAGCAATTCGCCGTCAACCTTGAAGGTTGGTACGAATGGGTCGTAGAAGCGAAGGTCGGCGTTCTTCTCAAGCAGCAGCTTGGTCACATCTAGCGAAGGCGATTCGCGAAGGTCGGCGATGTCTGGCTTGTAGGTGATACCTAGTAGAAGCACCTTTGCGCCCTTGAGAGCCTTGCTGTTGTCATTCAGGATGTCCTGAATGCGCTCAACCACGTAGTCCGGCATCGAGGTGTTGATGTCGGTTGCCATTTCGATGAAACGGAATGGGCGACCCAGGCGGCGCTTTACTTCGTAGGAAAGGTAGTTTGGGTCTACCGGGATGCAGTGACCACCAACACCTGGGCCTGGATAGAAGGCCTGGAAGCCGTAAGGCTTGCTCGAAGCTAGGCGCACAACTTCCCAAACATCGATACCTAGCTCCTTACAGAACATGGCCATCTCGTTGATCAGTGCGATGTTGATGTGGCGGTAGGTGTTTTCAAGAAGCTTTGCGGTCTCGGCTTCGCGGGTTCCCACGGTCTCAACCACGGTCTGAATGAACTGGCTGTAGAAGGCAACCGAACGCTTGGTCGATTCTGCGCTCGAGCCACCAACGATCTTCGGGGTGTTGGTGATGTTGAAGTTCTTGTTACCCGGATCGATGCGCTCCGGCGAGAAGGCCAGGAAGTAATCGACGTCTAGGGTGAATCCAGCCTTTTCGATGATTGGACGAACCAATTCTTCGGTGGTGCCAGGGTAAGTGGTCGACTCGAGGATGACCAGAGTGCCCTTCGACATGTTGGCTGCGATAGTCTCGGTGGCCGAAACCACATAAGAAAGGTCTGGTTCGCCAGTCTCGTGTAGCGGGGTAGGAACACAAATCACGATGGTGTTCACCAAGCCGAGGTCGGCTGGGGTGTTGGTGGCGCGGTAACCGCGAGCAATGGCATTCTTCAATTCGGCATCGGAGATGTCGTCGATGTGCGAAACACCGTTGTTGAGGTTGGTTACGGTCTTTTCGAACACGTCGTAGCCAAGAATAAGTTCCTGGTTTTCGGCGTTTGCAAGACCGATTGCCAACGGAAGACCAACGTAGCCTTGTCCAATAATCGCAGTTTTAGCCATGTCAAAAGCCTACCTTGTATCCTTATTTGTATGCGTCGGGTACTCAAGTGGTTAGCCGAGTCGGCACCCTCTGTGACGGCGATTGAATGGGCATTGACCCTGTGGTTGAACCTCGTTTCCTGGTTCAAACCGCTCGACAAATTTGAGGCCAAAGTAACCGTGGTGGTTCCGGCTTTCAACGTGGAACCATACATCGCTCAGTCGATGCGTTCCTTGCGCGCCCAGCGCTACCAGAACCTGCGTGTGATCTTGGTGGACGACCACTGCACCGACCGCAGTATCGAACGTGCCCGCCCATTTCAGAGCAAGTTCAAACTCGACATCATTCGCGGAACTGCCAATGGCCTTGGCGCTGCCAGAAACAGTGGCGTCGCAGAAGTGGGAGACACCGACTACCTGATCTTTCTAGACAGCGATGACGTAATGATTCCAGGCACACTTTCGAAGCTCACCCGCCTGGCTCGAAAGTTTGACGCCGACATCGTGAATGGCCAGAGCGCAAAGTTTCTTGGCGCGCTCATCTTCCCAAGGCGCGATACCCGTTTCCTTTATCGCGGCCGCAAGGAGGCTGCTCTAACGCTGGCCGAAGAACCAGAGATGATTTACGACTCAACTCCCTGGAACAAGCTATTCAGCTGGAAGTTCTGGAATGAGGCCGAGCTCTCTTGGCCAATCAAGGTCTACTTCGAAGATCTGATCGTATCGGCAAAGGCATTCTCATTCGGCGCAAAGGTGGTGCTCACGCCGAAATTCATTTACCTTTGGCGAGAGCGCGTTGGCCAGAGCAAGTCGATCACTCAAACCCACGGAGAGATTCGCACCCTGCGTGATCGGGTAAACGCAAACAAAATCGCTCACCAGTTCTTGTTAGAAGCAAAGCAGGCCGGTCGCATCGACGATCACGCCATCGAAGTATTCCGAAAGAAATTACGCGACCACGACTACGCGATTTATCTTCCGCGCTACCCAAACCCAGATGCCGAAGCCAAGGCCCTACTCGAAGAGTTCGCCGAGCTCGCTGGCATTGAGGGGTAGCGATGATTCGCCATCTGATTGCCCTGGCGTCGAAAGCTTCGTTCATCGAAGGCCTCTTGTTTAACCTGGCTCGACTAATTGGCAAGAACTCCAATGTGGCTGTCGCACCCACAGAGCGCGAAATCGACGCGGTTTACCTTTGGGTCGATGATTCCGATGAACGGTGGCGAGCCAAGCGCGGCGCCTATCGACCAGTGGCCGAGACCACGGTTGCCACGGCCAAGTCGCGCTTCCGCCAGTTCGATGAACTGCCATATTCGATTCGAATGCTGGCAAAGAACGCTCCATTCATTCGCAAGGTGTTTGTGGTTGTTGATGACCAAAATCCAGATCTTGCCGGGCTTAGCGATCTGCCTTTTGAAATCGTCGTCGTGAATCACACCGACTTCATTCCCGAGCAGTACCTGCCAACCTTTAACTCGCGGGCAATCACCGCACACCTACATCGAATTCCTGGTCTCTCCGAGCGCTTTTTGTATTGCAACGACGACGTTTTCGTGGGAGCACCGAGCGTGGTCACCGACTGGTTCGATGGCGACAAAATGTGCCTGCGCTTCACCGATACCAAGTTCCCGCCCAGGGAGTCACTCGCCCAAAATGAAGTTCTATACCAGGCACGTTGGCTAGCCGTGGATTTGGCGCGCGACAAAGGCTGGTCGGTAACCGATCAAATGCCCGAGCATGCACCATACCCGTTAACGAAAACCGCACTGAACGAAATTTGGAAAACGTTCCCTCGCGAAATGCAGACCACGAGCGCGGCTAAATTTCGTGCGGCCGATGCGGTCCTTCCAGAACTGTTGGCCTATTACTGGGCAATCGGTAACGGGCGCGCGAAGCTTGTTGAAGACCGCAGCTACAAGTACGTGCCAATGAACGACGTTCGCGGGATCCTGCCCTTGATCGACCTCGCGCTAAAGCCAGGACGATTCCTAACCATCTCGCTGAATGATGTTTCCGAAGTTCCACCGCAGGCCTTGATTGATGGCAAACATCTGGCCAAGCGCTATCACCGAACCCTGATTTTTCTTCTCGGAACTATTCGATGAAGCTTCGCCTAGACATTCAGAAGCTCCGCACCTTCGCAGTGCTCGGTGTGGTGGTCTACCATCTTTGGCCGAATGCCCTGCCCGGTGGATTCATCGGCGTGGACGTTTTCTTCGTCATCTCCGGTTTCCTAATTTCCAGCCACCTATTCCGCGAATTGGAACAGGGTAAATTCACCTTCGCCGGTTTCTGGGCGAGACGCGCTCGCCGTATTCTGCCGAGCGCAACCGTGGTATTGGCGCTCACAACCATCGGTATCTTCACAATTTCACTGGCGCTAGATCGAGTTAAGGCTGCAAAGAACGTATTGGCCAGCCTGCTCTTTGCTGAGAACTGGTCGCTGGCTGCCGACAGCGTTGATTACCTAGCCAAGGACGAAGCGGCTCTACCAACTCAGCACTACTGGTCACTCTCGGTCGAAGAGCAGTTCTATCTTTTGTGGCCGGTGCTTATCTTCATGCTCTGGAAATTCGCAAAGAGCAGGGTTGCCGTAATCCTCACGATTCTCGTGGCGTCTTATGCATTCTCGATTTATGCCACCTTTGCCGACCCATCGCCTGCGTATTTCTCAACCTTCACTCGCATCTGGGAGTTCTGCATTGGAGCGTTGGTGGCACTCTTCCCAGCAAGGTTGTTACGCAAGGCTTGGGTCTATTACCTAGGTTGGCTGGCTCTTGTTTACTCGGTCTTTTTCATCACCGCCGACAGCGTGTTCCCCGGCTACATCGCGATGATTCCGGTTGCCGCCACCGCGCTAATCATTTGGATAGAGCATGACACCAAGGCCAGCAGGCCAAACGTCTTTATTGCCGAAATCTCGTTCGCGCTCTACCTCTGGCACTGGCCGCTGATCGTTTTCGCAAAACAGTTGAAGGGTCTGCCTCTAACCGACCTTGAACTCACCGGGCTACTCGGTCTTTCAATTGTGCTGGCCTGGCTGACCACGAAATACGTGGAGGGGCCAATTCGCTTCGGCAAGAAGCTCAAGAGTTTCGGTTCCCGAAAGTTCCTCACCTGGAGTCTGGTTTCGTTGCTGGTTCTTGCGGGAGCTGGAACCGGAGCCTGGGCGCTTGCCAAGAAGCAGCATGCGGACGCGGTCTCCGACTTCAAGTCTGGGGTTAGTCCCACAGCATTGATTCCTGATCCCAAACTGGCATCGCTCGATGTCTCCAAGATTTCCACCGGCACCAAGTGCGCTTCAAGTGGAAGCAGCGATGAAGTGCGAATCTGTAACTTCGGAAGCGATAACCCAACTGCAACGGCAGCGGTGTTTGG
>JBEGPG010000070.1:0-4866 GCA_041181585.1 Actinomycetota bacterium
TGGGCATTCTGCTCTGGCGGAGACCAACGAGTTCGCGGTCGGGACGGATACCAATACGCCGATGGTTCCACAAGCACCGGTCGCCTGCACATTCTTGAGGTTCAGCGCCTGATCCGTTTCATGCCTAAGGTGGTCATTGCTCTGGTGCCAGGCTGGGCAGCCGGAGGTGGACACTCACTGAACGTGGTGGCCGATCTCAGCATTGCCAGCCGCGAGCACGCGCAATTCAAGCAGACCGATGCCACAGTTGGCTCGTTCGATGCCGGCTACGGCAGCGCCTATTTGGCACGTCAGGTTGGTCAGAAGTTTGCCCGTGAGATCTTCTTCCTCGCCGACACCTACGACGCAACACGTGCCTACGAAATGGGTGTTGTGAACGCCGTGGTCGATCACGCCGAGCTCGAGAAGACCGGAATCGCCTGGGCCGAGCGCATCTTGGCGCAGAGCCCAACATCGATTCGTATGCTCAAGTACGCTTTCAACGCCGTGGACGACGGGCTGGTTGGCCAACAACTTTTTGCCGGTGAGGCAACCCGACTGGCCTATGGCACCGACGAAGCGGCCGAGGGTCGCGACGCATTCCTGGAACGCCGAGACCCAAACTGGTCGGCCTTCCCTTGGCAGTTCTAGAAAGACCAAACCTTGAAACAGCTGAGACTCGTTGCCGCCAATGACCAGGTCTCGGCTCTGCTCGCACTGGGGAATGTTCTTGACGGCAAGCAGGCTCTCTTCATCACCCATCCAGAGGTAAACGGGCTGATGCCCGAGGTTCACGGGCTTCCTGATGAAGTTGTAGATTCGGTCGGCCTAATTGTGGAATCAAGTGGGTCCACTGGCACGCCAAAGCGATTCGAACTCTCACCAGAGGCGCTCAAGACTGCCGCCATCGCTTCAGCCGTTCACCTCGGTGGTCACGGTCAGTGGCTACTCACCCTGCCGATCAACTACATCGCCGGCGCCATGGTTTTAGTTCGCTCGCTGATTGCCGATACTCAGCCGGTGTTGATGAACACTTCGTTGCCATTCACCGCAGAAGCATTTGCTCGCTCAGCGGGAATGATGTCGGCCGCCAGGCGCTATACCTCACTGGTGCCGGCGCAGATGGCAAAGTTGGTAGAACGCTTGCCCGAGGTGCCCGAACTTCTTCCGGCGATGCGTCGCTTCGACGCGATTCTGGTTGGCGGCCAGGCGGCCAACCCCAAGCACGTGAAGCAGCTGCGTGAATTGGGTCTCAAGATTGTGACCACCTACGGCTCAGCCGAAACCGCCGGCGGTGTGGTCTACGACGGAGTGCCCCTCGAGGGCGTACAAGTGTCCATCAACCCAGACGGACTAATCGTGATCGATTCGCCAACCTTGGCAATGAACATTGAACGCCCGTTTGTGACCAACGACCTTGGTGAATTCATCAACGGCGAATTACACATCCGGGGCCGAGCTGATCGGGTGATCAATTCCGGGGGAATCAAACTCTCGCTTGAGTCGATTGAGAACTGGGCATTGGAGCACGACGGCGTTCGCGAAGCCGTGGCCGTGAGTGTTCCCCACGAAAAGTTCGGTGAGGGCTTCGTCTGCTTCATCGTGCGCGAGAAGCGATTTAGCTTCGATCACTCAAGGGCGCCACTGGCTCTCGGGATCGCTGCCAAGTCTGGCCAGTGGCGAGACCTCGATTCCATTCCGAAACTTGCAAGTGGCAAACCCGACCTACAATTTCTTTCGGTAATGGCAAATCAGTTTGGAGAGAGTCTTGGCTAAACGGCAAGGTGACGTTGCACTTTGGATCGAAGGCGCACGTCTTCGCACCCTTCCCCTGGCAATCGCGCCAATCATTGCCGCCTCCGGTGTAACCATCGCGCTTCAAGCCTTCGACTGGACCAAGACTTTGCTGGCACTTACCGTGGCCCTTTTCCTCCAGATCGGCGTGAACTATGCCAACGACTACTCCGATGGAATCCGCGGAACCGACAGCAATCGAGTTGGCCCGCTTCGCCTAACCGCATCGGGTTCATTCCAACCGAAGACCGTAAAGCTGGCGGCCTTCATTTCACTCGGAGTCGGTGCGTTGGCTGGATTGGTTCTCATCGTGCTCACTGCACTCTGGTGGCTCTTGGCCGTAGGTGCGCTCGCGGTTATCGCGGCCTGGTTCTACACCGGCGGCAAGCGCCCTTACGGCTACGCCGGTCTTGGCGAAGTTGTTGTTTTCATTTTCTTTGGGCTAGTTGCCGTTTATGGAACGGTCTATGTTCAAACCTCAGATCAGTTCGGGTCAGAAACACTACTGATCGCAACACCGGTAGCGGTGGCTCTAGGTCTTTACGCCTCGGCGGTTTTGATGATCAACAATATCCGCGACATCGACACCGACATACCAGCCGGCAAGCGCACCCTAGCCGTGCGTGTTGGCCGAACCGCAGCCAAGGCTATTTACCTATTCATGATTTGGGCACCGCTAGCAATTGGTGGGTTCTACCTTAGTGTGCCGCTGATCCCAGCGTTTGTTTTCCCGTTTGCCCTGGTGTTCTTGCTACTGCCGCTCAGTTTGATTGTGGTTACTGCCAAGACGCCAAAGGAAAACATTCTGGCGCTGAAGCTCACCAGCTACAGTGCTCTGGCTTATTCGGTGCTGGTAGCACTCGGGCTTTGGAAGCTTTTTTAGTCTTCCGCTTCTTCGTCCTTGGTCTTCTTCGGCTTGTTTACCGCCGAATGAATCGCAGCGCTAGAGGCCGCGCGAGAGCGTCGTAGAAAAATCAGTGAAAACGAAAATGCCAGCATGGTTGAGAAGAGAGTTGCCCAGAACGGGTCGAATCCGATAATCAGGAACAGTGCCAACAGCCCAGCAAAGACCCCAATGCGAGCGAGCGAATAGGCGAGTAGTGGATTCTTCATGTAATTAAGTCTAGGCGTGCGAATAGGCTGTAACTATGCGTTTTGTTGCTTATGCCCTCGTTGCCTGGGTGGTTCTTACCGTTTTCTCAACGGTGTTCGCCATCAGTGCCAAGCCGAGCGAAGTTCGCGTGATGCACAAATGGATTTGGCTGCTACTAATCCTGTTCGTTCCAATCGTTGGAGCCATTCTTTACCTGACCATCGGTCGCCCGCTGCCTGGCAAGGAACCAAAGACCACCACGCTCGCCCCCGACGATGACCCGGAATTCCTGCGACGCCTTGCCGAGCAGTTGAAGAAAGACGACGACGAAAAGCCGAATGAGTAGTTCGCCAGCGCAACGCTTCTCGGCCAATCTTCTGGCTGCCTTTGCCGCAGCCGGAGTTGACCAAATCTTTCTCGCACCTGGCGCCAGAAGTCAGTCGTTGGCAATCGCTGCAGGGCAGTTGGCGGAAGCCGACAAGGCGGATCTCTTTGTGCGCCTAGACGAACGCTCGATGGCTTTCACAGCCCTCGGCTCCAGCCTGGCCAGTGGAAATCCGTCGTTGCTAATCACCACTTCTGGAACTGCGGTTGCCAACCTTCACCCGGCGGTGCTCGAGGCACACCACTCCGGAGTTCCACTGATTCTGCTCACCGCCGATCGCCCGCATGAACTTCGAGACGTTGGCGCAAACCAAACCACCAAGCAGGTCGGGCTGTTCGACGACGCCGTGCGGGTGGTGTTTGACGTGGAAGCACCAACCGATGAAGACGATGGTGTGGAGGGCGTTCCCCAGCTGGTATCGACCGCGATTCGAGCTGCACTCGGGCTCGGCGGCGCTCGCCCTGGTCCGGTACAACTGAACCTGGCCTTCCGTGAACCGCTTTCGGCAAACGAACCAAATGCAGCAACCCTTGATCTGGAGGTACCTGCCGGAGGCCCAGCCGAAACCGAACTCGAGTTCGCCATACTCGATGGTGCGGTTCCAACCGTGGTAATTGCCGGCGCAGGTGCCGAAGAGGGTGCCGTGGAATTGGCCGAAGCCTACGGACTGCCACTATTCGCAGAACCATCTTCGAGCGCCAGATTCGGTGAGAACGCCATTCTGAGCTACCCGAAACTTCTCGCCGAGAATCCGGCGCTGGCCGGGCAGATCGCTCGGGTTATCGTGTTTGGAAAACCAACCCTCACCCGCAGCGTTATGCGATTGTTCTTCAACGAGAACGTTGAGGTGGTTGTGGTGCGCTCCCGCAAGATGGGTTTGTTTGATGTTTCCCGCCGAGCAGCGATGTTCGTAGACGACGTTACCTTCGATTCCGAAGTAGAAGGTGAATGGCTTGAGAGTTGGCGAGTGGCCGACCAGCACTTTCAGGTGGCTACGCCCGTTTCCGAAAAGCTCACCCGCCGCGAGATCGTGGAACAGGTTTGGAATGCCAACGGCGCTGGTCACAACTTGCTGCTCGGAGCATCGCGCATGATTCGCGAGGCCGAAGTTTGGGCGCCGGCCAAGAACATCAATGTGTTTGCCAACCGTGGCCTGGCCGGCATCGACGGCACCGTGGCCACCTCCACCGGAATCGCATTGGCTACTCGCATGCAAACCCGTGCGCTGCTGGGCGACCTCACTCTCCTTCACGACGCCGGATCGCTGGTGATCGATGAGCAGGACGGAAACCTCGATATTCAACTTGTGGTTGTGAATGATGGCGGTGGAAGTATCTTTGAGACTCTTGAACCGGCCAAGCAACTAAGTGAGAAGAGCTTTGATCGACTCTTCCGCACTCCGCAAAACGTAAACCTTGCCACACTTGCCGTGGCTTACGGTTGGTTGCACATTCCGGTCCACACCGAGGTTGAGTTGGAAGCTGCCCTGACTACCAAGGGTCGCGTGCTAATCGAAGTAAAACTAGGCTAAGGCGCCAAGAATCGGTTGGAATTTGAGGTCGGTCTCGGCCAATTCCGATTCGCCCTCAGACTCGGCAACAATTCCGCAACCGGC
>JBEGPG010000071.1:0-2671 GCA_041181585.1 Actinomycetota bacterium
TCGAGGTTGGTAAGAAGGGCGCACTGCCAAAGCGAACCGGCCACGACAAGACTTCGTTGATTGTGGAACTTCCGAGTGACCGTCCGGGTGCCCTACTCGAAATGCTCGAGCAGTTTGCTGCCCGCGGAGTAAACCTGAGCCGAATCGAGTCTCGCCCGCTTGGCGACAAGTTAGGACGTTACCGCTTCAATGTGGATGCCAACGGCCACGCCACTGACGAAGCGGTTGCCGAAGCCGTGCAGGGTCTTTACCGCTTCAGCCCGAAGCTGATTTTCTTGGGCTCCTACCCACGCGCCGACAAGAAGGCCTCGGTGCACGAGGGTAACAACCACTCGCAGAGCTATCTGGACGCCAAGCGTTGGTGGGCCAAAGTGACAGGCAAATAGACTTATAGCCGTGATTGACCTAAACCTCCTTCGAGAAAACCCAGACGCCATCAAGGCTTCGCAGCGCGCTCGCGGTGCCAGTGTTGAGCTGGTGGACCAGGCCGTTGCCGCCGACACCAAACGCCGTGCCAAGCTAGCAGAGTTTGAGACCCTGCGTGCCGAGCAGAACGCTCACTCGAAGTTGGTTTCCACAGCACCTAAGGAAGAGAAGGCCGGCTTGGTTGCCGCGGCTCAAACTCTTGCCGCCAAAGTGAAGGCCGCCGATGCCGCAGCCGGTGAAGCCGCCGAAGAACTAGACGCCATTCTGTGGCAGATCGAAAACGTGGTTTGCGATGGCGTGCCCGCCGGCGGCGAAGACGACTTTGAGGTCTTGCGCGAAGTGGGTACCAAACCTAACTTCGATTTTGCATTCAAGGACCACGCCGAACTTGGGCTCGACCTAGACATCCTCGACCTCGAGCGCGGCGTGAAGGTTTCGGGTTCACGCTTCTACTTCCTAAAGGGTCTCGGTGCTCGCCTCGAGATTGCCATGATGAGCATGGCCCTCGATCAGGCCGCCGAAGCCGGATTCACCGCGCTGATTACCCCGACCTTGGTTCGCCCAGAGGTTATGGCCGGCACCGGATTCCTAGGTCAGCACGCCGATGAGATTTACTACCTCCCAGCCGACGACCTTTACCTAACCGGTACCAGCGAGGTTGCTCTTGCCGGTTACCACCGCGACGAAATCGTTGACCTTTCCGCAGGCCCACTTCGCTATGCGGGTTGGAGCACCTGCTACCGCCGCGAAGCCGGAAGCGCCGGTCGCGACACCAAGGGCATCCTTCGCGTGCACCAGTTCAACAAGCTCGAGATGTTCATCTACTGTGAGCCAGACCAGGCTGAAGCCGAGCACGAGAAGCTTCTCGCTTGGCAGGAAGCGATGCTGCAGAAGTGCGAACTGCCTTACCGTGTTATCCACACCGCAGCTGGTGACCTAGGTTCAAGTGCTGCGCGCAAGTACGACATCGAGGCATGGGTTCCTAGCCAAGAGACCTACCGCGAGCTCACTTCAACTTCGAATTGCACCACCTTCCAGGCTCGCCGCCTGAACATGCGTTTCCGCAAGGAAGACGGCAAGACCCAAACCCTTGCCACCCTGAACGGAACCCTGGCGACCACCCGCTGGCTCGTGGCTATCTTGGAGAACCACCAGCAGCCGGATGGCTCGGTTCGAATCCCAGCCGCGCTTCGCCCATACCTGGGTGGAACCGAGTTCATTAGATAAATGAGCCTCACTGCCGATCAGAGATGGATGGTTTGCCTCGACATCGATGGCACACTCGTTCACGATGACGGCTACCTGTCGCCGAGAGTCGCCGCCGAGGTTCGTCGCGTTCAAGAACTAGGGCACCTCGTGGTGGTTGCCACGGGACGCAGTGCCGTGAACGCAATCGGCGTTACCAAAGAAATCGGGCTGAACGACGGCAAATTGATTGCCTCCAATGGAGCCGTAACGGTCAAGATTGATACCGAACACCCGCGTGGCTTTGTGACCGAAGAGGTAATCACCTTCGATCCAACCGACGTGTTGACCAAGTTGATCGCTAGTTTGCCTCACGCCCACTTCGCCGTGGAAGATGCCGCCGGCGTTTACAAGTTCCACAAGGCATTCCCTGCCGACGCGCTTGGCGATGTGAACCATGAGACCCCGCTCGAAGAACTCATGCACCACCCGGTTAGTCGAATCGTGGTGCTTAGCCCCGAGCAAGACACCGAGGAGTTTGTCGACACCGTGGCCTCGCTCGGTCTCTCATCGGTGAGCTATGCCATCGGCTACTCGGCATGGCTCGACATCGCGCCTCTCGGAGTCACGAAGGCAAGCGCCTTAGAAGTTGTTCGAAGCCACAACAACATTCGCCAGGATCAGATCATCACCATCGGCGACGGCCGCAACGACATCAGCATGTTCGAGTGGGCCAAGTCTGGTGGCGGTCTGGCGTTCGCCATGGGCCAAGGACCAGAGGAAGTTCACGCAGCTGCAAGCTTTTCCACCGATGCTGTGGAAGACGATGGGGTTGCCAGCGTTCTTTCAGGTTTTGAAGGCATTCTGTTTACTAGGTCTCTTTAGGTAAACTATTTAGGTTCCCTCGTGGAACTAGGAAAGCTGTCCGAGCGGCCTAAGGAGCTGGTCTTGAAAACCAGTGAACTGCAAGGTTCCGTGGGTTCGAATCCCACGCTTTCCGCCATCTGAAACTCTGGAGTGTGCCTTGGCCAAAGCAAAGAACGTATCCATGCGTCACGCT
>JBEGPG010000072.1:0-3278 GCA_041181585.1 Actinomycetota bacterium
GCAACCGTCATGGTGGTGCTCGATGCCGATCGCTTCGGAGTGTCCCAGTTGCACCAACTTCGTGGCCGTGTGGGTCGAGGCGGCAATGCCGGACTGTGCCTATTGCTAACCGCTGCCGAACCGGGTTCGCTAGCGCTCGAACGAGTAACCGCGGTTGCTAGCACCCTAGACGGATTCCGACTTAGTGAAATCGATTTGGAACTCAGGGGAGAAGGTGACGTACTCGGTGCATCGCAATCGGGCGGCCGCTCGAGCCTGCGTTTGTTGCGCGTGATTCAAGACGCCGAACTGATCATCGCCATGCGCGATGCCGCGGTAAAGGTTCTGGCCGCCGACCCGACCCTGGAAAAACACCCTGCGCTAGCCGAAACCTTGGAGCGCCTAGACGAAGCCGCAAAAGCAAATATCGCCAAGGGCTAGTAGTTCGCTAACCTAGATACATGAGCAAGCTCGCCGTTTACCCCGGCTCATTCGATCCAATCACTCTGGGACACCTCGACATCATCGAGCGCGCCTCGGAGGTTTTCGAGCAGGTGCAGGTAGTCGTGGTTCACAATCCTGGCAAGAATCCGTTCTTTACGGTTTCCGAACGTGTGCAGATGGTCACCGACGCTTTGATCGAGCGTGGGCTCATGGTTAGGGTGACCGTCGATTCGCTTTCCGATGGCTTACTCACCGAGTATGCGTCGCAAATTGGTGCTTCGGTTCTGATCAAGGGCTTCCGCACCGGTGTAGACATCGAGTACGAACTTCCAATGGCTCGAGTAAATCGCGACCTGTCTGGTATTGAAACCGTGTTCCTTCCATCCGATCCAGCCAACACCCACATCTCGTCGAGTTTGGTAAAACAGGTAGCTCTTCTCGGGGGAGACATTTCCAAATATGTGCCAGCTGTGGCACTCAAGGCTTTCAAGGCAAAGGTGTAACCAAATGGCAAGCCCGTATCTAGTTCCCGTTCACGACCTCATGCACAAGGCCGGATCGCTGCGAAGAATCGACATCAATTTCCCGGTCCCAGAGAGCCTGGACAACTCGATTGCGTCCATCGAAAAGGGTGCTCAAATCACCATCGATGGCCGTCTTGAGTCGGTTCACGAGGGTATTTTGGTCACCGCAAACGTGGCTGGTGATGCCGTTTCTGAGTGTTCGAGATGTCTTGATCCACTAAAATTGAAGGTTGATGTGGAATTTCAGGAGCTTTTCGCCTATTCTTTAACAGACGAAGATGACCTTCTCATTACAGACGAAACAATCGATCTGGAACAGGTTGTCCGAGACGCGGTAGTTCTAAGTCTTCCGTTCCAACCCATTTGTAGCAACGACTGTCAAGGTTTGTGCGTCGAGTGTGGAGCGAAGATGGCCGATAACCCGCAGCATGTGCACGACGCCCCGGTTGACCCGAGGTGGAATGCCCTAAAGAACTTAATGGAGTAAAAATGCCAGTACCTAAGAGACGTCTATCTCGTTCGCGCACCCACGCACGTCGTTCGCAGTGGAAGGCCGCCGAGGTCACCCTAGTCAAGACCGTTGTTGGCGGTAAGACCGTTTACAGCCTGCCTCACCGCGCAAAGGTTGTAGAAGACTCTGCTGGCAACGCTCTATTCATGGAGTACAAGGGCCGCAAGGTCGCTGACGCCTAAGCAATGAGTCTTAGCGAGCTCGAGACCAAGCTCGGTGTTCACATCGAAGCGTCTCTGCTTGAACTCGCATTGACCCACCGCTCGTACTCGTACGAGCACGGCAACCAACCCAGTAACGAACGCCTCGAATTTCTCGGGGACTCGGTGCTGGGTTTTGTCGTATCCGCTTACATCACCGAAAAGTTCACGGATCTTTCCGAGGGTGAGCTGAGCCGAATTAAAAATGCCGTGGTTTCAGCCAAGGCGCTGGCCCCACTTGCCGAGAAGTTAGGCCTAGGGGAGCACCTGCGACTGGGTGTGGGTGAAGAGCGCACCGGTGGCCGCACCAAGGCGAATCTGTTGGCAGATGCCTTCGAGGCTGTGCTCGGCGCTATTTTCACGTCGTCCGGTGTTGATGCCGCAACCGAATTCGTTAGAGCTCAAGTCTTCCCACTTCTGGAAGACCCTCAAGCCCTGCTAAACGCCTCGGAGCCAAAGACCAAACTTCAGGAGCTGGCGGCCAAGCTCGGTTTGCCAGCACCCGAGTACACACTGACCCACGACGGCCCGGATCACGATCGAACTTTCACAGCGAGTTTGGTAATGGCTGGCCGCGTCTTCGTTGGATCTGCACGCAGCAAGCGTGATGCCGAAACCGAAGCAGCACTTGCTGCTCTAAACAAGCTTTCCTAGCCATGCCCGAATTACCAGAAGTCGAAACCGTTCGTGCCGGCTTGGCCGAATACCTAACCGGCGCCAAGGTGCTTTCGGTTGAAGTTCTCGATTCTCGAAGTCTGAAGCGACACCAGCCTGGAGTTCAAGATTTCATCAATGTCATGACCGGGGCCACACTGAAACACATGTCTCGTCGCGGAAAATTCCTCTGGATTCCACTAGACCGCGATGGGCTAGCAATGGTTGGGCACCTTGGTATGAGCGGGCAAATGTTGGTTCGTGATTCGGGAAGTGAGCCGGACAAGTTAAGCCGAGTGATTCTGCACACCAGGTCGACTGGCGGCAAGGAACTTGAACTGCGCTTCGTGGATCAGCGAATCTTTGGATCGCTGGCCATCGATGAACTGGTCTCCATCGAACACAACGAGCAACTTCCTGCTACCGTCACCCACATCGCCCGCGATCCGCTCGACCCAAACTTCGACGAAGCCGCGGTAATCAAGAAACTTCGCACCCGGTCTGCTGGAATTAAGAAGGTTTTACTGGATCAGGGAATCATGAGCGGAGTTGGAAACATCTACGCCGACGAAGCGCTCTGGAGGGCGAAGCTGCACTATGACCAGCCGGCAAACACTCTTAGCCTGGCTAAAACCAAAGAACTCCTAGCGCACGTCAAGGAGATTTTGGCTGCGGCTGTGAAGGTGGGCGGCACTAGTTTCGATGAGCAATACAAGAACGTAAATGGCCAGTCGGGGTACTTCGAAGTTTCGCTCAATGCCTATGGAATGACCGGCCGACCATGCCCAAGATGCGGTCGGGCTATCGTGCGCGAGAACTGGATGAACCGTGGTTCTCACTTCTGTCCAAAGTGTCAAAAGCGCCCTGTTTTATAGGGTAATTTTGGAGTTTAGGAATAATCTGGGCGACCAAATCAACACTAGGAGAGTGAGTAGCGCTTGTATCTGAAAAGCCTCACCCTCAAGG
>JBEGPG010000073.1:0-12586 GCA_041181585.1 Actinomycetota bacterium
CGGTTGTTATCGGCACCCGGGTCGATCAGCTTCTGCTGACCCATTCCCGACTTCGGGAGGTTGTCAATGGCATTCGTAGTTGTGCAACCGGTCACCGCGAGCGCAAAAGAAACCAGTACCGCGATCGCAGCCGGTGTCCTAGTATTCATGGTCCTGGTTCTCCGAGTCCCAGTCGTCGCGGCGCAACCAAGAAATTGCGTTCGCAACAATCAAAGCCATGATGATGGCCATGACCGGGAAGGTGAAGAAGCGGTCGATGCTGACGCCCAGCGGTGGGTTGCCAGGGAACTCGGCACGCACCTGAATCAAGGCGAACAGATAGGTGGCCAACCAAGCTAGGGTCGAAATTGATGGCGGACGACGACGGCTGAGGATTGCCGCGGTGGTTGCCACCGACGAGATCGCGCCAATCAGAATAATGAATAGCAGAAGGCCGGCCTGGAAGATCTGGTTGTTCGAACGAGCAATCTCGTAGGCGAACTTGACTTCGCCGTCTGGGTTCACGGTTCGCTTTTCACCCTTGATGTCGGTGTCTAGTGCCACGCGGTTCAGCTTCAGGTCGTAGCCCTGCACGAAGTGCTTGCTGGCGGAAAGTGAGAGCGGTAGCCATTCACCGGAAACGTCTTGGCCCGCATACATGGTCACGGACCCCTTATAGGTGTCGAACGGGTAATCGTTCAATGCCTTGGCGTTCGACATTGGAACCGAGAACTTGTGACCACCAACCCATTCGTTAGAAGGAATGTTCCACTCACTGGTTCCGCTGCCGGTGTGGCGAACAGTGATCGATGAGTTGAAGTATCCGCCGTTAGGAAGGGTGGTTCCCAAATCGCCCTCTGGGTAGAGGCGCAGGTAGACGTCGATGTTTCTGGCGTTTGGGTCAATGGCATCTACCGATACGAAAGCGGTAAGTGCGCTCAGGCAGCCGTCCTCGGTGCTGATGAGATCATCTGGCAAACCCTCAAGGTCGGCCGCGGTGCACTTGCCAAGATCTAGGAGCTCCGAGTCTTTGACCGAGGTGCTGCCCGACTGCAGAACTACACCCATAAATCCGTAGGCAACCAGCAGTAGCGCGGAAATTACGAACGTTACCCAGGGAAGTGAAAACGCCTTCGGCGTGGACTTTAATTTCGCGAACATAGCGATTAGTCCTGCTTCTTCTTTAGTGGGAACTCACCGCGAATTGCGTAGACCGGGTTCTCCAGATCCCAGTCATCGCGAAGGATCCACGAAGTTACAGTGACGGCGATTAGAAGAACCAAGATCAATACGACCGGATAGAAAATAACCACGTCGAATAGAACACCGCTTGGTGGGTTACCTGGCAGAGCGCTTCGAACCGAGAAGAACGCAAACAGGAACGCAGCCAACCAGCCGAGTGAGTTGATTGATGGTGGACGCTTTCCACGCAGAATCGCAATTGTGATCAGGATGCTCACGATGGCGCCGGTAAGCATCAAGGCACCGAGCAGAATCACGGTCAGGATTGCTCCGTTACTGCGGCTGATGTTCCACTCTGCCGAACCAACGCCGTTGTCGCTGTCTTCCTTAACTGTTGCTGCAGTGACCTTGTCGTTGAGAACTGTGGTCTGCTTGCTGGTGATGTGCAAGCCAGGCACCTGTTCCTGTGTGTCCGAAAGGTACAGCGGAATGCGCACGGTTGAGTCGGTTTCGCGCTGGGAAACCATGCTGTAGAGGGTCGCCGAGTACTGATCAAACGGGTAACTCTTGATGTCGCCATTAAGGCGAAGCGAGAGACCCATGCCAGCCTGGATGTCACCTGCGGTAGGCGACCAGCGGGTCTGCTCCGAGTAGGCGTCGAAGACGAAGTCCAGTGGCACACCAACATACGAACCATTACCCATTGGATAACCCAAGTCTCCGTAAAGGCGTGGGGTTGCCGCAATGTCGACCGAATTATTTTCAAGGTCAACCGACTTCACGTCGAGATCCAGAACCACCGACGAGTCGGTTAGATTAGCGTTCTTCTTAGCCAAGTACTTATCGGTCGAGTAGTCGCTGGAGATACCGGAGACGAAGAAGACTCCCAGATAAACCAGGACGATGACGATTGCCGCTCCCCCGAAGAAAGCAGACTTACTTATTTTCTTGGCCATTAGTACTTCCTAGTTAGTGCGGCAAAGGTGTTGTAGCCGGCATCGGCCTTGTGAACGTAGCAAACGCCAATACGCCCGTACTTCAGAAGTTCTGGGCCCGGATCGGCATAGAAGAATCTCACGTACAGAGCTCCTGGTGCGACTTCCACCGGCGCCGGCTTTTTGAACTTCGCACGGTAGGCGGCATCGCAGTAGGCGTACATGTCGTCGAGGGTGATAGTGCCCGACTTTTTCACGATGCCGGTCTTGATTACCTGCGCGTGGTGCTTCGAGGTGCAGCTCTTGTTGTAAAGAGTCTTTGGCTCAGTGCCGATGCGGAACGTCGAAGTGACCGAAGAGTTAAAGGAGTAACACTGACCAGTAACGACCTTTAGATAAAAGGTGGTTGAAGCCGCCTGAGCGGGCGAAGTTTGCACGAGCGCAAATAATGTGACGAATAGTGCGATGATGCGTTTCATCGTTCCCCCATTTGCTAGAACCTGCTTTCAGTCTATGCAAAAAGAGGGGCACGATTTCTCGTGCCCCTCTTCTTTGTTATCGAACTATGACAATACGTCGTCGACCATCTTGCCGTGGTGGATTTTGCGAGCAATTGCCACAACGTATCCAATCAGGGCTGCGATGAATGGAGATAGAACCAAGGCCCAACCTAGACCCGAAAGCTGCCATGAGCTCTCTGGTAGTGATGGGTCCACGCCCTCAGGAGCAGTTCCAGCCAATAGGTTGAAGCGGCTCATGAGTAGGTACAGACCGAATGAAAGAACAATCGCGCTAAGGATCGGAGCGATGGTTCCCTTCCAGATGTTTTCGCCGCCTTCGGTGCGGAAGAACTTGACTACAGCAAGGCTGACCAAGATTTCCACGAAGAAGATAGCGATCGAGGTGACAGCCGAGAACCAGAAGAACAGGTTCAGGATTGGGTCAAGCCCAGCAACCGCGAAGATCACGATTACTGCTGCTGCTAGTACCGAGGTAAGAATTACACCGGCCTGAGGAGCACCCGAGACGTTGGTCTTGCCGAACGACTGACCAAGTACTCCAGAGCGTCCCATTGCGAAGAAGTAGCGAGCGGTGGCGTTCTGGAATGCGAGAAGGCCAGCGAACAAGCTCGAAACCACTAGCCAGCTCATGATCTGGGTTAGCCAGTTACCAACGTAAACATCGCTAAGCGCGAATAGAACACCGGCTGGGTTTGCCAGAGGCACGCCTTCGATGCTCGAGTACTCGACGATCTTGTCTGGAAGAGTGGCAACACCCATACCGGTAACCATTGCAAGCGAAACGACTGCGAATAGTGCGGTGATGATACCGATTGCCCAGTAGGTAGCGGCAGGAACGGTCTTCTTAGGGTTGATCGACTCTTCGCCGTAGATTGCGGTTGCTTCGAAACCGATGAACGATGCGAAAGCAAAGGCAATTGCGATACCGGCACCACCGGTGATGCCACCGGCAAGAATCTGGTCTGGCGAGAACGAAGCGGCTAGGTTCACGCCGTGGTCAGGGCCACCGTTTGCCAGGATCGCAACGGCCACGATTAGTAGCGATGCGATTTCGGCAATCATTAGGGTTCCAAGAACCTTGGCACCAACGTCAACCGAAAGTAGCGAAAGACCGGTGACGATTGCCCAGGCAATCAAGGTCCAAACGTACCAAGGAAGATCGAGGCCGATCGACGCCATCTGGCCGGCCATGATGCCACCAAAGAAGCCATATATGGCTAGCTGGATGGTTACATAACCAACGATCGATGCGAACGCGCTGGCAACTCCTGCCTTTGGACCAAACGCCTTACCGACGTATGCGAAGAATGCGCCGGCGTTGGTGACCTTGTTGCTCATGGCTGCATAACCAACACTGAATAGAAGTAGTGCAAGACCTACGGCAAGGTAGGTACCTGGGGTACCGGTTAGGTTACCTGCAAGCATCGCTACCGGAACAGCTCCGGTCATACCAACGAGTGGCGCGGATGCAGCAACCACGAAGAAGACAATTCCGGCGACGCCGAGCTTGCCTTTCTTCAGCGATGACTTATCGCTCGAAATTTCTGACATTAATTTCTCCTCTTTGAGTGGTCGTTCATATCCGAACGATTGTTTAAGAATGCCTTTTGTTTGCTTCCAAAAGAAGCGTTTTAAGCCGATTTCAGGCGAATATTGCCGAATTGTTATAAAGGTTTTCGCATCGGGATTGTTCGTTACCGAATGACTTGGCTAGTGTTAAACGCATGACTGAACTCAAAGGATTTTTCGCACCGTTGACACCTGGTGGCAACTCGTCGATCGCTCCGAACATGCCGTGGTACTACTCGGGCACGCTACTCACCGTTGAGTATCTGACCGACCCACAGAATGTTCGCAACATGCTTCCGCCGGAACTGGAACTTGCCGATGAAAACCCAGGTGCCGTGGCGCTAATTTGGGCTGATTGGCAGAGCTGCTCGGAGGGTGGGGCTGAGCTGCTCGACCCACTACGTAGCCAGTACCTAGAGACCTTTGCAGTGGTTCGTTGCAAGTACCAGGGCCAGACCTACTCGCGTTGCGTTGCAATTTGGGTTACCAAGGACTTCGCACTGGCTCGTGGATTCTTCCAGGGCTACCCTAAGAAGCTCGGCTCGATGGGTGTTACCCGCGTATTCAACTACGGCAAGGCTGCCCCTCGCCTTGAGCCAGGCGCCAAGATTGGTGCCTCGTTGGCAGCCTACGACCACCGCCTCGCCTCGGCAGTGGTAACGCTGCGCGAAGAAGCCGAAACCAATGGCTTCGTAAATGGCCACCCGATGCTTCACCACCGCTGGGTACCTTCGATCACCCCTGGTGCGGGAAACTCGCTAGATCAGATCATCACCATGAGCGGTGTTGACTTCTCGGGCGGACCAATCTGGAAGGGTGACGCCACTCTGGAGCTTCACGACTCCCAGTGGGACGAACTTGCTTCGATCCTCCCGGTTGAGAAGATATTGGCTGGTTACTACCGCGAAGTGGGAACCACCTTCAACGGTGGAAAGCTGGTCACCGACCGTTCAAACCCAACCGTTTAGGTTTAGCAAAAGAAAAGGCCCCGAGTATTCGGGGCCTTTTCTTTGTTCTATAGGAGTTTGGTTTAGAAATCGAGAATGTACTCGTCGTGCTCCCACTTGGTTACATCTCGGGTCTCTGGGTCGGCAACTTCTGCCTTGTAGCGTTCGATTTCATCGCGCTTTAGAACCACGAAAGCTTCCACGAGCTGAGGAGACATCTGGTCCATCAGGTGTGGGTTGGCTTCGAGTGCGTCTAGCGCTTCGCTGAAGGTTGCTGGCAGAGTTGGTGCCGATTCGTTGTCATAGGCCATGCCAACTGCATCGTCTGGGCAGTCAAGGTTGCGCTTGATGCCGTCTAGACCGGCTGCCAAAATACCGGCAATCACTAGGTAAGGGTTTGCCGCGGCATCGCCAACGCGAACCTCTAGACGGGTGCCTTGACCGCGCTCTGGCGGAATGCGGATCATGCAGGAACGGTTGTCGTAACCCCAGTTAGCGCGGAACGGAGCCAGGGTGTCTGGGCCTAGACGCTTGAAAGCGTTCACGGTTGGGTTAGTTAGACCGGTCAAGCTGTTTGCGTTATGAGTGATACCGGCAATCAGGCTGCGTGCGGTGGCGCTAAGGTTACCGTTACCATCATGCATCTTGTTGGTTCCGGCGATGTCGGTTACCGAGAAGTGTAGGTGGAAACCAGAACCGCCCTCGTCGGACCATGGCTTACCCATGAAGGTTGCGAGCTTGCCGGCGCGGTTCACGACGTCCTTGATTGCGCTCTTAAACATAAAGGTGCGGTCGGCTGCATCTAGGGCGTCCGAGTGCCATAGGTTGATTTCGTATTGCGCTGGGCTGAACTCGTGGTTACCGGCAAAGACGCCGATGTTCATGCGGTCCAACATGCGCAGTAGGTGAAGGAAGGTGCCGTCTGGGTCCACGGTGGAACCGGTGGTGTAAACCTGTCCGGTGCGCTCGTGCTGGCGGCGCCAAGTTCCGTCTTCGTTCTGCTTGGCGATGTAGAACTCAATCTCAGGGCCAACCACTGGTACTAGCCCAAGTTCGGCGTAGCCCTCGATGACCTTCTTTAGAACCATTCGCGGCGAAAACATATTCGAGCTGGCATCAGGGTTGAAGGCATCCACGATGGCGTAGGCAACGCCTGGCTCCCACGGGAGTTCGGTGATGGTCTCTGGGTCGATCTTTGATACGAGGTCCTGTAGTCCGTCGGCGGCAATGTTGCCGGCGTCGAGAACGCCTCCGCGAACCGTGGTGACCCACACACCCTGACAGAATGCCGGACCATTGTGGGCGGCCTTGTCTAGGTTGCTTACAAGCACGTCCTTCGAGCGAGTGATACCTAGGACGTCTGCGTAGATGAAACGCAGCACGTCGATGTTTCTTGATTTGAGGTCGTCGCGAAGTTTGATTAGATCAACAGCCACTTACAACTCCTTTGTTGCTTAATCGTTAGGCTTCTAACGAAATTCTATGTATGTTTCCAAGTTTTTGATATTTAGACTTAGGAATCGTAATCGTTCGGTTACAAATCATTTTCGAAGGAGAATGAACATTGAAGGCACTGTTCATCCAACATGACCATATTTCCCCACCGGGGCCGGTTGCCGACCGACTTCGACACCACGGCTTCGACGTAGTTGAGCAGTTGGTGGTTCCAGAGGCGGAGTTTCGCACTCCGAACGTGCACTTCGAGTTTCCTTCGCTTGCCGACTACGACCTGATCATTCCTCTGGGCGCTCCATGGGGAGCCTGGGACGACGCCTGCATTGGAAACTGGCTGCAGCCAGAGCTCGACTGGGTTCGCGAGGCCGTGACCTCGGGGAAGCCGGTACTGGGAATTTGCTTTGGCGGTCAGCTAATGGCGCGCGCGCTCGGCGGTTCGGTTGGTCGTGCACCTAACTGCGAGATCGGCTGGAAGGATGTTTGGACCGACCGCCCAGACATCGTGCCGTCAGGTCCATGGTTCCAGTTCCATTACGACCGTTGGGTGGTTCCACCAGGCGCAACTGAGATTGCTCGCAACCCGTTTGCCTCTCAGGCGTTCATAGTCAACAACTCGCTAGCTCTGCAGTTCCACCCCGAACTTATTGGTTCGGCCCTACAGGGTTGGCTGGATTGGGACGGCCGCGGCTTGGTTGAGAAAGACGGGCAAGACCCAGACGTAATGATGGCTCAAACCTACGCCTACGAAGAGGCGGCCACTGCTCGCACCTATGCACTGATTGACGGCTTCTTGAAGCACGTCGCGAAACTCATTTAGTGGCGCGTTAGCGCCCTTAAGAAATTTGGCCCCGGCGAGATTCGTCGGGGCCAAATTGCATTGGAGTTTAGCGAGTGGTTACTCGCACAGGCATGCGCTTGATTCCGTGAACGAAGTTCGAACGCAAGTAATCAATTTCGCCGGTGATCTCAACCTTGTCAACACGCTGGATTAGGTCTTCGAACATCACGCGAAGCTCGATGCGAGCTAGGGCGTTACCTAGACACATGTGTGGTCCACCGCGACCGAAGGTCATGTGCTCGTTCGGGTTGCGACGAACGTCGAACTTGTCTGGGTTCTCGAAGATCGCCTCATCGTAGTTACCTGAAGCGAAGAATGGAACGACCTTGTCGCCTTCCTTGATCTTCTGATTTCCGATGACGGCGTCCTTGGTTGCGGTACGACGGAAGTGATAAACCGGGCTGGCGAAACGTAGGAATTCTTCCACGGCCCATGGAATGAGGTCTGGGTTTTCTTGAAGAATTGCCAGCTGCTCAGGGTGCTGAATCAGGTTGCGCATGGTGTGGCTGATGGTGTGACGAGTGGTCTCGTTACCGGCTACGACCAAGAGCAGGAAGTTGGTGTGGAAGTCGCGCTCGGTTAGCGGGATGCCATCTGACATGTCGCCATTGACTAGAACCGAAACGAGGTCGGTGCCATCCTTGCCACGACGTTCGCGAGCCAAGTTGTCGCCGTACTCATAAACCTCAAGAGCCGCCGGTGAACGGAACGGAACGAGACGGTACTTCTCGCTTTCAGGGTCGTTCATCATTAGGTCGGCGTGCTCAGGGTCGTCGAAGCCAACCATGCGGTTACCCCAGTCGATCAGCTGACCAGCGTGCTCTTCAGGCACATCGAGCAGCTTTACAAGCACGTTGATTGGGAAGTCGGCCGAGACTTCCTGAACGAAATCGAACTCGCCCTTGGCGAAAGCGTTGTCTAGGGTTGTGGCGGTTAGGCCACGAAGGAAGGTCTCGTACTTGGCAACTGCTCCAGGAGTGAACTGACCCTGAAGAAGTCGGCGAAGTGCGCGGTGACGAGTGCCGTCGGTCTCAAGTAGCGAGCGACGTGCCTCCTCCTGTTCCTTGTCTACTTCTTCCAGGTTGGTGAAGCGCTCGGAAGTGAAGGTATCGGAGTCGCGAAGCACACCAACAATGTCGTGGTAACCCATGACCGACCAGAAACCGTGGTTTGGAGCCTCTTCTTCGTTCCAGTGCACTGGGCTCTCCTTGCGAAGAGTCTTGAATGCCTCCCATGGGGCACCGTTTGCGAATAGATCGAGGTCGGCGAGATTGATCTTCGACGCTGAAGACATATGGTTCTCCTAGATTGTTCGGATGCTAACAATCTAAACCCATTTGTTTCATAATCGTCAACTTTGTTCGAATTGTTATCTAAACGGAGGAATTATTGGGAAAATTGAGTGTTCACTGTAAGTGACCAAACGAAATTGGAGATTCATGGCTGGGGCACACACACTTCGCGAAACCGAGCGTCACGTTGACGAGCGCCTCGCGGGTATGGATATCGATTTCCAAGCCATGGCCGTTGTCTCGAACCTCTTCCGCTCGGCTACCGCGGTTCGCAATCACCTAGAACGATCGGTTCTTGCCCCACACGAACTTTCCTGGTCGGCATTCGTTGTGCTCTGGGTGGTCTGGATCTGGGAAACCTCGGAGACTCGCGAGATCGCAGCCGAAGCCGGGTTCTCGAAAGCCACTCTGACCGGTGTACTGAACACCTTAGAAAAGCGCGGACTCGCGGCTCGTAAGCGCAGTAAGGACGATGGTCGCTTGGTACTCGTCTCGCTCACGTCCAAGGGCAAGAAGCTCATGGAACAACTGTTCCCGCTATTCAATAAAGAAGAGCAGCACATTGCCTCTGCTCTGAACGTCGCCTCACAAAAGACCGTCGCCGAGGCCTTGCGAAAGATTACGGAAAAGCTAGAAGGTTAACGGCAGGCGTTTACGAACGCCTTGGTGATTTCCAGCTGCGCAGCGTCTTCGTCGAAGTTGTCTTCAGGGTGCCACTGCAGCCCAAAAGCCCAGTTCTTGGCGCTGTCGTAGCGCACGGCTTCAACATGGCCTTCCGAGGCACGAGCGATTGGCGTTACTCCAACACCTAGCTTCTTCAAGATCTGGTGGTGGTAGCAAGAGGCCTGAACGGTTGGCTGGCTCAAACCCAGTTCGGCAAGGTTCGTCTCGAAGGTGACCGCTGCCACGTGGTGTAGGTGCGGCTGGTCCATATGCTGAAGGAGGCTTCCGCCAAGCGCCACGTTGGTCACCTGAGTTCCGCGGCAGACGGTCAGTAGCGGGATGCCATTTTCGAAGACATACTGCACCAGCGACAGATCAACCTCATCTTGCAGATCGTCGACACCGTAGATTTCGTCGGTGCTCGGATCTTCGCCGTACGCACGTGGGTTTATATCTGATCCGCCAGGCATAAGCACGCCGTCGAAGCTCGCCAAACGCTCGGCCCAATTAGAACCGGAAACCGGAAGTAGGGTCAGTGGCTCACCGCCGGCAGCCCAAACCAATTCGAGAAGTCGCCGAGCGTTAACCACGCCAGCATAGCGAGTGACCGAGGTCGATTCGGCGAAGCGTCCGAGGATTGCAATGCGTGGTCGTTTGGTTCCTGACATCTGCTACTTCCAAATTGTTATAAAAGATGGTTTTACCTTGCATCAACTATGCCATAAAGTAAATCATTAGTAACCGAACGAATATTTCGTTTAGATTCCAATCTGACAAAGGAGCCAGGTCGATGACTTTCATTGAAGTTGCCGGTGCCAAGATCGACACTCGTCACTACATCAATGGACAGCGTGTGGCCTCGGCGGAAACCTTTACGAACACCTCTCCAATCGACGGCACCTTCCTGGGTGAAATCGCTTCGGCCGGTGTCGATGAGGTAAACCAGGCGGTTGCTGCCGCAAAGGCCGCCTTCCCTGGCTGGTGGAAACTTGGGCCGAAGGGTCGCGGGGAACTTCTGCACAAGCTCGCCGATTTGGTTGAGGCAAACATCGAAACTTTGGCTCAGCTCGAGACCATGGACAATGGTTCGCTACTGCGCTCACACCGACGCGGCGTGATGCCACGAGTTGCCATGAACATCCGATTCTTTGCCGACTACGCGATGAACGACCTCAAGCACGATGACCTAGAAACACGAGGTCACACCAACAAGATCAGTTGGGACCCATCTGGAGTTGCCGCAATCATCACCCCTTGGAACGCGCCTCTAATGCTCGCCACCTGGCGCATCGGCCCTGCACTTGCTGCCGGTGACACAGTGGTGCTAAAGCCTGCCGAGTGGACCCCGCTTTCCGCCTCATTCTTCGCCGACCTAACCAAGCAGGCCGGTATCCCAGATGGTGTTTTCAATGTGATTCAGGGTTACGGTCGCACTGCTGGTGCAGCGCTTACGAGCCACAAGGACCTGGCTCGAATCGCCTTCACCGGTTCGGTGCCAACCGCCAAGATCATTGCCAAGGCAGCAGCCGAGAACTTGGTTCCTTGTTCCTTCGAACTTGGTGGCAAAAGCCCGCTAATCGTTTTTGGCGACTCGGACCTTGACCTAGCGGTGGAGCTTGCCGTTGAGCAGTACGACAACGCCGGTCAAGTATGTCTATCGGGCACTCGCCTACTCGTGCATGAATCAATTGCTGATGCCTTCGCCGAGAAGTTCCGTGAGAAGGCTGCAACGATTCAGCAGGGTGACCCTCGCGACGAGACCACGGCAATCGGACCACAGATTCACCAGACTCACTTCGAACGAGTAAAGGGCTTCGTTGACCGCGCCCGCGAAGAGGGAGCGAACATCGTTATGGGTGGAACACCGAACGACGAACTCGGCGGCCTTTACTTCAGCCCGACTTTGGTTATGAACCCAGCTAAGGGTTCGGAAATCGTAACCGCCGAAATCTTCGGCCCAGTGCTCTGCATGCAGACCTTCTCTACCGACGACGAAGCCGTGCATATGGCGAACGACACCGAGTTTGGCCTAGCCGCAACCGTGGTCACCGGATCCCGCGAGCGCGCGGATCGGGTAACCGAGCAGCTAGTTGCAGGAACCATCTGGGTCAACTGCTTCTTCGTTCGTGACCTGCGAGCACCATTTGGTGGCTCGAAGAAGAGCGGTATTGGCCGCGAAGGTGGCGTGTGGTCGTTCGACTTCTACGCCGATGTTAAGAACACCGTGTTTTCTCCAAATGGATGGAAGGAATAAGGAAAATGGGTGAAGTAGTAGGAGCAGCACTTCTGGCACACGTGCCAACAATCATGCTTCCTGAAGCGGTTCGCAAGGACCTCAACGACGGTATGGAAATAAGCCTTGTGCCGGGTTTGAAGAAGCTTCGCAAAGAGGTTTTCGAGACTCTCGACTATGACACCGTCGTGGTTTTGGACTCGCACTGGGCAACCACCGTTGAGTTCGTAATCACCTCGGCCGCCGAGCGCTCGGGCCTATTCACCTCTGAGGAACTTCCTCGAGGCATGACCCAGATTCCTTACGCAATCAAGGGTGACCCAGAGCTTGCCAAAGCCGTTGCCAACTACGACGAGAAGAATGGAACCTGGGTTACGCCGATCTCGGACCCACACCTGCCGATCTTCTACGCGACCGTGAACCTCTGGCACTACCTTGGACGCGGACTCGACGACAAGGCGTGGATCTCTATGTCGGTTTGTCAGACCGGTACCCCAGAAGACTTCATTCGTGCCGGACGCGCACTTGGTGAAGCCATTCGCGACTCGGACCGTAAGGTTCTGCTGGTTGCCTCCGGTGCGCTATCGCACACCTTCCACAAGCTACGCGACCTACGCAAGCACGAAGCTTCCGATCCGAAGCACATCTACTCTCCAGAGGCATACGAGTATGACCTACAGGTTCTCGAATGGATGAAGGCTGGAGACCACAAGGCGATCCTCGACGACTTCGACAACTTCCGTAAGTACAAGCCAGAAGCCGGATTCTTCCACTACCTAGCCATGGCCGGTGCCGTTGGTGAAGAAGCCTGGAAGTCGAAGGGTGAGCTGTACAGCGAATACGAGAACTCAATCGGTACCGGTCAGGTTCACGTTTGGTTCCCTGCCCAGGAGGGCGGATTCCCTAAGCCTAAGGATGTAGTGCTTTCCCGTGACTGAATTTAGAAGAATCCTGCTGAACGGTTACCCGGTT
>JBEGPG010000074.1:0-123781 GCA_041181585.1 Actinomycetota bacterium
AGATTCGGCAAGGCAATCGACAGCCCTAAAAAGCCAACTTCCAAGTAAACTTAAGACTTCGCACATTTGGTTTGCATCCAGTAAACCGAAAGAAACATGGAGTTCAAGTGGCCACCCCAAATCGTTTAGACGCAGTCATTTCCCTTGCCAAGCGCAGAGGCTTTGTTTTTCAAGCAGGTGAAATTTACGGTGGATCAAGATCTGCTTGGGATTACGGACCACTCGGTGTTGAACTCAAGGAAAACATCAAGAAGCAGTGGTGGCGAACCATCGTTCAGAGCCGTGACGACATCGTCGGTCTCGACTCGTCGGTGATTCTTCCCCGCAAGGTTTGGGAGGCTTCCGGCCACGTTCGTGAATTCTCGGACCCACTGATTGAGTGCACCAGCTGCCACAAGCGCTTCCGCGCCGATCACCTAGAAGAGGCTTTCGAGGAAAAGAAGGGTCGCGCGCCTCAGGGGCTAGCTGAGATTGCCTGCCCTAACTGTGGCGGTAAAGAGGCCTGGACTGAGCCAAAGGCTTTTAATGGCTTGCTACAGACCTTTCTAGGTCCAGTTGCGGCCGAAGAAGGGCTTCACTACCTACGTCCCGAGACCGCTCAGGGTATTTTCGTCAACTTCGCTAACGTGCTAAACGCATCACGCATGAAGCCTCCGTTTGGTATTGGACAGATTGGCAAGTCCTTCCGAAACGAGATCACACCGGGAAACTTCATCTTCCGCACCCGTGAGTTTGAGCAGATGGAGATGGAATTCTTCGTTGAGCCAGGAACCGACGAACAGTGGCACGACTACTGGATTGAACAGCGGATGAACTGGTACACCGATCTTGGAATCAACCCAGACAACCTGCGCCTATTCGAGCACCCGAAGGAAAAGCTTTCACACTACTCGAAGCGCACCGTAGACATCGAGTATCGTTTTGGTTTCCAAGGCTCCGAGTTTGGAGAGCTAGAAGGTATTGCAAACCGAACTGACTTCGACCTCACCACCCACTCGAAGGAATCGGGCGTAGACCTTAGCTACTTTGATCAGAACAAGAACGAACGCTGGACGCCATACGTTATTGAGCCAGCAGCCGGTCTAACTCGTTCACTTATGGCTTTCCTCGTCGATGCGTATGCCGAAGACGAAGCTCCGAACACCAAGGGCGGCGTGGACGTACGTACCGTTCTTCGTTTGGATTACCGTCTATCACCGGTTAAGGCCGCGGTGCTTCCGCTTTCTCGCAACGAGGAACTATCACCAATGGCACGCGAGCTGGCAGCAGACCTTCGCAAGTACTGGAACATCGACTTCGATGACTCGGGTGCAATCGGTCGCCGTTACCGTCGCCAAGACGAAATCGGAACTCCGTTCTGTATCACCGTTGACTTCGACTCACTCGAGGACAAGGCAGTTACCGTTCGCGACCGCGACACCATGCAGCAAGAGCGAGTTTCGCTCGATAAGCTTCGTGGATACCTGACCGAAAGACTGCTCGGCTAATAGTGAGCTCAACCGCCACGGCTCCAGCACTTCAATACGGGAAACTTGCAATCGCAACTCCCGTTGTGCTTGCGCCGATGGCTGGCATCACCAACACTGCATTTCGCCGGCTCTGTCGCGAATTTGGTGGAGGGCTTTACGTTTCGGAAATGGTCACGTCCCGTGCGCTGGTTGAACGAACCGAAGAGTCACTTCGCCTGGTAGGGCATCACGAGAGCGAAGACATTCGTTCGGTTCAGCTCTATGGCGTGGATCCAAAGACCATCTCCGAAGCGGTAACGATGTTGGTTGCTGAAGATCGAGCCGATCACATTGACCTCAACTTTGGTTGTCCAGTGCCGAAGGTTACTCGTAAGGGGGGTGGCGCTGCTCTACCTTGGAAGGCAGACCTATTCGAGTCGATTGTTCGCTCCGCCGTAAAGGCTGCCGGTGACATTCCGCTTACCGTGAAGATGCGCAAGGGAATCGATGCAGACCACCTAACCTACCTCGATGCGGGTAAAGCCGCCAGGGACGCCGGTGTCACGGCAATTGCGCTTCATGGGCGAACTGCTAGTGATTATTACAGTGGCAATGCCGACTGGGACTCAATTGCCAAGCTCCGCGAATCACTACCCGACGTTCAGGTTTTGGGAAATGGAGACATTTGGTCCGCTGCCGATGCCATTCGAATGATGCGTGAAACCGGTGTCGATGGCGTTGTTGTGGGTCGCGGTTGCTTGGGCCGTCCGTGGTTGTTTGGCGACCTTCAAGCAGCGTTTGACGAGTATCTACGCGACCCAAATTCAAACGCTGCCATCAACCCGATCCAGCCGAACCTGGGTGAAGTTGCCGATGCATTCCGTCGCCACACCGAACTGTTGGTTGAGTTTTTTGAGAACGAGACTCACGCTTGCCGGGACATCCGCAAACACGTTGCTTGGTATTTCAAGGGTTACCCGGTCGGTGGCGAATTCCGAGCCGCGCTAGCTCAGGTGCAGTCGCTTGAACACATGGAGGAGATTCTCGGAACGCTCGATCGTGATCAGGCATACCCAGGCGAAGAGGCCGAAGGTCCGCGAGGTCGCCTCGGAGGAGCCAAGGTCTGCTCGCTTCCAGAGAATTGGCTAAATTCACGTACCCTCGAAGGGGATCAAAGCAGAATTTTGCTTGATGCCGAGATTGGGGTTTCCGGTGGTTAATTTGCCTCCAAGGGGCTACGGCCTCGGCGATGAGGAGCGCCTGCTCCCGGAGAGCCGCAGCGGAACCCAACGCCGTGGCGAGTTCAGCCGCGACCGGGCCAGAATTCTGCATTCCTCGGCGCTTCGTCGTCTTGGGGCTAAGACCCAGGTGCTTTCACCAACGGTTGGCGATTTTGCTCGCACTAGATTGACTCACTCGCTTGAGGTGGCTCAAATTGGCCGTGAAATGGCGGTCACCCTTGGCACTGATCCAGACTTAGTCGATCTGGCTTGTCTTGCTCATGACCTAGGTCATCCGCCATTTGGTCACAATGGTGAGAAAGCCCTCAATACCTGGGCTCAGGAGTTCGGTGGTTTTGAGGGAAACGCCCAAACATTGCGACTCCTGACTCGAATCGAACCCAAGGTGTTTGCACCTTCTGGTAAGCCATTGGGATTGAATCTAACCCGAGCAGCACTCGACGCAACCTGCAAATATCCATGGACCCTAGAGGATTCTGTATTCGATGACGGCGGGGGAGCAAGGTCTAACAAGTTCGGCGTCTATGCAGACGACGAAGAAGTCTTCAACTGGATGCGTATGGGGGCTCCAGCGCGTAAGAAAAGCATTGAAGCACAGGTTATGGATTTTGCAGACGACGTTGCCTATTCGGTCCACGACTACGAGGACGCGATCGTCGAAGGCTTCATTCGACTATCAGATGTAAATGATCCATCCAGTCGTAACCAACTGATTGCCGACATGCTGCTTTGGGCAGGCTCGGCGCAGGACGCCGAAAGTCTTGATGCGGCATTGTCACGACTACAGGTTCTCGATGAATGGCTCGATGGTTTCGATGGCACCGATCACGCTCATGGCGACCTTAAGAATCTCACGAGCGCCCTCATTGGCTCTTTTGTTTCGAGAACCGTTGATGCAACCGTCGAGATTCACACGGGTCTGCTTACCAGATTTAATGCCGACGTCATAGTTCCTGATGAAGTGCGGGCAGAAATTGCCGTTCTAAAGGGATTGGTTTCTTCATACCTGATGTCGCATGAATCTCGCATTCCCTACTATGAGAATCAGCGAGAATTACTGATCGAGCTCGCTGACGCCCTGCTAGCGCTGAACGGACGCGAATTGGACAGCTACTGCCGATTGGCTTGGGACCAAGCCTCCGACGACGTTGCGAAGCATCGCGTCATCGTGGATCAGATTGCCTGTCTCACCGACCAAGGGGCTATAAAACTGCACGAACGCTTAGTTAGGGGCTTGTAGTCATGGCTAAACGAATCCCTCAATCAGACATTGACGAAGTCCTCTCACGCGTTTCGATTGTCGATGTTGTAAGCGATTACGTGGCTCTCAAAGCCAGCGGAAATGGCGAATATAAGGGCCTTTGCCCGTTTCACGGCGAGAAGTCTGCATCCTTTGGAGTATCAGCAACAAAAAACCTATGGCACTGTTTTGGGTGTGGTGAAGGTGGAAACCTTTTCCAGTTTCTGAACCGCATCGACTCGCTCGGATTTGTTGAAGCTGTTGAAAAACTTGCAGCTCGGGTTGGATACACCTTGCACTACGAGGAGGGCGGGGCCGCAAGCCCAGATGTTGCCATCCGTGCTCGAGTTCTCGAAGCGAATAGTGCTGCAGCAAAGTTCTTTGCGGAGAACCTTGTAAACGCAGAGGCAGATCCAGGGCGTGAGTTTTTACAAAGCCGTGGTTTCGACAAAGCTGCCGCTGAAATGTTTGGTGTTGGTTGGGCGCCAAAGGGGTGGACCGGTTTGACCGACCACCTCAAAAAGCTTGGCTTCACCGAAGACGAGTTGATTACCGCGGCTCTGGCTAGTAAGAAAGACAAGGGTTGCTACGACAAGTTCCGTGGGCGACTCATTTGGCCAATCCGAGATTCGACCAATGCCGTAATCGGCTTTGGTGCTCGCAAAATATTTGACGATGACCAGGGTCCAAAATATCTAAATACATCGGAAACACCCGTCTATCACAAGTCACAGGTGCTCTACGGAATCGATCTTGCGAAACGTGAAATCTCAAAGAGTCAACAGGTCGTGGTCGTCGAAGGTTACACCGACGTCATGGCATGCCACCTCGCTGGCGTCACGACTGCAGTTGCTACCTGTGGAACAGCATTTGGTGATGAGCACATTAAGGTTTTGAATCGTCTGTTGGTGAACGAAAAGGATCGCCCAGCCGAGGTGATTTTCAATTTTGACCCCGACGAAGCCGGGCAAAAAGCTGCCATGCGTGCTTTTGCATCAGTTCAAAAGTTCAACGCACTAACCTATACCGCGATAGGGCCTGAAGGTCTAGACCCGTGTGATCTGCGAAAGGCCAGGGGAGACGTTGCGATTCTCGAGATGATTGCCGCAAAGCGACCATTGGTTGAATTTGCGATTGAGCGTTCAATTTCGAAGTTTGATCTGAAGAGTCGAGAAGGCCAAGTTGCTGCCGTTCGAGCAGCGGCTCCGATTCTTGCGGAGATCAGTGACTCAACTATCCGCAGTAGTTACGAGAAGTTCTTATCTGACCTAACCTTGGTTGATCGCTCGGCAGTTAATCAGATCGTAAGCCAGGCTGCCAGCGGTGTGAGGCGAGCCGTGGTCACTGGTACGCCGGTTAAACAACCTACAATCCCAGATGCCGGCCAAACGCTTCCATTGGTGGACCTTAAAGACCCGATTAACCGCCGTGAACGCCTACTGCTTGAAGTGGTTGCCCAACTCCCTAAATTCTGCGATAAAGATGTTTTGCAACGCATTTTCCGTATCTACTTTTCGGCACCTAGGCATTCAGCAATTTCCAAATCTGTACTGAATCACTTCGGATCTTCTGACTTCGTTGATGCGGTTGGTCGTGAACTAGGGTCAGACTTAGCCGCAACCTGGCGGGAAATATTGCTGAGCCAGCTGCCAGTTCTGGACGTCAGCAAGTTTGAAGAATACGCACAAGGAGTGGTCGATGGTGCCCTCGCTCAGACCGTTGAGTTCGAAAAACAGTTCTTATTGAAAGCCTTGGTCTCGGCGCAGGCCGGGAATCGGGAAGCCGAGTCGAAACAGATTCAGGCAAAACTTACCGAACTAACAGCAGAACTCGTAGCTCTGCGAGCAAAACGGTAAAAAGTTTGGTAATGTTAGAGGCTGCGAAAGCATTCCTCGGTAGCTCAATTGGCAGAGCAATCGGCTGTTAACCGATAGGTTCTTGGTTCGAGTCCAAGCCGGGGAGCCATCACTTGGTCCAAAGCACAGGAGGCCACGAAAATGATTCGTTGGATCCTAGGGCTCAAATGGCTCTCAATCACCCTTGTATCAATTAGCGCTCTGCTAATTGCATGTGGATTGGAGCTGATCACTTCCAATTACATCGGCCTGCTGGGCGCTGGTCTTCTCGCGCCGGCAATATTTGCCTCGCGGCGTCAGACCTATGTTTCAATTTCCTTGCTTCCTATCATCACCTTCTTGGTGGCTGCCTACTCGTCAAATCCACTTCTTAGCCTGATTATTACTTCGCTGGTCTGCCTATTCATCGGATTGTTTGGATCTCGAATTCAACGTGCTTTTGGTTACTCAGCGGCGGGGTTGTCGGCTGCGATTTTCGGCTTCATCGCCGGCTACAACGGAAACCTGCTAGTGCGTCTCGTTGGAGCTACTAGCGACTCGGAACTTGCGAAAACTAACGAACTTCTATTGCTGACTGCATTTTCGGGATTGCTCTTTGTCGTGGCCCAATTACTTGGCCGACAAGCATTTATTCAAATTGAGCACATTGGTTCTTCCAGGGACCAGGCGGCAACCAACTTGAAGTCTGCGCGCCTAAGGCTTGAAGTATCGAAACAGAATGAGCGCCTGGCGATTGCCCGAGACTTGTCTCAATTACTGGTGGAGAACATTAGCTCGGTCGTGAGCGTGACCGAGGGTGGTCGTTATGCCATTGCAAGTGACCCATCGAGTGCTGGCCGAGTTCTGACCAAGGCGCATGAAGCGGGCATTGCGGCCCAGAGCGAACTTCGCAGGCTCTATGACTATCTTGGTTCCTCGATCATTTCCGACGTCGCCAAGTTCCGGATTTCCGATTTAGAAGAGCTGGCTGTCTCGTATCGTGAACTCGGTTACAACACGGTTATTAGGAATCAAGGTGCGAGCTTTCCCCTGAATGAGGGAATGGAGCTCTGCGTTTACAAGATTGTATTTGAATCGCTACAAAACGTTAGAAAGAATGCGCCAGTTGGCACCGACGTGGATATTGACTTCCTGTGGGTCGAAGATGGACTTCAGATTCTTATCAAGGACAACGGTGTCGAGTTTTCGAACCGAGCCAAGGCTGCGATCGGCGAAGTCGTCGAAGGTTATTCTGTCGCCGAGGATCTAGACAGTCTGGTAAAGGAAATTGACGGTGCGACCCTTACCGCTCTTCGAGACCGAGCAGCAATCTACAAAGGTCGCATCGAGGCGACCTCGGTTCCTGGAGTTGGTTTCACACTCTCGGCAATTTTCCCCGGTCTAAAGTCCCTAGCCGAAAACGGTCAGTAGTTCACGTGGATCTGCGAATCGGGCTTGTTGATTCCAACGTCACAATCCGCATGGGTAAGGCGATGGTTATCAACTCGCAACCAGACATGCAGATTGTTTTGGAGGAACCTGACCCACAATTGGCTCTAGTTCGTTGCCCTGAATACTTGCTTGACCTACTACTTGTATCCAGCCAACAATCAGGCTATTCAGGTACCCAATTTGTGCGAAAAGTAACGCGGTCTCTGCGTGACAACAACAACCACTGCGGGGTCGTTGTGTACGGTCCGTTCTTCAGCGAGGATTTGAGAATTCAGTTTCTACAGGCTGGTGCCTTGGAATTCTTCGGACTCGATCAGGCTAGTGAGCGGACGCTGGAGATTTTGCGTGCGACCAGTCGTCGCGATTTCATCGTCGACTACGACACCTTAAAGGAAGCCGCCAAGCTAGCGAACGATTTGCAAATACCAGCAAACTTTTCGATGCAACTGGAAAAACTTTCAACCGACCAGAAGAAGATACTTAGGTCTTTTCTAAAAGGTATGACGGACTCTAAGAACGCTGAACAGTTCGAATTGGCGCGAACCCGGGTTACAAACCTGATTTCGGATCTCATGGATGCGGGGGGCTATGCTACTCGTACGCAGCTCGCGATTGCACTCATCAGGAGGGGTAAATGAGTCTAGGCAACGGCTCCCTCAAGAGTGTTTCGATTAGCGTGGGAATTGCCACTGGAATTTACGGAATATCGTTTGGTGCCTTGTCAGTGTCGGCTGGGCTAGACCTTTGGCAAACCATGGCACTTAGTTTGCTCATGTTTTCGGGTGGATCACAATTTGCCTTTGTGGCGGTACTCGCCACCGGGTCTATCTCCGCGCTGCCGGCAGCCATTACCTCCGCTTGGTTAGTGGGCGTCCGAAACGGCTTCTACGCACTCTCCATGGCACCAAAAATCGGACCAAGAGGCCTGAGTCGACTAGTGGCGGCTCAACTCACTATTGATGAAAGCACCGCGGTTGCTGCTTCTCAAGAACAAATTACGAACCAACGCAAAGGTTTTTGGTGGACCGGTATTGCAGTGTTTGTATTTTGGAACCTTGCCACCGTTCTCGGCGCCACTCTTGCAGCTAATTTCGTAGGTGATCCGAAAGTTTTTGGGCTTGATGCGGCTGCGGCTGCGGCTCTTTTTGCTCTAGTTTGGCCTCGACTGAGCCAATCAATTGGTCTAGCTATTGCCATTGCAGCTATGGTATTTTCGGCAATTTTCTCCTTGGCGATGCCCTCAGGTTTTCCAGTGATTGCTGGAGCATTAGTGGGCGTTGCCCTCGGCTTCTTCTTGGATCGTGAGCGACGATGAATCTTTGGCTTGGCGTGATTCTTGGCTCGATCGCCGTCTATTCCTGGAAACTACTTGGTTATCTAGTTCCAAAGCATCTCTTGGAAAACAAGGTTCTTCAAAAGTTGTCGGGATTCTTAACCATTACTTTGCTTGCTGGACTCGTTAGCGTTCAGACGTTTGCGGATCAAAAGAGCCTTGTGATCGACGAACGTCTGCTGTCATTGTTGGTGGCAGCGGTGCTTCTCAAATTTAAAGCACCGTTCATCGTTGTGGTTATTGCCGCAGGGGCCGTTGCCGCGATTTTTAGAGCCGTGTTCTAGTCTTCTAGATGATCGCGGCCAGGTAGCCAGGATTTTCCAGGCATACCCCAAGCGTGTTCTGCATACATCAGTTTGCGCTCCTTGTGCCATTCCTTTGCGAGTTTGTCCAGATAAAGCGTGCCCTCAAGATGATCGAACTCGTGTTGCATAATTCGAGCAAACCAGCCGGTGGCTTCGATGCGAATCGCATTACCATCAAGATCGAATCCTTGAACATTGGCCCACTCGGCACGTTTCAGCGGGAAACGTTCACCTGGAGCTGAGAGGCAACCCTCGACCTCGGTCTCTTCATCGGCCGCCTCCTTGGGGATAGGCCCTACTTCCAAGGTCGGATTTATAACCACACCACGACGTGGTGAACCGTCTTCAGCGGCGTAGTCGTAGGTGAAGATTCTTAGCCCAACACCGATTTGAGGCGCAGCAAGACCGACTCCAGGTGCCTTATCCATGGTCTCGAACATGTCGGCAACTAGTGTTCTAAGTTCGTCATTGAATTCGGTTACTTCGGCGGCACGTTGGTGTAATACCGGTTCACCGGCAATAACTATAGGTCTGATGGTCACCTAAAAATGATACCCACCCTATCCTGCCCGAGCCTCAGTTCTAGGTAGGCTTAATCCGTCAGAACTGGGAGTTAGATGTTTCGCGCTATAGCCATCGTTTTATCGGTAATGGCTGCCGTCTTTCTCGCTTTTGGTGCCCAGTTTCAGAATGATTCCGTTGAAAAAAACACCGACAAAGCCAAGGGGGAGCGGCACGGGGTTGGAATAGCTAATTTCCTCGAGTTGCTTCGCAATCCTCGTTGGCTAGGCGGAATGTCTTTCCTTGTGGCTGGTGGAGTTTGCCAGATTGCGGCGCTCACCATGGCGCCCCTGATAGTAGTGCAACCGATCGGAGCCCTGGCTCTCGTAATTACTGCATTGTTGAATGCGCGAGCTACTAAGACTCCAATCACCAAAGCCACTTGGGTGGCTATTGCGCTTTGCACCGGTGGTATTGCAACTTTCGTATCGCTTGCAACCGGCATTGCTTCGGATCAGAAGCAACTTTCGGATGACAATCTGTATCTAATCCTGTCGATTCTTGGTGTGCTTCTGGTAGTTCTAGGCGCAGTATTTCTGATTCAACGTCACAAGATGAGTGCGCTGACTTTCATTCTCGGTGCCGGACTCCTTTACGGCCTACTCGCCACCCTAGTCAAGACGGTGATTCAAAGATTTCAGCAGTCCCATTTTGATTGGCTTACCTTTACCTGCTTAGTCGCCGCTGTTTTAGCGATGGCCTTGGGGGGATGGTTCGTTCAAAACGCTTACGCTTCGGGACCTCCTGATTTGGTAATTGCTGGTCTCACGGTCATTGACCCGATGGTCGCTGTGCTGATTGGAATCATTGTCTTGGGTGAAGCGGCCTCGGCAAGTGACAACCCGTTTGTTCTCTCTGTATTTGCGGTTAGTGGGGCGAGCGCGGTCCTGGGGGTTTGGCTGCTGTCTAAGGTTCACCCGGAGTTGAAAGCTCAAGCATGAGCGCAAAAACAATTCTGATTGCCTGTGACACTTTTGCACCGGATCACAACGGCACTGCAATGTTCTCGAAACGGCTTGCGTCGGCGCTACAGCAAAGTGGTTACGAGGTGCACGTGATCGCACCAGCAACCTCACGCCTTTATGGAACGTTTAGGGAAAGTCACGATGGTCAACCGATAATCGTGCATCGATTAAAGAGCCTAAGATTGCCATTTCAACCGGCACAACGTTTTGTTAATCCAACCGGTCTTACCAAGCGCATCCGAGGCTTGCTGCAAGCCATCAAGCCAGATGTAGTGCACATTCAATCGCACATCAACATCGGTCACCACGCTTCGGTTGCTGCTGTAGGCCTGAACATCCCGGTCGTAGCCACGAGCCACATCGATCTCGAGTCGCTGGTCAACAATACGATCTTGTCACCCGTCTTTGTGCGTCGCTTCTTGACCAGAATGCTCATCAACGATGCCGCTCGAGTTTTCAAGAGCGCCAAGGCAATCACGGCTCCAAGCCGCCGAGCTGCACTGCAACTTGAGCGTGCTGTAAAGGGTCTCACTGTGGTTCCGGTCCCAGGCGGAGTAAATACATCCCTTTACGCCTCGCTCAAGCCTCCGAGCCTTGAATCGCGTCGGTTACTCTATGTTGGTCGTTTGGACCGCGAGAAGCGCGTTTTCGTGCTTATTGAGGCACTTTCTAGGGTTTCTAAAGAGCTCAACATACACCTTCGAATTGTTGGCGGAGGTGGTCAGGCACACGAACTAGTTCGACTCACCAAAGAACTACATCTTGAGCAGCAGGTTACGTTCCTCGGTGAACTCAACGACGACGAAGTGCTCGCGGAACTTGAACAGTCGACTGCGTTAGTGATGCCGTCCACTCAAGAACTTCAATCACTCGCCACGTTGGAGGCTCTTGCGGCAGGTCGGCCAGTCATTGCGGCAGATGCCATGGTTCTACCCAATTTGATTACCAGTGCGACAAACGGATATTTGTTCAAACCAGATTCACCAAAAGACTTAGCCAGAACGATTGAGAATTTGTTCCAGCTAACCCAATCGCAATTCGATGCCATGTCGATAGCTTCGAAAAAATCGGTTAGTCGGTTCGAATTTGCAAAGACCGTCGCCGTTTTCGAGCACCTTTACAACGGTGAGCCAGTTCCGGTTGAATTGCTTGCCGATGCTTTCGACTATGAGAGTGAAGGGGGAGCGGCTGCCAGAATCCGTGCAATTCTTCAGCTAAGTACTACTCGACTCGAACGTGGCACTAGCGGAGTGATTGAGCGTCTGGATGGGGTGCGAGGCGCCGTTTCGGAGTCTTTCGGCGATCTTCGATTCTCAATCGAACGTCGTTCCAAACGTGCGGCTAAGAAACTGAGCCGTTCTCTCCGTAAGGCTTTGGAAACCATACGCAAGGACGACTAGGCTAGTTGCTTGTGACGAATAGGGGAGTTAGCTCAGTCGGTTAGAGCAGCGGACTCATAATCCGTCGGTCACGGGTTCAAGTCCCGTACTCCCCACATGTTGATTTTGCGCAAAATCAAGGCTGCAGATGAGCCGGTTCTTCGTATCGCGCACGATGAATTGGCCTTGGATCACTCGAACTTTCTTCTTGACTCTTTTCAACCTACGGACGATTTCAGCGACTATCTCAAAAGAGTGCATCAGACGGCTTTGGGTGTAGACATGGCTCCCGGACGAGTTCGTGCAGATTTCCTGGTCGCCGAAGTAGATGGCGAAGTAGTTGGGCGGACCTCGATTCGCCACGAACTCAACGATTGGCTACTGAATTTTGGCGGGCACATCGGATACGCGGTTCGACCACAGTTCCGGCGGCTTGGTTATGCCACCGAAATTCTTCGTCAGTCGTTAGAACTGGCCCAAACCATCGGTCTGCAGAGAATTCTCATGACGTGCAACGACGACAACGTAGCCTCGATGAGAGTTATCGAGCGTCATGGCGGCGTTTTAGAAAACAAGATCGACGATAACGGCAAGCTCTTGCGACGCTATTGGATCACACGTAGCTAGTCGTGAATCTTCAGTTCTAGTCTCCGTACGCTCGGAACAAGTAGCGCACCGACAATGGCGATAAGGGACAAAGCGCTGGTCCAAAGGATTGTTGTAGCAACTCCAAAAGTGATTGCCAGTGGACCAGCAACAAGCATTCCTAGAGGGCCAATAATGAATGATCCGAAAGTGTCATAGGAATTTACTCGTGAAAGCTTGTCTTCTGGTACGTTTTGCTGCACCACGGTGGACCACATCACGTAGAAAACGTCCTGCGCCAGACCCATCGCTACCGCGCCAATGAACACGAGCCAGATTGGTTGGCCGGTGCCATAGGCAACAAGGAAGATGGGTAAAACCAGATAGAGCGCCATCACGAGGGTTAGCGGATGTTTTGGACGTATCTTGTTTGCAACCACGGTACCAAGTAGAAAGCCAATACTCATGGCGCCCAGAATCAACGACCACACGGCAGGGCCGTTGTGATACTTCTCGGCTGCCTGAAGAGCGCCCAATACCGCCCACAAGGCTTCTACGGCGGCATTTATGAAGGCGAATGCGATAACTATTGTTACTAACCAGGTACGGCTCTTAAACTCAACCCAACCCAGTTTCAACTCACTCCAGAAGCTGATTGATTCACCTTCCGTCACCTGACCAGGTTGTGGAAGTTTACGAAGTGGATATACCAGTGCTCCCGCCACAAAGAAGGTGATGGCATCGATGGCGAGTGCATAGCCAGGACTCAGACTCGTGACGATGATGCCTCCGGCTACGGTTCCCAGCATGAAGGCAACGTTCGATCCAAAACCTAGGGCCGCGTATGCGCCCTGACGCTTCTCATCGGGAACTATCACTGGAATCATCCCTGAGAACGCTGGATACCAGATACCGTTCAAAAGCCCAGCCAGGAGGCCGACAATCACCAGCAACCAGATGCTTGGCCATCCGAAAATGAAGGAAAGCCCGATCAGAAATATCAACACACTGAGCAGCATGTCCGAGAGCCCCATGATTCTGGCTCGTCCATACTTGTCGGCAAGGGTGCCACCTACGAACAGCAGGAGCAGAATAGGAAGAGTTCTCGAAAACTGAACGAGCGAAAGTGATCCCGCGTTCGCTCCACTTATTCCAAGCACACCAAAGGCGAGTGCTACCGGTGAGATACCGTTTCCGAAATTCGATATCGTTCGCGCCAAGAACAACTGGTAGAAGTGAGGGACAGTACGCAGTTCCCTGAGGGTTTTGAGCACTACTTACCTAACTTTGCGTAGTAGCAAGCAGGACAGAGCGATTCGTAGGTTACTTCGTCGCCGTCAATGGCAACCTGAGCTCCGTCAAATACAAACACGCCGTTCTTAAGTCTCGCGTTGAATAAGGCCTTCTTACCGCATCGACAAATCGTCTTTAACTCCTCTAGAGAGTGAGCGATTTCCAAAAGACGAATACTGCCTGGGAACCCGTTGGTTAGAAAGTCGGTACGAATTCCATATGCGAGCACGGGAATACCGTCAAGGACTGCGATCTCCATGGCTTGGTCAACTTGCTCTCGAGTCAGAAATTGCGCCTCATCGATCAATAGGCAGTCGACTTCCTGCTTACTCGCAAGGTCATGAACTAGTTCTCTGAGGTTGTCTTTGGGAAGTGTTAGAAAGTCGACAGAGCGAACCATGCCCAAACGGCTTACCACTTTTGCGTCACCTTTGGTATCGACGGCTGGTTTGGTGAGCAGCACCCGTTGTCCGCGTTCCTCATAGTTGAAGGCAACCTGAAGTAGAGCGGTGCTCTTGCCGCTGTTCATGGCCCCGTGTCGGAAGTAAAGTTTGCTCACCATGGCAGTCTAAATGAAAGAGGCGTCCAAGCTAACTTGGACGCCTCTGTGGTTTGGAATGAACTAGTGGAGTTCAGCGTGGTGCTTTGCTGCCTCAAGTTCCGATTTACTTACAGGGCTCACGCGATCCTCGAAGAACATCTTTGAAAGTGCTGCGCGAATACGTGCACGAACGGTGATGACTCCCTTTTCGTTTGGACGAGCAAGAGTTGGAGCGTATTCCTTGAAGTCGGTCAACTTCCAGATCTCATACTCATCAGCAGGCTCGTGAATTTCTACATACTCACCATGAGGTAGTCGAACGATTCGACCGGACTCGTGGCCGTGAAGAACAATCTCGCGATCCTTGCGCTGCAGCGATAGGCACAGGCGCTTGGTTGCAAAGTAGGCGATGAATGGTCCAACGATTAGGAGGATCTGCATTGCAGTCAAGACGTGGTTCAAAGACATCTTGAAGTTGGTTGCAATAAGGTCGGTACCCGCACCAGCCCATAGCACTGCGTAGAAAGTCACACCGGCGGCACCGATGGCAGTACGAGTAGGAGCGTTACGAGGGCGGTCTAGAACGTGGTGTTCACGCTTGTCGCCGGTGACCCAACCTTCGATGAATGGGTAGACAGCAACCACTGCAAGGAATCCAACGCCGACGATCATCGGAAGCAGAATGTTCCAAGACAGGGTAGCGCCGCCGATCTCGGTTTCAATTCCGGTCGGGGCAAGACGCAATGCACCATCTAGGAAGCCGATGTACCAGTCAGGCTGGGTACCAGCTGAAACCGGCGATGGGTCGTAGCTACCGTAGTTCCAAACCGGGTTGATGGTGAAGAACGTAGCGGTCAACATGATTACACCGAAGACGATGAAGAAGAATCCTCCTGCCTTGGCAACGTAAACAGGCATTAGAGGGTAACCAACTACGTTGGTGTCCTTGCGTCCAGGGCCAGAGTAGTGAGTGTGCTTGTGGATGACCACCATAAATAGGTGAACAGCTAAGAACACGATGATCAACGCAGGCACGATCATAATGTGCAGGCTGTACAAGCGAGGAACAATCTGGTCGCCTGGGAACTCTCCACCGAATAGTAGGGAAGAGGTGTAGGCACCGATCCAAGGAAGACCCTTAATCATTCCATCGATAATGCGAAGACCGTTTCCAGATAGTAGGTCATCTGGAAGCGAGTAACCGGTGAATCCACCGGCCATACCGAGGATGAATAGCGCAAAACCGACAACCCAGTTGATTTCACGAGGCTTACGGAATGCACCAGTGAAGAACACGCGAAGCATGTGCAGACCAGCTGCTGCAACGAAAAGCAGAGCTGACCAGTGGTGAACCTGGCGCATTAGTAGACCACCGCGGACCTCGAATGAGATGTCCAGAGTGGAAGCATACGCGCTCGACATGTGAGCGCCCTTCAGTGGAGCGAACACACCGTCGTATACGGTTTCTGCCATCGATGGCTGGAAGAAGAAGGTTAGAAAGGTTCCCGAAAGAAGCAGAACCAAGAAGCTGTACAGGGCTACTTCACCGAGCATGAACGACCAGTGGTCAGGGAAGATCTTGCGCCCAAATTCCTTGAGGATGCCGGCCACACCAACACGCTCGTCTAGGTAGTTGGCTGTTCCTGCTAGGAAGCCGCCCTTTTTCTTAGATGCAGTTACGTTACTCATGCTTATGCCTTACGGTCCCAGAAACTTGGTCCAACTGGTTCTTGGAAGTCACCCGATGCAATCAGGTAACCTTCTGCGTCTACCTCGATCTTCAACTGAGGAAGCGGTCGAGAGGCTGGCCCGAAAACAACCTTGCAGTCATCAGCCAAGTCGAAGGTCGACTGGTGGCATGGACACAGCAGGTGGTGTGTGTGCTGCTCATAAAGAGCTACAGGACAACCAACGTGAGTACAGATCTTTGAGTAAGCAACGATACCGTCGTAGCCCCACTCGCGTTCCTTGGCGCTCTTGATGTCTTCTGGGTCAAGGCGAACTAGAAGAACCGAAGCTTTTGCCTTCTCGTTCAGTAGGTGAGGGGCCTCGAGTTTCTCAAGACCTTCAGGGATCACGTGGAATACCGAACCCACCTGAACGTCAGCAGCGCGAATCGGAGTTCCGTCTGGGTCGCGAGCAAGGCGAGTACCCTTCTTTTCACCCCACATGGTGTGGCGAAGCGAGTCCTTCGGATTTGGCCCAAGGTCACTAAAAAGAACAATTGCAGGGATCGGGAACAACGCAAGTGCTCCGTAGAGCGTTCTGCGAATCAGCTTGCGACGTGAGAAGCCAGACTCCTGGTCGGCAAGACGGATGATTTCAACTGCAGCCGCACGAGTTTCTTCCGAACCACGGGTGATGTGGCGGTCTTCGGCAACTTCAGCGGCAGGCATCAGGGTCTTTGCCCAGTGAACAGCACCAATTCCGATTCCGAATAGACCCAAAGTGATACCTAGGCCGAGGAAGATTGTGTTAATGCGCAGCGAAGCCTCGTTAGCTTCTTGGAATGGGAATGCGTAGTAAGCCCAAATCGAGAATGCGCTACCGATGATCGACACGGTGAACAGTGCTGCCACCTGGCGAGCCGCAGCCTTCTCGTGCTTAGGGCTCTTGTCCGTCATGCGAACGTGGTGTGGCTCGATGCCTGGGTCGGCAACCTTATCGCTGGTTACTACCGCAAGTCCGGTTGGGTACTCGTGTTCGGCAGCGTCTTCGACCTTCGCTACGTCCTTGGAGTTCTTAGCCAATTCTTTGGTTCCTATTCTTTAGTTCGACTTAGCGCCGAGCCAGATGGTAATAACGACGATCAGACCTAGCATTCCGATCCATGCGAGTAGACCTTCGACAACTGGGCCTAGATTGCCTAGTTCAGCGCCACCAACCGAAGGGTTTTCCTGCACATACTGAAGGTAGGTGATGATGTCGGTCTTGTCCTCAGGCGAAAGGTTGGTGTTCGAGAACACAGGCATGTTCTGCGGGCCGGTAACCATTGCCTCGTAAATGTGCTTAGGACTGGTCTTTAGCAGGCTCGGGGCGTACTTACCCTGGGTAAGAGCACCTCCAGCGCCAACTGCGTTGTGGCACATCGCACAGTTAATTCGGAACAACTCGCCACCGTGAGTGGCATCACCCTTCTGGGCTAGGTAAGCATCGGTTGGCACTTCCGGACCAGGAGCGAGTGAAGCCACATAGGCTGCCATCGCATCAATGTCTTCTTGCTTGAACTGCACCGGCTTAACTTCAACCTGAGGGCCAGATGCCTGAGCTGGCATACGCCCAGTTGCAACCTGGAAATCAACAGCGGCAGCACCGACACCGATCAGAGTTGGAGCTGCAGCAGTGCCTTCGGCATTCTTGCCGTGGCAGCTGGCGCAGTTTGCCAAGAATAGTTTCTTACCCGAGTCGACTAGAGCCTGATCGACTTCGGTCTTCACAGTGCTGGTAACGGCTGCGGTTGCAGCAACGTAGGTTCCACCGCTTACCAAGAGTCCAGCAAGGACGACAATTGCGGCAGCGATAGGACTTCTGCGCGAGAACTTCTTTGTTTTGATTGCCATTACGGTACTTTCGTTGCTTACTTCAGAACGTAGATGATTAGGAATAGACCGATCCAAACTACGTCAACGAAGTGCCAGTAGTAGGAAACAACGATCGAGGCGGTTGCCTCACCATGGGTGAACTTGCGAGCTGCGAAGGTGCGACCAACCACAATCAGCATTGCAATCAGACCGCCGGTCACGTGCAAAGCGTGGAAACCAGTGGTTAGGTAGAACGCGCTGGTGTATGAGTTGGAGTCGAAGGCTAGATTTTCGTCAATTAGGTTCGCGTATTCCCATACCTGACCCGAAACAAAGATTGCTCCGAGCACGTAAGACACAAGGAACCATTCGACCATTCCCCATTTCATAGGGGAGAGGCCCGTTGCGCGAGGCTGCATGCGCTCGGCAGCAAAAACACCAAACTGTGCGGTGAACGATGATGCCACCAGGATCAGGGTGTTGATGAGGGCGAAAGGTACATTAAGTTTCGCAGTCTGGTCTGCCCAGAGTTCAGGGCTAGCAGTACGCAGTGAGAAGTACATCGCGAACAATGCCGCGAAGAACATAACTTCACTACCTAGCCAAACAATGGTTCCAACCGAGGTTGGACTTGGGCGATTAATTTGCTTCGAACTAGCTGTGGTCGCAGTCATAACTAAATCATAACGCTCAGGCTTTGCTCAGGGAGTGATTTTGCGAGCATTTTCGTGGTAAATCTTGATGTTATGACTCAATCGAACTCCTGGCCACAAATTCTCGGCAAATTGCTAGCCAAACACGCTTTGACTAGGGGAGAGGCCGACTGGGCAATGAGCCAAATCATGGCCGGAGACGCTTCAGATGCGCAAGTGGGCGCTTTCATGCTCGCCATGCGATCTAAAGGTGAAACCGTTGACGAACTCGCCGGTCTGGTAGACGTAATGTTGCGCAACGCCGTGATTCTCGACACGGGCAGCGACGCGGTCGATATCGTGGGTACGGGAGGGGACATGGTAGGTACCGTTAACATCTCGTCAATGGCCTCGGTCTTGGCTGCAGGTGCGGGAATTCCCATCATGAAGCACGGTTCTAGATCCGCAAGCGGTAAAACTGGTTCGTCAGAGATGCTCGAGGTGCTGGGTATTCGCCTGGATTTGTCGCCTGAGCGCGTTGCAGATGTCTTCAGGGAAGTAGGGATTACTTTCTTCTTTGCGCCGGTTTTCCACCCTGCGATGCGCTATGTGGCGCCGATTCGTAGGGAACTAGGTATTCCTACCACCTTCAATTTCCTGGGGCCTTTGGCAAACCCTGCACAGCCCATTGCAACCGCCCTTGGTGTTGCCAACGGCTCGGTAGCGCCTCTTATGGCGGAAGAAGTAGCCAAACGCGGGCGAACCGCTCTGGTTTTCAGGGGCCAGGACGGCCTTGACGAGCTTTCTATCACCGGGCCAAGCGATGTTTGGGAGGTGTCAGGTGGGGAAGTGAGACACAGCGTTCTTGATCCAGAGCGCTTTGGTTTCCCGCTGGCAAGTCTCGACGATTTGCTTGGTGGAGACCCGCAGCACAATGCTCAGGTTGCCAAGTCGCTATTCGAAGGCAAATTGAGCGGTCCAGTGGCCGATGTGGTCAAGTTGAATGCTTCGTCGGCGTTGGTGGCGTATGAGCTGGCGAAGACCCCGAGTGCCGCTGACAAGGACATTGATGAGCGCTTTGCCGTGGCTTTGCAGCGAGTCACCGTTGCACTCGAATCAGGGGCTGCCGGCACCAAGCTTTCGGAGTGGATGACTGCCACTCAAATGTAGGCGAGTGGCACAAAAACACCACTTGACATAATGTGCATTATCGGCGCACAATTACGTTTGGCAGGTTGGGTGGTCCGAGCAGTTCGTTTGTGCTCTCTAGCTCTTGAATTGCCCACCACCGGTATTCCAAAACATCGCGCTTCTCATCTTCGGTCCACTGTGAGGCGTCCAGAACGAAGTCGTCGACGATGTATTCAAAGAAATGATCCGTGTAGTCATGCCAGTTACTTCCATCAGCCCAATGCCATCTGCCATGGGATTTACCTACTAATTCACCGAGACTGGCTTCGTCAATTACGATGCCAGTCTCCTCAGCAAGCTCTCTGATAGCAGCTTGGGAAATTGATTCTCCGGGTTCGATTCCTCCGCCTGGTGTGATCCAACGTGGTGGTAATCCAACTTCTGGGTCAAAGTGTGTCAGAAGTAGGAAAATATCCCCGTTGCCTCGTCTCAGGATTACGCGGGCAGTTTGCCGGTGGCTACCGGGAACGGTCACTTTTGGTACCTCGGTTTCACGGGCACGCCAAAAAGTCGCATAGACGTTTGCATGAGGTAACCGATGCAAACCGCGAAGATCAGAGTTCCTTCTCGTACCTGCCCACCCATGAGGAATCCGATAGTTAGAACCGTCGCTTCAAACATTGTTCTAACAACCCAAAAAGGCCAACCAAGCACTTCAGCCGTGCCCACCATGATGCCGTCGCGAGGTCCTTTACCGAAGTTTGTGCTGATGTACATGCCAGTGGCGGTGGCAACAATTAGCATTCCGATACCAAATTCGAGAATCTGCAGCCAATAGACATTCGTTTCAGGCACCACGTTGCTCCAAACGTCACACCAGACGCCAATCAGCAAACCGTTCAGTAACGTTCCAATCCCATAGCGTTGTTTGAGCGGAAGCCAGCAAATCAAGACGATGGCACTCACCGTTACCGTAGCCCATCCAAAACTTATGTTCGTTTGCTTAGCGATCCCCTGGGCAAATACATCCCATGGAGGTACACCAATTCTTGCGTGAACTAATAGTGCAAGTCCCAGGCCATAAATGAATAGACCGACGTTTAGCTTTGCGAATCGAAACCAAAAGTTCGGACTAAATTTGAGAGACATAGCAAAGAGTCTAGGAAGTCGTTTGAGTGAAGAGTCGTAAGCCGTACCTCTCCCCTGTTGAATTTCGTGTATTCGCACATCGAGGCAGCACTGAGGGCGGCGCCATTGAGAACTCGCTCGATGCCTTCAGATTTGCCCTAGATGCCGGCTTGCATTATCTGGAAACTGATGTAAGAACCACTGAGGACGGCGTGGCCGTTCTATTCCATGACGATGATTTGAGGCGTGTTGCTGCCAGTTCAAAAAGGGTGAACGAAATTACTTTTGGCGAATTGCAATCCGCAATGGTGGCTGTTGGAAACGCACGTGTTCCAACGCTATTAGAAGCGTTGGAACGATTTCCAGACGCTAGATTCAACATCGACATAAAGGATGCGAAATCAGTGCGAACCGTTCCAGAGGTTCTCAAGCAGGTAGATGGGACGTCACGAGTGCTAATCTCATCATTTTCAAGACGACGCAGGATGAGTACTCTCAAGCAGTTGCCGGGTGTCGCAACCTCAACAGACATGACCACATTCATCTGCATCTGGCTCTTTTGGAGCTTTGGAATAAGAAACCTCGCGGCCAAGTTATTGCAAGACGTAGATGCGATTCAGATCCCGGTAAAGGCATGGTTTCTTCGGTTCGATTCGACTGAGTTCGTAACGTTTTGTGTGAATTCTGAAGTAGAGGTTCACTATTGGACCGTGAATGAGCCTAGTGAAGTCATGCGATTGAAGGCCCTCGGTGCATCGGGAATTGTCACAGACAAAGGTAAACTTATGTTTGAGTTTTTGCGCGAAAGGTAAACAATGGCACAGCAAACTATGCGAGGCATGCGCCTCGGAACCCAGAGTCTCGAGTCTGAGGCAGGCGTTGTTCTAGCCGAGCGCAATACGCACGTTTACCGTTGCGCGGATAACCACGAGACCGAAATGATCTTTGCTGCTGAGGCAGAGGTTCCACAGTCATGGCAGTGCAAATCATGCGGTGCAAATGCGCTTCTTGTTGCCGGTGAAGGTGTTGTGGAGCTCGACGATAGCGATGAGAAGACCGCAAGAACGCACTGGGAGATGCTCTTGGAGCGCCGTAGCGTTGAAGAACTCGAAGAAATCTTGCAGGAACGTCTCGAAGACATCCGTGCTCGACGCGAAGCCGCCAAGGCCTCTAACTAAAGTTTCGTAGAGCTTCTTCTTCGCCCTACAACCAACAGCACTGTAATGACCGCGGATGCTGCCGCGCAGATCGGGTCGAACAACCACCCTCCGCGCATGTTCAGATTCAGCGCATTGCTAAGTGGTACCTTTGCCCTCACTACAGCTGGGGTGTATGAATTTGCAATCGAAAGAACATGTCCCTTCGGGTCGAAGATAACCGATGGTCCCACAGTAGAAACACTTACGAGCGACCTACCGGTTTCGATGGCGCGCAGTTTAGCGATTGCGTTCTGTTGAACACTTTCGTCACTTCTACCGAAGTCGGCGTTGTTGGTTTGGGCCACCAATACCTGTGCACCTTGTGTAACCACTTCTCGCGGTAGTTCATCTATGGCTTCCTCGAAGCAGATCAGAATTCCTACCTTGGAACCATTAACCTCAAAAATGCCATCGCGTGTGCCAAAGGAATAACCCCGGGAAATGAGTCCTACCAGATCTGGGCTAAGGGCGTAAAAGAAGTCTCGGTCTGGAACGTATTCACCGAATGGTACCGGTCGCTTCTTGTCGTACTGGTCCACCTCTCCCCTACCTGGTAACCATAGTTTGGAGCTGTTGAAAATCTCATCGCCGCTAGATGTGATCGTGCCAAACATGAAGGGTGCCTTCAGTTTGTTATTGACCAAGTCTTCAAGTTGAATTCGGACATCAACATCATCATCAGGGTTCACATCACTTGCATTTTCGGGCCAAACCACCAAATCGGCTTTTGTTGAATTCGCCAAAAGTTGACCCGTGGCATTCAGATGGTTCTCTAGTATCTCGCCTCGACGGGTATTTGCAAACAGCCCTGCGTTGGCGTTGCCTTGAACACCAACAATGTCCATGCTCCCCTTGCTCTCAATCGGAATGGCGCCTAAACCAAAACCAATTGCACCAACCAAAACGAACGATCCAAGGGCGAGAGCACCGACGCTCTTAGACCTCGCATAAACAGCTAACCCGATCCAAATGGTGAAAAACACGACTATGAAACTCAAGAGCCCAAAACCGCCCACGCTTACCCACCACGACAACGGCGAATTCGACTGTGACATGGCCACTCGGCTCCAGGGAAAACCTCCGTAGGGCCAATGCGTAGAAAGGTATTCCCGTCCAACCCACAGAACACCTACCAGAAATGCCTCAAGCGCCAGCGTTTTTGAGTGTCTCGAGACCTGAGCCATTATGCCGGCAAATAGAGCAAAAATAAACGCTTGTAGACCAGCTAGGGCGATTAGGGGTACTGGACCGAGATATTGGCTAATCCAATAGATCTGAGCAACGAAGAAAGTGAATCCTCCAAAGAGGCCGATCAAGACTGCCCGCCAGAAATTCAACCCTCGGATTGATAGATAGAGCAAGAAAACCGAAGGCATTATCGCGATCCAGATGTCAGGCGATGGATAAGCAAAGTAACTTACTGCGCCGCCGATTATCGCGAGCGCGAATCGCTTAGCTGAGGTATGAATACGCAACTACACCTCGCTTCATCAAGTCAACGGCTCGTTTAGCGTTCTCCGATGTTGGCCCGTCAGACGCCCTGGAGATCTGCTCGAGTAGGTCAATTATCTGCTTGGAAAGCCGAATGAAGTCTCCAACCAAGAGACCCGAATCTAGCAGAATCCGATCCAAATTGACTCCATTACACCACCGGAAAATCGACAGTGCGACTGTAGCATCTGGCTGATCCGTTTGACGCAGTTTGTATCTGCGTCCGAGGTTCTCCAGTTCGCTCCAGGTTGAACATGTTGCATAGAACACTTGCTCGAAGTCACCCTTTGGCAATCTAGGGTTTGAGTAGTCTTCTTCTCGCCGGGCCTCAAAGACGAGGGTCGAAATCATTGATGCTAGCGCGGACGGCTCCAGAGCACTCCAAATACCACGTTCTAGGCACTCTGCTGTTAGTAAGTCTCGCTCTCCGTAGATCATCGATAGTCGTTTACCAGAGTCGGTAACGATGATCTCTTCGCCTTCGAACCTGAGGTAGTTGAGTTCCAGCAGCATGTCACAAATCCTGTCGAAGGTCTTTGCAACTTGGTTGGTTCTCGAATCAATTTGATCAATGATTGCGTCGGTTTCGCGTCGTAGTTTCCACCAACGTTCTCCCCACCTGGCATGAGTCTCACGCTCTGGACAGCGATGGCAAGGGTGATGCTTGATGCTGTTTTTGAGTGAGACCAGCTGCTTTTCTAGGGAAGACCTGCCGGTTGATTGACGTAAGTCTTTGCCGCGCTTTTCCCTGGTTCTACCTGCAGCAAGGCTACGTTCCAAATCGCTAATTTCTCGGCGCATTTTTGCGTAAGTGGAGAAATCGCCAAGATGACAATTCATGGATTGCTCATAACCAGAGAGTGAAATCTCACGGTCGCGAATTGTTCTTGCGAGGTGAACGACGGAGCGGTCTGCTTGGAATTGGGCAAAAGAAGTCTCGAGAACTTCTCTTGCACGTTCCCGACTAAAGGCGGAAATGAGATTTACAGCCATGTTGTGTGTTGGTCTGAATGAACTGATTAGCGGATAGGTTCGTTTCGATGCCAAACCTGCGACATTGGTCGGCTCTAGGGTGCCACTCCACTGGATTACTGAGTGACCTTCGACATCGATTCCTCTGCGTCCAGCTCGACCCGTCAATTGGGTGTACTCCCCCGGAGTTATTTGGACTCGTCCCTCGCCGTTGAACTTATCAAGACGATCCAGAACAACGGTGCGTGCGGGCATGTTGATGCCTAGGGCAAGTGTTTCTGTGGCGAACACCACCTTCACCAGTCTCTGAAGGAAGAGTTCTTCAACGATTTCCTTGAAGGCTGGCAACATGCCGGCATGGTGCGCTGCAACACCCCGTTCTAGCCCCGAAAGCCATTCGTGGTAATTGAGGGTTGCCAAATCCTCGTCTGCGATATGAGCACAGCGACTTTCAACGATTTCTCTGATTCTCGAGCGCTCTTCGGACGTGGTCACTCGAAGGTTGGAATGTTGGCATGCACGAACGGCGGCATCGCAAGCGGATCTGGAGAAGATAAAGAAAATTGCCGGCAAAAGTTGGGCTTCAGAAAGCTCCTCAATCACCTCGGGTTTGGAAAGTTTCGGTATCTTTGGTTCGTTTTGGAACCGGCCATGGTGTCTGGAGGGTCGGTTCGAACGATATGAAGGTGCTCTGAGTTTCGCTTGGTGTTTAGACACCAAATCAGGATTCACTACGTTGCTGCTATCGGAATCTTGAAATAGATCCAGAAGTTCGTTTCCGAATAGGACGTGCTGATAGAGCGGTATCGGCCTGATTTCGGAGACGATGATTTCGGTGCTTCCTCGTACTTCATCTAGCCAGGCGCCAAATTCTTCAGCATTTGAAACTGTGGCACTCAGTGAAACTATCTTTACGTCCTTGGGGAGGTGAAGAATAACTTCTTCCCAAACCGCACCTCTGAATCTGTCGGCTAGGTAGTGAACCTCGTCCATGATCACATAGCCGAGATTCATTAGATTCATGGAGTTGGCGTAAATCATGTTTCTAAGAACTTCGGTAGTCATCACAACAATGGGGGCTGATCCGTTGGAGTTGTTATCACCTGTGAGAATTCCTACATTGTCTATACCGTAACGATCAACTAGCTCCTGGTACTTTTGATTGCTCAAGGCCTTAATAGGAGTTGTGTAAAACACTTTTTGCTTCGAAGCCATCGCTAGATGAATGGCGAACTCCCCTACCACGGTCTTTCCAGCTCCTGTAGGTGCGGCAACCAATACTCCCGAACCCTTTGCAATGGCTCGACAAGCATCCACTTGAAATTGGTCCATTGGAAAAGCCAAGCTGGTTGCAAAATCGTCAACGATTTTAGTCTTTGAACGATGCTTGGCGGCCGCAAACCTCTCTGCTGGGCTACCCTCTGATTCGTTAGACATCTGCTTCCGGCACTTCGGACTTGAACCTACGCTTGTCGACCAAGGCTGCGATTCCTGCTGCAACCAGATACAGAGCTATTAGCGGTAATGCTAGGAGCAACATAGACATTGGGTCGCTGACAGGAGTAGCCATAGCTGAAATGACGGCAGCTAGGAAAACTGCAAGTCGCCAACCTTTGATGATTGCCTTAGCCGGAAGAATCCTTAGGTAATTTAGCAGTAGAAGAACTGCAGGAAGGGTTAGTGCCACACCAAATACCAGCAGAACACGCAGCGCAAACAGGATGTAGTCATTGGCGTTGATTATCGCCGCTGATCCAATCGGAGCGAAGCTGAGTAGACCTTTTACGAAGTGCGGAATGAGAGTCCAAGCCAGGTAGCAGCCGGCTAAGAAAAGCGGTGTTGCTGTGGAAACAAACACGACGGTGACTCGTTTAGTTTTTCGATCCAGCGCTGGGGCGATATAAGCCCATACGTTGTAAAGCCAAATAGGGCTAGCCAAAATTACCCCAAGAAAGATCGAAACCTGCATTCTCAAGTCGAAAGGGGCCGCCACCGAACCAAAGTTAATCTCTGCAGTGAATCCTGGTGTCTCCGACAGGTCTTTGAAAGGTTGTTGAAGGATGGCAAAAACAGTGTCGAAAAGGTACCAGCCACCAATGGCGCCAAGTCCAATGAAAAGTGCAGACCAATACAATCGGTTACGAAGTTCGCGGAGGTGACTACCAAGGCTCATCCTTCGCTCTGGATTGCGCCTTGCCATTACTTGTCGGAAGTGTTGTCTTCCTTGCCCTTTTCCTGCTTGTCAGCGGCTCTCTCGTCGCCAAGAGTCTTCATTTCTTTTCGGAAGATGCGCATCGACTCACCGAGGCTCTTTGCCAGTCCAGGCAACTTCGGCCCACCCCAAAGCAGCAGAACAAGTAGCACTAGGACGATTAGGTGCCAGCCCTCAAGACCGTTTCTAAACAAAATATGTCCTCTTTCAACTCTTGGTTAGTTCACGAAGGTTCTTAACTAGCCTACGCTGTTTGTCTGCCTTGCGTTTGGCTTTAGCGGCTAGGTAACGCTTCCTATTTCGCCTAGCATCTTGCTCCGTGGAAGGCTCAAATTCAGGTGCTGGCTCTTCTGCGGCGATCTGAAGTTTCTGAAGCGGTTCCACCTGCTTAGTGAGGCGTTGTAGTTGCTTGAATAAGCCTGAACCTGCCTTGGCGAGCTTGACAAAGGCAAAAACGATGAAGACACCAGTGGCTAGAGGTGCATACCAAATGAAGTCAGTCAATCTCACGGTCGCGCCCCGTTCCGCTCAAAATTCGCAGAGCATAATTGGTAACTACTTCTCTGGCTGACTGTGGACCGATAACACGTGCATTACCGGCAAACTTGCAAATAAGCGGACCCAAGTCGGGTAGGTATGACATTTGGATAGTCACACGTATGTTTTCGTCGCCGATTGCTTCGGGCTCTCGTAATTGTCGGAACATGCCGGCCAAAGAATACGCTTCAGGAGCAAGCTCGAGCTCAATCTCGATGTCGTTCTCCTTTGGATTGTAGATTGGGGCCATTTCGTCAATGCTCTTGGCGGCATCGAGGGCCTCGGTGCCTCTCGGAGTCTCAAGGAGCAGAGCATCTACCATGTGGTCAAGTCTGAAGGTGCGTACCTCTTGGTTTTTCAGACAGTAACCACGGAGGTACCAATGCCCTTCGTCAGCTATCAAGAGCAACGGATCGATCTCGCGTACAGACTCATCACCACGCGAATTAACGTAGCGGCACGAAATTCGATGGTCTTCAAGAATCGCCTGTTGCAAGACTGAAAGATCAGCATCGATACTTTGCTTCTCGATTACGATGTCCGGTGTTTCCTCTTGATTGAAACTTAGGAGTCGAACGAGTTCATCGATGTCTGAGTTGGACTCGAAGTCTGGCAAATTTCTTAGAAAATTCAAACCGGTAAGCAGCGAGACCGCTTGTGCCGTGGTAATTTTTGGTACACCAACCGGGCCGGCATCAAACTGCAGAGAGACGATGCCATCTTCTTCATCAATACGCTCAACATCGATGAAGAAAGGCAATTGCTCCTCTGAATTTCGAGGCATGTAAGACGTGGTGTTCAATGTAGAGAGCATTGAACGCAGGGTCTTCACAGGTAAGTCAAAATGTTTTGCAAGTTCATCGATATGCATCTCACCCTCACGCTGCAAGAGTGCCACAATTGACATCAGTGTGTTGTAGCGATCGTCTCCTGGAAGCGAATACTTCAGCTTAGGCATGAGCGTCGATCACCCGGCTCAAAATCTCTTCAACTCTCTTTTTGAGCTCGATTGGTGAGACGATCTCGACCGAATCACCAAATTCTAGAATCTCTTCCGCGAGCAGATCCAAATCCAAGTAATTCACACTTACTAAACCATCGGTTGAATTGTGTGTCTCAAAATGCATGCTTGCGGTAGTTCCAGGTTTGATTTGAAGCTTCGCCAGGTTTCCCTCGTAATGTTCCCTAAGTTTTGACTTTGCTTCTGCAACATCCGACGCGCTTGGCTCTGCAAAGTTTGTTTTTGTGCGTTGAATCTTCGAATGAATGCGACGCAGTAGGAAGTTGCGCGCTTCTTGCCTATCCGAATCGAATCCCAGTAGCATCCAAAGACCGTTGGTGTGCATCAACTGCCATGGTTGAACCCTACGCCGTGACTCTTGACCATCCGGTTTGCGATACGCGAATTCAACTTCAACATGCTCTGCAATGGCCCTCTTCAGGGGAACAAAGGATGGTTCAATGGTGGCCATCCTGGGAGAAATTGCCGAGAAGGAATCTTGCTGGCCGACCTCGGAGATAGCCCTAAGTCTGGTGAGCGCCTGGGATGCCTCGGAAGAGAGAGCCGCGTGCTCCCAGATGCTTCCAGCTAGTTCAAGTAATTGCAGTTGTTTTGCAGAAAGCGTAGTTCCCTCGGGCCAAGCATATATGTCTCTAGGGATCTTGTACCGAAAGTCGGCATCGCCCTCGTTAGAACCGTTTGCCGGCTCAATCGACACGCCAATTTCACGAAGCTTCTCTTTATCGCGATCGAATTTTTTGTTTAGCGCGCGTAAGTCGCCATCGATGCCTCCGGCCTTAACCAGATCCATGCGGTAGCCGCGAATCGCCGAGAAGATTTCGTCTTTAGTCAATCCGATTTCGGTCTGAACAAGTGCCAAGGTGAGACTGTAGAGGCGCTCTGCTTGATCATCAGGTTCAAGCTTCCACGTTCCCCCAGGCTCACTTGTCATGAGTTACTTTACGATTCCAAGCACATCTACGACGAATACCAGTGTTGCGTTAGCTGGAATGGTTCCATTGCCATCGGCACCGTAACCAAGAGCTGGTGGAATGACTGCAATAATTTGAGAGCCAACTTTCGCGCCCTCCAGTGCCTTCACGAAACCAGGAATTAGGTGCTGCTCATCAATTGTGAAAGTAGTCGGTTGACCCTTTTCCCAAGAGGAGTCGAAGGTGGTGCCATTCCAGAGATAACCGGAATAGTGAACCAGGACGTCTTGTCCCTTCTTGACTTCATCGCCCTTTCCTTCAATTAATACAGAACGCTTGAATTCGGTAGGTTCAGTTGAGTTCTTCGCGATGGTGACCGAAGGTCGGCCATCCGTTGCACGATTCACGACTGGGAAACCGTTCTCGGTGCTCTTGGCATCGCCAACTGCGCGAGGAAGAAAGACCTTCTTGATGTCGAATACCCAAACCTGTGACGATACGTCACCAGTTGCCGATGTTCCAGCAACCTCACTTGGGACCAAAAGTGCAATTCGTGAACCCTCGCGTACTCCTGCGAGCGCCTTACAGAGGTCACCTTCGGCGGGAATCATCTGCTGAGTCGAGTTCGAGCCATCAAACTTCGTTGCAGTGATCTGGGCCTTGTCGTTGCCGTTGAACACGGCGTACTCCCAAGTAACAAATTGCCCGCCGGTGATCTTTGGGCCAGAGCCTTCGACTACAACTTCAGTTTGAAGCTTTGGCTTTGCGGCATCGATTGGGGTGATGAAGTCTACGGTTGGAGCCTTCTTCAAATCGGTCGAAACCTTGACTGTCTTCACTTCTTTGCCGCTCTTGAAAGCACCGCAAGTGGACTTTAGCTGCCCATACATTTGCTCGGTAGGTGTTCCGGTTGCGCAACCGCTCAGAGTTAATGAAATAGCAAGGGCAGCAGCGGCGAGGATTGATTTCTTCAAGTTGATAACTTTCTTTTCGTTCTTGCCAATTTTACTTGCAAAAGTCCTATTCAGGCTGTGACAGCTTGTTCTGTGCCGAGGTTTCAGCAGCCCTGACGGTCTTGCGCAACTTCTTCTCGCTGACTTTGCGGGTCTCCAGCATCTCCGGGTTCCAGATTGCCAGGTCTTCGTCCGAGGCATTGTTTTTGGCGGCTCTAGCCTTAAAGCTCGGTAAAACGGTAGCTGGTGCGATGCGGCGAGCGGTTACGAGAAAGCCGGTGTGTCCAATCATGCGATGTTCCGGTCGAACCGCCAATCCTTCGAGGTGCCAGCCACGAACCATACTCTCCCAAGCTTGAGGTTCTGCGAAGTGACCACTAGCTCGAAGGGCCTCGGTAAACCGTGACAACTGCGTCACGGTAGCAACGTATCCTAAGACGAGCCCTCCAGGGACCAGTGCCTCGGCAACTGCCTCGACACATTCCCAAGGTGCCAGCATGTCCAGTACCACTCGATCTGCTTCTCCGGTTGCAACACGTTTTGGAAGTTCATCCTGTAGATCGCCAAGATGTATGGTCCAGTTCTCAGGGTCACGACCAGTGTGCGTGACCACGTTTGCTTTGGCGATCTGCGCGAATTCCTCACGACGTTCGAAGCTGTCCAAGCGGCCCGATGGTCCAATAGCTCGAAGCAAGTAGAGCGAAAGCGCTCCGGAACCGACTCCGGCTTCAACGACACGTGCGCCTGGGAAAATGTCACCTTCAACAATGATCTGAGCAGAATCTTTTGGATAAATGATTGCAGCACCACGTGGCATTGACATCACAAAGTCAGTTAGGAGTGGGCGTAGGGCTAGGTATTCGACACCGTGTTGGTTCACGATGACTGAACCCTCTGGCTTACCAATGATTTCGTCGTGGCGGATATCCCCTCGATGCGTTCCGAAACTTCCTGCGGCTTCTAGGGTGATCGTGTATAGGCGATTCTTTGGTCCGGTGAGTTGAACTTTGTCGCCCACACGGAATGGGCCAGTTGGTTGTTCTCTGTAGTCGTTCTTCATTTATAGAGATTCCTTAGATCCTTGATTGTTTTACCTTCTAGCGTGTCCCATAGAATGCGACCTGGACGATTTGGAATCATCAAGATATTGGGAATACCAACTGCCTTTGTGCCAGCCGCCTCTGCACTTAGGATTCCAGAAATCGAATCCTCGAAGGCAACACATTCTGCGGGAGCGACGCCAAGGAGATTAGCCGCCTTGAGATACGGCTCTGCGTGAGGTTTTCCATACACGACATCATCACCTGCAACCACTACATCAAAAGCGTCAAATCCCATAGCTTCAACTACCTGAAGGGCCATTGAACGCAATGACATGGTCACTAGAGCCGTCTTCACTCCCCTGCGTCGAAGTTCCCGAAGCAGTTCCTGTGCCCCGGGTCTCCAGATGATTTCCTTCGATAGTTCGTTCTGCACCGACGAAGTTAGCCTTTGCACAATCTCATCAGTCGAGAGATCGGATTCGATTTTCTTCGCAATGATTTCTGAAGAATCCTTGAGGCTCATTCCAATGAGCGATTTGCCGTCTTCTTCCGTCCAAGCCTTGCCGTGTTCAACCGCTAGCTCACGCTCGGATTTCAACCAATGTGGTTCGGAGTCGATTAGCGTGCCATCCATGTCCCAAAGTACTGCCTTGGGTAACCGATTGAAAAGCATTACTGAAGTTTACCTGCGGGAGGTGCAATAGGATTCTTATGTGCGAACGGAAGTAGAGACTCTTGACTGACAATTCGGTTTTTTCGAATCGCACGCTAATCGTAGCCTTTGAAGGCTGGAACGATGCCGGAGAAGCGGCTAGTGCGGCCGCAAGATTTCTAATCAACTCAGTTGGCGGTTCAGAGATTAGCTCCGTGGATTCTCAACAGTTTTACGATTTTCAGTTTGCACGCCCAATGGCGGTTCTAGATGAAAACGGAAATAGAACCTTCAGATGGCCGAATGCCAGTATTTATAGGCCAGAACTCACCACACTCTTTGACTTTCGAGTATTGCTTGGAGTCGAACCATCACGGAATTGGATTCAATTTTCCAAGGAGATCGTTGATGCTGCCGAAGCCGAAGAAATTGACGCTGTCATCTTTCTAGGCGCGATGCTAGCCGATGCGCCACACTCGAGACCAATTTCGGTAACAGCAACCAGCACAAACGACTTTGTTTGTGAAGCCGTTCCTGCGGAAAAATCTTTGTACGAAGGGCCGGTGGGAATTCTAAGCATTCTGTCGGCCGAATTCGAAGCCCGACAAATTCCTACAATGTCGCTGTGGGCTTCCGTGCCACATTACGTACACAACGGTCAAGTTCCCAAAGCCACACTGGCATTGGTTTCCGCAGTTGAGGGACATCTCGGACTGCAATTCGATCACAAAGAACTTCCAAACGAAGCTTTTCGCTGGGAGCGAAGCGTTGATGAATTAGCCGAAGCAGACGAAGAGCTTGCCGAGTACGTAGCGACTTTAGAAAAAACTAGGGACGAGCTTGAAGGTACAAATGGAGATACTTTGGCTCGCGAGGTGGAGCAGTTCCTTCGCGAAAGCGACGAAGACCGCTAAGCGCTGATTACTCCGAGGCCAAGCAATAAGAAGATGAGCCCGGAAACCGCGATTCTCCAAACCACAAATGGTGTGAATGAACCCTTTGCAAGGTACTTCAAGAAATATTTGATTACTAACCATCCAGAAATGAAGGAAATAGCAGTCGCTATTGCCGTAGCAATTAAATCGGCACCCGCCAAGTCACCTACCGAACCCGCGAACTCATAAAGTCCGCTGGCCACTACGGCGGGTATTGCGAGCAAGAAGCTATAGCGAGTTGCGGCTTCGCGAGTGTAACCCAAGAGTAGGCCAACGGTGATCGTGCCACCAGATCTGGAAACACCAGGAATCACTGCGAGCATCTGACCGATTCCGAATAGAAGGCCATGTTTGCCAGTCAATTGGGAAATGGTTTGGGTTTTCCTACCAATACGATCTGCGAGTCCGAGCAGGATTCCAAAAATCAAGAGTGTCCAGGCAATGATTTCGATGCTTCTCAGGTTTACCTCGATCAAATCCTTGAAAGCCAAACCAGCCACAATTACGGGAATCGAACCGAGGATCACATACCAGCCCATTCGTGCGTCCTGGCTAGGTGTCTTTGAGAATCCGGTCTTGAACCAAGCCCCAACTATACGGGTGATGTCCTTCCAAAAAAAGAGCAAGACAGCGGCTTCGGTGCCTAACTGAATCGTGGCAATAAAGGCCGTCAGTGCAGCCTTATCCATGTTCAGGTGCAGGAGTTCTTGGACTATCTGAACGTGTGCCGAAGACGAAATCGGCAGAAATTCGGTGAGTCCTTGAACAATTCCTAAGATTATGGCGCTGAGGATGTCCACTACTCGTCCTCGGCCAGTTCAAATGGAAGGTATTCCCCGAACTGGTCTTGCAGGGTCTCCTCATAGTCAAGAAACGCTGTTTCGAGCAATTCATACGCTCGCTCAACTTGAGGGTCACTCTCAGCCCGCTTTGAGGTTGTGGCAACAAAGTGATTTTCTAGTGCGGCTATGAACCTCTGGAGTGCGATCCTTGAATCTTTCGACATATGCCTAACCTAACTCTTGACCGGCAAAAAGCGAAGAACCTTACCGCGCCCAATGCTAAACTGTTGAGGTTAGTCCGGGTGGCGGAATGGCAGACGCGCTAGCTTGAGGTGCTAGTCCTCGATAGAGGGTAGGGGTTCAAGTCCCCTTTCGGACACCAAGTCGTGGCCCATCATTTCGATGATGGGCCACTTTTCATTGATGGGAGACCAGTAGTTGACTGTTATCGGGTTTTTACGCCATGGACAAACTGACTGGAACATTGACTTCCGTTTGCAGGGAATTAGCGATATTCCTTTGAATGACACCGGCAGGCAACAAGCACAAGCAGCTATTGGCAAGATGTCACTGTACGGGTGGGATGTAATCGTCTCCTCTCCCCTTTCTCGCGCAGTTGAAACGGCAGGAATCATTGCCCAAGGGATTGCTCTCACAGAACCAGTGATTCATCGCGAACTGCTGGAACGGTCCTTCGGGGAAGCGGAAGGGCTGTCCTACGAAGTGTGGAGAGATCACTTCCTCAGTGGCGAGCGTGCCAGCGGCGCCGAATCGCTTGCCGATCTGGAGCATCGGGTTTTGCGATGTCTCGATATCATCGCCTTTGAATATCCTGGCAAGAGAGTGCTAGCCGTGAGCCACGGAGCCTTCATTCGCAAATTAGTGAACATCGTGTCAAATGGCACCCTACCTCTAGAGGGTCAGCGGTTGGGAAATCTATCCCTTGCCGTGGTGGAGCGCGGAGGATCCCAATGGGCAATCCAGGAGTTTCACCCCACCACGATTTCTTAGATTGAGAAGTACTTCGCCTCTGGGTGGTGTAACACCATTGCGTCGGTAGATTGCTCTGGGTGAAGCTGTAGCTCTTCGCTGAGAGTTACGCCAATAACCTCTGGCTTGAGAAGTTCCATTAGCTTGACTCGGTCTTCTAGTTCCGGGCAAGCAGGGTAACCAAACGAATAACGAGCTCCTCGGTATTCGAGGTCAAAATACTTAGCAACCTCGTTTGGATCCTCACCCGCGAATCCGAGTTCGTCACGAACTCTTGAGTGCCAAAACTCTGCTAGGGCTTCAGTTAGTTGCACCGAAACTCCGTGTAACTCTAAATACTCTCTAAACTCACCAGCTTGGTAGAGATCTGCTGTTACTTGTGAGACTCGATCGCCCATAGTTACTAACTGGAACGGAACGACATCGATCTTTCCTGAATCTTTACTAGCCACAAAATCGCTGAGACACAGGTGTCGGTCTCGGGTCTGTCTTGGGAATGAAAAGCGAAGACGTTCTGTGAACTCGAGACCTCCAGAGCCGCCATCGGTGCTTCCCTCTGCTGGATGATGCAGGATAACCAAATCGTTCCCGTCTGAATAGGCCGGGAAATATCCGTAAACCACAGCCGGGTTGAGGATTGACTCGGATTGGATGCGTTCTAACCAGCCTCGAAGTCTTGGCCTTCCCTCGGTTGCGACCAGTTCCTCAAAACTCGCCCCATTCTCACCGCGACCAGGTTTGAGACCCCACTGGCCCATGAATAGTGCTCGTTCATCCAGGAGTGCCGAGAAGTCCTTGAGAGCGAGACCCTTAACTACACGAATTCCCCAAAACGGAGGGGTCGGGATCGTGTTATCGGTGGCAACATCTGATCTTTTCGGTAACTCATCTTCTGGAGTGCGTTCGAGCTTTGAAGTACGCCGAACAACTCGGCCTCTGAGTTCGGGAAGACTTGCTCCAGATACCCCTCGCTTGACGTTCATAAACGCTTCCATCAATCGCAGGCCTTCGAATGCATCGCGCGCGTATCGCACTTCGCCATCGAAAATTTCAGCAAGATCTTCTTCAACATATGCGCGCGTCAGGGCTGCCCCACCGAGAATCACAGGCCAGCGCTTCGCAACACCACGAAGGTTCATCTCCTCGAGATTCTCCTTCATGATCAAGGTTGATTTGACCAGTAAACCACTCAAACCGATTACATCGACATTGTGCTCCTCAGCCGCGCTGAGGATCTCGCTTATCGGCTGTTTGATACCAATGTTCACCGTGTCGAAGCCGTTGTTGCTAAGAATGATTTCGACTAGGTTCTTGCCAATGTCGTGAACGTCGCCACGTACGGTAGCGAGAAGAATCTTGCCCTTGCCCGAGTCACCAGTCTTTTCGATAAGAGGTTCAAGATGGGCCACGGCAGTTTTCATGACCTCGGCAGATTGCAAAACGAAAGGCAATTGCATTTCGCCTTTACCGAACAGTTCTCCCACAATCTGCATCCCAGCGAGAAGGTATTGGTTGATGATATCCAACGCTTTATCTCCGTTGGCAACTGCCTCGTCGAGATCTGCCTCAAGCCCTTTTCGTTCACCAGTAATGATGCGCTGCTTCAATCGCTCGTGCAGTGGCATGTTGGCTAGTTCTTCGGCACGCGACGCCTTTGCCGCCTGAGAATCAACTCCGTCGAACACCTCAAGGTATCTAGCCAGAGGATCAAAAGTAACTGCACCGGTAACGTCGTATTCGCGTCTGTCGAAAATCAAATCCAGAGCAGCTTGTAACTGTTCGTTTGGGATTTGGTTCAGCGGAAGAATCTTGGCTGAGTGAACGATAGCTGAGGTGAGCCCTACCTTGCGACACTCTGCCAGGAACACTGAGTTCAAGACCTGTCGTGCTGCTGGATTTAGACCAAAGGAAATGTTTGAGATACCCAGGGTTGACTGCACTCCAGGATATTTCGCATGAAGCTCTCGAATAGCCTCAATGGTTTCGATTCCATCCCTACGTGTCTCGTCCTGACCGGTCGCGATTGGGAATGTGAGGGTGTCCACCATAATGTCTTCGATACGCATGCCCCAGTTTGAGGTGAGATCGGTAATCAGGCGCTCAGCTATGGCCATCTTTGAAACTGCGGTTCTCGCCTGGCCAGCTTCGTCGATGGTTAGCGCAACTACGGCTGCTCCATGTTCACGAACCAATGGCATGATTCGCTGAAATCTTGAGTTTGGACCGTCGCCGTCTTCGTAGTTGACAGAGTTGACCAGAGCTCGACCAGCATAGGCTTCCAAGCCGGTTTGCAGAACAAGAGGTTCGGTTGAGTCAAGAACCAGAGGAAGAGTGGAGGCAGTTGCCAAGCGACTGACCATCTCATGCATGTCACGTGAGCCATCCCGACCCACGTAATCCACGCATAGATCTAGCGCGTGTGCTCCGTCGCGTGCCTGTTCCTTGGCGATTTCAATGCATTCTTCCCAGTTTTCGGAGAGCATGGCGTCACGAAATGCTTTGGAGCCATTAGCATTGGTGCGCTCTCCAATCGAAAAGTAGGTGGCGTCTTGACGGTATGGCTGCAACTGGTACAGGCTAGCAAGTCCAGGCTCAGGCGAAACGATGGGTTCGCCGGCTTCAGTTTCCTTCGCAACTTTCGCTATTGCGGAAATGTGTGCCGGAGTGGTTCCACAACAACCGCCGAGAAGACCAACTCCAAACTCACGAATAAAAGCAGCTTGTGAAAGAGCTAGTTCATCTGGCCCAAGCGGGTAGTAAGCGCCATCAGAGGTTAGGACTGGTAAACCTGCATTCGGCATAACCGATATGGGCAAGTTTGTGTTCTTTGATAGGTAGCGAAGATGTTCGCTCATTTCAAGCGGACCTGTCGCGCAGTTGAGCCCTATGGCGTCAATACCCAATGCTTCCAAAACCGTCAGAGCCGCACCAATTTCGGAGCCCAGAAGCATCGTTCCGGTGGTTTCGATCGTGACTGAGACGATGATTGGAAGATTAATCCCTGAATGTGACATCGCCCGCTTAGCACCCACAATTGCAGATTTGGTCTGCAGGAGATCCTGAGTAGTTTCAACCAACAACGCATCTGCTCCCCCGTCTATAAGTCCGGCGACTTGTAGCTGATAGGCGTCGCGAAGGACGGAGAACTTTTCATGCCCCAACGTTGGCAATTTCGTGCCAGGTCCGATCGATCCAAGTACCCACTTGACATCTTCGAACTCATCGGCGACATTTCTAGCTAACGCAGCACCGGCTTTCGAGAGCTCATAGATGCGTTCAGGAATTCCGTATTCGGATAAGTTGGCGAAGTTTGCGCCAAAGGTGTTGGTTTCAACCGCTTCTGCACCAGCGTTGAAATACTGTCGGTGAATCTCAGAAATCAGCTCGGGGCGGGTTACATTGAGGATTTCATTGCAACCCTCTAGGTTTTCGAAGTCGTCGAGTGTCGGGTTCTCAGCCTGAATCATTGTTCCCATTGCGCCATCGGCCACCACCACGCGCGTTCGAATAGCGTCGATAAGGGCCTGGGATCTGGGATTGAACATCTCTCTAATTTTACAGCGAGGTACTGAGGTAAAATTGAGAAATGCCTGCTCCCGAAAACTTTGTCTCGAAACTAATTTCGCGCGAGCAGACGACCCTGTCTTTCGAGTTCTTCCCCCCGAAAACTCCGGAAGCTCGCCATTCTCTAGAAATTGCATTCGATGAACTCTTAGTTCACAGTCCCGACTTTGTTTCGGTTACCTACGGCGCAATGGGTTCAAATCAAGAGACCAGCCTTGAAGTTGTTGAGTCGCTAGCATCGAGAGTTCCAACTATTGCACATCTCACCTGCATCGGTTCTAAGAGACGACAAATCGTGAGTCTCCTGCAACGCTACGAGTCTGCTGGTGTAGCTGGTTTACTCGCTCTTCGAGGGGACCTTCCAGCTGGTGTGGATGAGATGCCTGAATCTGAATTCACTTACGCTATTGAGCTCTTGGAGCTCGCAAAGCAATCATCCTCACTCCAGTTGGGTGTGTCAGCATTCCCAGAAAAGCACCCCGATTCACCAAGTCTCGAATTCGACGTTGAGATTCTGAAACGTAAGGCGGACCTAGGAGCCACGTTCGCCATGACTCAACTTTTCTTTGATAATCAAGCGTATGAGAGGCTTCGCGACCGAGCAATCCGCGCTGGAGTTGAGATTCCAATTGTTGCAGGGGTGATGCCAATCGCCAATTCAAAGCAGGTGCTTCGAATGGCTCAGATGTCTGGAGCAGCGCTCCCTAATGAGCTTGTGAAGGCGCTCGACGAAGCCAACACTGAAGAAGACGCCAGAAAGATCGGTATGGACTTCACCGCAGCGCAGGTTGAATCTCTGGTCGCAGCACAAGCTCCAGGCGTTCATATATTCACTCTGAATCACCATGGCCCGACCAACGAATTGATTGCTGCTACATCTTTGGCTAGCAGATAAAGTCACAACTCTCCCCTAGTCTGTTGCCTATGGGTATTGATGATCTATTTGAACTACCGAGCGAAACGCTACCCGAGTGGGCAACTAAACCGATTGCGGTATTCGACTTGGAAACAACTGGTCTAGACCATCGGACCTCCAGAATAGTTACAGCCTGTGCGGTACTTATCGATCCCAGCGGCGCCCCACTGAGTACTCATTCAGAGTGGCTTGCAAACCCGGGAGTTGAGATACCTCCAGAGGCGAGCGCGGTTCATGGCATCACCGATGAAATTGCCCGTGCAAAGGGAAGAGACTTAGCGGAAGTTGTATCAGAAATTGTGAGCACTCTCACCGGATTCTTCGACCTTGGCATACCTGTCGTCGCATACAACGCGCCTTACGACTTTACGATTCTTCATCAGCACGCTGACGATTTCGGTATCGCCTGGCCAACTGGTGAACTTCCAATCATCGATCCACTCGTGATTGATAAGAAGTTGGTTAAGTACCGTAAGGGCAAACGTCGTCTCGAAAACGTTGCAGAGGTTTACGGGGTGAAGTTACTAGATGCCCACAACGCAACCGCAGATGCAATTGCCGCGGGTCAAATTGCCTATGCCCTAGCAAAGGCTTTTCCTTCTCAGCTCTCACATTCACTTTCCGAGCTTCATGCTCTTCAAAAGAAATGGTCGGCAGAGCTTGACGAAGAATTCACAAGTTACATGCACTCGATCGGAAAGACCGACTTTTCGGCAAAGATCGGTTGGCCCGAGAAACCGAGATAAGAAAAAGCCCCAGCCATTAGACTGGGGCTTTTTGTTCTTAGCTCTAGGCTCCGAAGTTCTTGTAACGGGCGTTGAAGCGCTCTACACGACCAGCCGAGTCCATAATGCGCTGCTTTCCGGTGTAGAAAGGGTGCGACTCAGACGAAATTTCAACGTCGTAGACCGGGTAGGTGTTACCGTCTTCCCACTCAATGGTCTTGCTGCTGGTGATGGTCGAACGGGTAAGGAATGCTACTCCCGATGCCAAGTCGCGGAAAACGATTGGCTCATACTTTGGGTGAATTTCAGCCTTCATGGTAAATCCTCAAGAAAAAAGTCTTCGATTGTTGCGATGGCAACCTAAAAACTATACCAGAGTCGCCGTGTGCTTACCAGCACTAACGTGCACGAACCTGAAAGCGTCCTTGCTCGTGCGAAACGTTAAGACCGAAACCAAAAGTCTCACTCAAGAGTTCGCTGGTAATCACGCGGTCAATTTCGCCCTGAGCTACGACAGATCCTTCATTGAGAAGCAGAGCATGGCTAAAGCCTCGTGGGATCTCTTCCAGGTGGTGAGTCACCATAATCATGGCCGGTGCGCTTGGGGAACTTGCGTATTCACCTAAAAGAGCCACTGTTTGTTCGCGTGCACCTAGATCAAGGCTTGCAACAGGCTCATCCAAAAGCAACAGCTCTGGATCGGTCATTACAGCTCTAGCCAGTTGAACGCGCTTACGCTCGCCATCGCTGAGAGTTCCAAAAGCGCGATCGGCGTGATCGGCAAGGTCCCACTCGGCTAAGACTCTTCTAGCTCTGCGTTCGTCGATGTCTTCGTACTTCTCGGTCCATCGGCCGGTGATTGCATAGCTGGCAGTCATTACAGCGTTGAGCACTGATTCACTATTAGGAATGTGAGAAACCAAGCTGCTGGAGGCAAAACCAACCCGAGTGCGCAGATCAAATACGTTGACTCCCCCCAGTAACTCTCCAAGAATCGAGGCACTACCCATCGTTGGCTGAATTTGCGCTGCCGCAACCTTGAGCAAGGTGGTCTTTCCAGCTCCGTTTGGCCCCACGATTACCCAGCGTTGGTTGTCTTCGACGGTCCAGTCAATTCCGTTCAGAATAGAGTGGCCATCGCGAACCACTGAAACATTTTCTAAATGGAGCGTCTTAGTCATGGAAGTAGCCTAAACGAATGACTCAATTGCGTTGCGGTAGACAGCGATTGTGTCTGCGGCAATTGAGTCCCAGCTGAAGTGAGCTTCGACTCGACTGCGACCTGCTTGACCCATTGCAGACAAATCAAACTCGCTAAGAGCACGATTGAGAGCGTTTGCCGTATCCGCAACGAACTTTTGCTCATCCAGCGGCTTACCTGAGCCATCCAGGACTTGTTCGATCGGTACAAGTAACCCGGTAACGCCGTCTTCGACAACTTCAGGTATACCACCAGTGGCGGTTGCAACTACCGGTATGCCACAAGCCATTGCCTCGAGATTTACTATGCCCAAAGGTTCGTAAATTGATGGGCAAGCAAAAATCGTCGCACTTGATAGCACCGCGATTAGTTCAGTTCTGCTCAAGTGACGTTCGATCCAAATCACACCGTCACGCTTCTTCTTAAGTTCGTCGACGAGATCGACCACCTGTTGCTGTATTTCCTTGGTGTCGGGTGCGCCAGCGCAGAGAACTACTTGAACGTCGGACGGTAGTTCGGCTACAGCCTTCAAAAGATATGGAAGACCCTTTTGCTGCGTGATTCGACCCACGAATACCACTGAGCGTCTATCTGGATCAACCCCAAGAGAACGAACCAAATCAGGATTTGCAGCCGATTGAAATGCGCTTAGGTCGATACCATTGTGAACAACGCTGACCTTGTTTGGGTCAATCTGAGGGTAAGCACGCAGGATGTCATCACGCATACCCGCACTTACAGCAACGATTCCGGTGGCGGCTTCATAAGCTGTGCGTTCAACCCAGGATGAAACCGCATAGCCGCCGCCAAGTTGATCCTTCTTCCAAGGACGTAATGGCTCTAGGCTGTGCGCGGTAATCAGATGCGGAATTCCGTGGAGCGAACCAGCAACGTGACCCGCGAAGTTGGCGTACCAGGTGTGAGAGTGGACCAAATCGGCGCCAGCTACATCTGAGACCATTGCCAGATCGGTAGCCATGGTTTGAATTGCCGCATTAGCCGAGTCAAAAACAGTCGGTAGAGCGTACGATTTTGTATCTTTTTCATCACGATCGTCACCGAAGCATCGAACCTGTACATCGATCGATTTTCGCAGAACTTTCACTAATTCAGCGACATGTACGCCCGCTCCACCATAAATGTGCGGTGGATATTCCTTGGTGATTAGATCAATTCTCATGACGCAATGTTAACTATGTTTTTTGAATTGGCACTACCATCGCAAATATGGCAACAAGAAGAATCTTTGGAATGGTGCTGGCGGGTGGCGAAGGAAAACGTCTTATGCCACTTACCGCAGACCGCGCAAAACCTGCAGTTCCCTTTGGCGGGAGCTACCGTCTAATCGACTTTGCTTTATCAAACCTGATAAATTCCGGAGTACGCCGTATAGTCGTCCTGACTCAATACAAATCGCATTCGCTCGACCGTCACATCTCACAGACCTGGCGAATGTCGCCGCTACTTGGCTCATATGTAGCTTCGGTGCCAGCTCAACAACGACTCGGCAAGCGTTGGTTCTCCGGTTCGGCAGACGCCATCCTGCAGAGTATGAACCTACTTTCCGATGAAACGCCTGACTACGTTGTGGTTATTGGCGCGGACCACGTTTATCGTATGGATTTCGATCAGATGATTGAAGCTCACATCGCTTCTGGTCGAGGTGTAACCGTGGCTGCAATTCGCCAGCCGATGAGCCTTGCCAATCAATTTGGCGTTATCGAGGTTGACAACCACGACGCTACCAAAATCGCCGCATTCAAAGAAAAGCCGAGCGATCCAAAGGGACTCCCGGATTCACCTCATGAGGTCTTGGCCTCAATGGGTAACTACGTCTTTACCGCACAAGCTCTAATCGACGCTATCGAACACGATGGCAAGCTAGACGACTCTTCACACGACATGGGTGGCGACATCATTCCCTATATGGTTGGTCGAGATGATGCGGGAGTTTACGATTTCACGTTCAATGAGATCCCTGGCGCCACGGTCCGCGATAAGAGTTACTGGCGAGATGTCGGAACAATCGACTCCTACTTCGATGCGCACATGGACTTGATTTCCGTGATGCCAATATTCAATCTCTATAACAATGAGTGGCCAATCTTCACCCAGCAAATCAACTTGCCGCCTGCGAAGTTCGTGCACGATGGAGAAGGTAACCAGGGTCGTACCACGGATTCGATTGTGTCTCTAGGCACGGTGGTTTCCGGTGGCATTGTCGAACGCTCGGTCCTGTCCCCTTGGGTGAAGATTAACTCAAACGCTTTGATCACCGATTCGGTGCTTCTCGACGGCGTGGTTATTGGTCGGAATGCGACGGTGAGACGTGCGATTCTCGACAAATCGGTTGTGATTGCTGATGGAGCGGCGGTAGGTGTTGATCGACAGCGCGACTTAGACCGTGGCTTCACCGTGACGGAATCCGGCATCACGGTTGTTGCCAAAGGTACACTAGTCACACCTTGAGTTACCGATTAGTTGTTATGGATGTTGATTCAACCCTCATCCAAGATGAAGTTATTGAATTGCTCGCCGATTTTGCCGGCACGCGTGAACACGTCGCTGCAGTAACGGAGCGGGCCATGCGCGGGGAACTCGATTTCGCCGAGTCTTTGCGAGAACGCGTTGCCACTCTGGCTGGGCTTCCGGTTGAAGTACTAAAACGAGCTAAGGAACGGATACGTCTTAGTGTAGGTGCGAAGGAACTCATTTCGGCTGTGCATGCAGCTGGCGGACGAGTCGGTGCCGTATCTGGGGGGTTCAGTCAGATACTGCAACCACTTGCCAATGAGTTATCGCTCGACTACAACCGCGCCAATGAACTTGAAATCGTTGATGGTAAATTGACCGGTCGAGTTCTCGGTGCCATTGTTGATCGTAAGGCCAAGGCGGATGCGCTCGTCGAGTGGGCGCATGACTTCGGGGTCTCCCCCAACGAGGTGGCGGCAATCGGCGATGGTGCGAACGATTTAGACATGTTCGAAGTGGCAGGTATCTCTTTTGCATACAATGCCAAACCGATGGTGCGCAAAGCAGCCGACGTGGCTATAGATGTTCCAGATCTATCTTTGGTGATTAGGCATTTAGGGCTTTAAAGAGATTAGGGCCTCGATAATTCGAGGCCCTAATTCTTTGTGGTCTAGGCACCGGTTGAGTGCAAGCCGCCATCAACGTGGATTAGCTCTCCAGTGGTGGCTGGGAACCAGTCTGATAGCAGTGCGATAATTCCACGAGCGGCGGCTTCGGTGTCAGTTAGGTCCCAACCCAAAGGCGCGCGCTCGGTCCAAAGTTCTTCCATAGTCGCGAAGCCAGGGATACCCTTGGCGGCCGTGGTACGTAGTGGTCCAGCCGAGATTAGGTTGACACGGATGCCGTCCTTGCCCAGGTAACGAGCAAGGTAGCGGCTAACCGACTCAAATGCTGCCTTAGCAACACCCATCCAGTCATATACCGGCCATGAAACAGTGGCGTCAAAGGTTAGGCCGACAACCGAAGATCCCTTGGTTAGAAGTGGCTTGGCGGCCATGGTAATTGACTTGAGCGAGTAAGCGGAAACCTGAACAGCGGTGGCAACGTCCACCCACTCGGTTTCTAGGAAATTGCCACCCAGTGCGGTCTGCGGTGCGAATGCGATTGCGTGCACGATTCCATCTAGGTGTGGAAGGTGCTCCTTTACGCGCCCCTCAAGGGCTGCAAGATCGTCTGTATTAGTTGCGTCGAGTTCAATTACCTTAGCTGGCTTAGGTAGGCGTTCAGCAATCTTTTGGGTGATTGGCAACATGCGACCAAAGGAAGAAAGCACGATTTCTGCACCCTGTTCCTGAGCGAGACGGGCAACCGAAAATGCGATTGACGATTCGGTTAGCACACCGGTGATTAGAAGCTTTTTACCTGCAAGGATGGACATCCAGATTTTCCGTTCTTTAATGGTTCTTCAATTTTGTCACGAAAACACTGAAACAAGCCGTTAGTGACCCATACCTAATCCGCCGTCTACAGGAATGACTGCACCAGAAATGTAAGCCGCATCGTCGCTTGCAATCCACGCAACAGCCTTCGCGACTTCACTCGGAGCTGCGAATCTACCGGCTGGAATACGACGCTTGTAGTCTGCTTGCTGTTCCTCAGGTAATTCCGCGGTCATGTCGGTGTCGATGAACCCTGGTGCAATAACGTTTGCGGTAATGCCTCGCCCACCCAGCTCGCGGGTGATTGAACGTGCCATACCAACAAGAGCAGACTTAGCGGCCGAGTAATTTACCTGACCCGCGCTACCTAGAAGACCAACAACGCTACCGATAAAAATCACTCGACCAAACTTTGCCTTGATCATGCCCATGGTGGCACGCTTGAGCACTCTGAAAACACCGGTTAGGTTGGTGTTGATTACGTCTTCGAACTCTTCATCGGTCATTCGCATAAGCAGGGTGTCACGAGTAATACCCGCATTTGCCACCAAAACCTCTATTGGACCGAGCTTTTCTTCAACTTCTTTAAAGGCGGCGTCGATGCTAGCTGCATCGGTCACATCCGCCTTGACGCTTAGACACCCTTCCGGCCCAGAGCCACTTCGAACAGTAACGGCAACGCGATGCCCTGCGGCAATGAATTCCTCAGCGATGGCTCTTCCGATGCCGCGATTTCCGCCTGTGATTAGAACAGTTCTTGCCGTTGCCATTAGATTCTCCAAGTCTTGTTTAGTGGTTTTCATTGTACTTTGCGCCTCAACTTATACCCCGTTGCAATAACCTTTAATTAGATGAAGCCAAAACCCAAACACGTTGTTACCTCGATCGGCGAAGCCCCGGACGAGGAGCGCAAGCGCCGTATCGTCATCTATTCAATCTCAATGACTATCAGATTCTTTTGCGTAATTGCATTGGTCTTCACGACTGGTGTCTGGCAGTGGTTATCCGGCATTGGCGCCATCTTCCTCCCCTATTTCGCGGTTGTTATCGCAAACAATGTTGGTGGCCAGGCAAAGCAGCATTCCAGTCCTAAAAGAGTTGAGCCGTTGGCGATTGATGTGGCTTCTCATCTGAAGGATAAAGATGGGCAGTAAGTGTTCAAGAACAGGCTGTGACAGTCCAGCAATTCAGTTCTTAGATTGGCGTAACCCGAAGATTCACTCTCCCGAAAAAGTGAAATCTTGGGCCACCTGTGGTGAGCACTATGACTACTTTGTGTCTTATTTGACGATCAGAGGCTTTTTTCTAGCAACAAGGGATTTCCAATGAAAAAGTGGCTCAATTGGATCGCACTCGTAGTGGTCTTTTCGGTCGCCTGCGGGTTCCTAGCGAATTGGCAGTTCACCCGAAGAGAAACCAAGCTCGCTGCTATTGCGTTGGTTCGGGAGAACTATCAGGCTGCTCCCACACCAATTTCTGAACTCTTGAGGGATTCGAGCATGGATGCCTCTACTCAGCAATGGCGCCCAATTAGACTAGCGGGCAACTATTTACCCGAAAGATCCCTATTGGTTCGGAATAGGCCGAACAACGGTCAAGTCGGATTCGAACAACTTGTTCCATTTCAGGCCAATGGCTTCGGCATTGTTTACATCTCAAGAGGTTGGGTCCCCACTGGACAGTTCCAGGACAAGCCAGATCAAAATCCCCTTCCAACGGCGTCAACCACGACAGTAATTGCTCGCTTGGTCGGCGAGGAACCGAGGCTAGATCGAACGGCGCCAAAAGGCGAAATCGCCACCATCAATATAGATCTCGCCAATAGCCTCACTGGATTGCATTCAGAGTTGGAAAACGGGTATCTAAGACTCAGTTCGGAATCTCCAATGCAATCGACTTCTCTCAAGCCGATGCCCGCTCCCAGTGTTGAAGAGGGCAACAACTTAAGTTACGCGGTTCAGTGGATAATCTTTGCCGTCATGGCAACGTTTGCGTTGATCTGGCGTATTCGAAGAGACTTCCAACTAGCAAACGGAACACTGAAGGCTAAGAGAAAAACCCAGGCCCAGATTGATGCCGAAACGGAAGATTTGCTTACGACAGCGAAATGAGTTCGGCGTAACTTTCATTCCAATGGTCCTCAACGCCGTCCGGCAAAATAAGAACTCTTTCGGCGTTCAGGGCACGCACAGCGCCCTCGTCGTGGGAAACCAAGACAACCGCACCAGTAAAGGTGTTTAGAGCTCTCAGAATTTCTTCTCGGCTGGCAGGGTCGAGGTTATTTGTAGGTTCATCGAGTAGCAAAACATTTGCCGATGAAACTACAAGGGTCGCCAAGGCTAGCCGTGTCTTCTCACCACCGGACAAGACTGCGGCTTTCTTGTTTACATCATCGCCAGAGAACAAGAACGAGCCAAGTACCTTTCTGGCATCGGTATCGGCAAGTTGAGGGGCAGCATTCTTCATGTTCTCCAACACCGTGCGGTTGACGTCAAGAGTCTCATGCTCTTGCGCGTAGTAGCCGATCTTGAGACCATGGCCTGGCTGAATCTCCCCAGTGTCTGGCTCGTCGATACCAGCGAGCATGCGCAGCAAGGTGGTCTTACCGGCACCGTTCAAACCAATTACAACAACCTTCGAACCACGATCGATGGCAAGGTCAACAGCGGTGAAAATCTCTAGCGAACCATATGACTTGCTGAGATTCTTGGCAAATAGAGGCGTCTTACCGCACGGCGCAGGTTCAGGGAAACGAATCTTCGCAACGCGGTCTTGCTCGCGGACATCTTCGAGAGATGAGAGTAACTTCTCTGCACGTTTAACCATCTGATGTGCGGCCGCGGCCTTTGATGCCTTAGCGCCGAAGCGAGCCGCTTGAAGTTGGAGACTTGTGGCCTTCTTCTCTGCATTCGCTCGCTCGCGCTTGCGTCGCTCTTCGTCACTTTCGCGCTGTTTCAAATAGTGCGACCAACCCATGTTGTAAACATCGATTACGCACCGGATTGCATCGAGGTAGAAGACTCGATTGACTGTTTCACCGATAAGGTCGATGTCGTGACTGATCACAATCAATCCACCCTGGTAGTTCTTTAAGAACTCTCTAAGCCAGACAACCGAGTCCGCATCCAAATGGTTTGTAGGTTCGTCAAGAATCATGGTTTCAGCGTTCGAAAAAAGGATTCGCGCCAGTTCGATTCGCCTTCGCTGTCCACCCGAGAGGGTCTTGAGTGGTTGACTAAGAACTTGCTCGGGTAGCCCTAGGTTCGATGCGATTGCGGCCGCTTCAGCTTCGGCAGCGTAACCTCCCGCTGCTTGAAAAGCAACGTCGTATCGAGAGTAGTTGGACATCCCTCGCTCATAGATCGCCTCATCGACCGACGACATGTCCTCGGTTGCCTTCGACATCTTTTCCAACAAATCGCCAATGCCACGGGCGTTCAAAATTCGTGTGCGCGCCAGTTCTTCAGGGTCGCCGGTGCGTGGATCCTGCGGGAGGTAACCGATCTGGCCAGACTTCTCGATGGCACCCTCGGTTGGCTGGTTTTCACCTGCAAGAATCTTGGTAAGTGTAGTTTTGCCGGCTCCATTGCGACCCACCAAACCAATTTTGTCGCCCCGCTCGACACGAAAATTGACGCCAGACATAAGTAATCTGGCGCCAATTCGAATTTCGAGGTCTTTGACTGAAAGCAACTAGATTGCGAATCCAATCGCACGCATCTGCTCGCGTCCATCTTCGGTGATAAGTTCCGGACCCCATGGCGGCATCCAGACCCAGTTAATGCGAAAGGCTTCGGTAACCCCATCCAGTGCCGAGGCGGTTTGTTCCTCAAGGACATCGGTGAGTGGGCATCCGGCGCTAGTCAAAGTCATGTTGATTAGTAGCGAGCCGTCTTCTTCAGACTCTTCAACCCCGTAAATCAGTCCAAGATCGACGATGTTGACACCGATTTCAGGATCAATAACCTCTTTTAGAGCCTCTAATACTTGATCGTGGCGTTCCGGTGACAGTTCCTTTGGCATTATCCGAGGTACCTGTCGTAGCCTTCGGCTTCTAGGCGCTCAGCAAGTTCAGGGCCGCCTTCTTCAGCGATCTTGCCAGCCACGAAGACGTGCACGAAGTCGGGCTTGATGTACTTCAAAATACGGGTGTAGTGCGTGATGAGAAGAATTCCAAGGTTGTTTTCTGCCTGAGCGCGGTTCACACCCTCGGAAACAATCTTCAATGCATCTACGTCTAGACCCGAATCTGTTTCATCTAGTACCGCGAACTTAGGCTTCAGCAATTCGAGCTGCAGAATCTCGTGACGCTTCTTTTCACCACCTGAGAAACCCTCGTTGACGTTACGTTCGGCAAAAGCCGAGTCCATGCGCAGGTTGCTCATCTTCTCGCGAACTTCCTTAATCCATGGACGAAGCGCAGGAGCCTCTCCATCGATGGCAGTCTTAGCGGTACGCAAGAAGTTACTTACCGAAATCCCAGGAATTTCGACTGGATACTGCATGGCTAGAAAAAGGCCGGCACGAGCACGTTCATCTGGACTCATTTCAAGAACATTTTCACCGTCAAGAAGAATTTCGCCAGAAGTTACTTCATACTTTGGGTGACCTGCAATTGAATAGGCAAGGGTTGACTTACCAGAACCGTTTGGGCCCATGATTGCGTGGGTCTCCCCACTCTTGATGGTCAGGTCGACACCCTTGAGAATTTCTTTGCTTCCATTTTCGGTTTCAACCGAGACGTGCAGATTCTTGATTTCTAGTACAGGCATTAATTTTCCTTAGGCTGGATCGTATTCGAGGAAGATTTGGTTGTTCTCAATAAAGACTTCGTAGGTAGCTACTGGCTCAAACGCCGGCAGAGTGAGTGCAGCCCCCGTTTCTAGGGAGAATTTGGCGCCGTGTGCCCAACACTCAATTGTGCTGTTCTCGATGAAACCTTCGCTCAGACTGATTTCGCCGTGCGAACACTTGTCGTCGATGGCGTAAACGTCTCCCGCTTTGGTTCTCGCGATAGCAATGGCGTGGCCGCTCACTGTGACGCGAATAACCTTGCCAGGCTTCAAATCATCTAGGGCACAAATTTGGTGAGCCATTAGTTTATGTCTCCTTCGAGTCGAGCAGAGATAACGTTAGTGAGGCGCTCCACGATTTCTTCATTTTCAATTTGAGCGATTACGTCGTTAAGGAAGCCCTTTACAACTAGGCGCTTAGCATCAAGTTCGCTGATTCCACGTGCCTGTAGATAGAACAACTGCTCATCATCGAAACGACCGCTGGCGCTGGCGTGACCCGCGCCTTCGATTTGCCCGGTTTCAATTTCGAGGTTTGGAACGGAGTCCGCGCGAGCACCGTCGGTTAGGAGTAGATTGCGGTTCAACTCATATGTCTTGGTTCCTTCGGCCGCTTGGCGAATCAGGACGTCACCAACCCATACCGTGTGCGCTTTAGAGCCCTGTAATGCGCCCTTATAGGTGACATTGGAGGTGCAATTCGGCTCATTGTGGTCCACAAATGGTCGGTGCTCGATGTACTGATCTCCGTTTGCAAAGTAGGCTCCGAGCATCTCGACGGAACCACCTTGACCCTTGAAGCTAACGCTTGGCACCACTCGAATCGTCTTACCAGTCAGTGAGACAACGATATGCTTCAAAGTGGCATTGCGTCCGATTTGGGCGAAGTGAGCACTCGTTAGTACCGAATCGTCACTCAAGTTGGAAATCGAAACAATGGTCAACTCGGATTCATCTGCAACATCAATTTGGACTGATTCAGCGAGTTCAGTGGATCCGGTGTGATTCAGGATCAAAGTGTTTTTTGCGTGTCTTTGGTTTCGAACAATCAGATTGAGCGCGACCCCTCGCTCCGAGCTGTTCAGATCAGCAATTGTTACGAATGAATCCGGCTTTAAAGAAATCTCTTTCCAAGCTCCATGATTCCAGGCCTTTGCTGTTACTACGTCCTCAGGTAGAGCAAAACTTTCGTCGCGACTTACATCAACTAGGTCAGCACCAGAAATCGCTCCGGAAAAAGGCGACAAATTACCTAGGAGGGATCCCAGACGATCCGGTGCAAGGTACCTCCATTGCTCATCACGAATGTTGAGCTCAGGGAACGCTGCTACATCAGTGGTTCTGGTTCGATCAGATCGAATTTGAATTGGAGCATTACCGTGTGTGTGTTGCATTAACCTACGGCACCTTCCATTTGCATCTCAATCAGTTTGTTGAGCTCTAAGGCGTACTCCATCGGAAGTTCCTTAGCGATAGGTTCGATGAATCCACGAACGATCATTGCCATCGCTTCGTCTTCGGGAAGTCCGCGCGACTGCAGGTAAAAAAGCTGCTCATCACTTACTCGCGAAACAGTCGCCTCGTGACCCATGGTGACGTTGTCTTCACGAACATCAACGGCCGGGTAGGTGTCGGAACGGCTAATCGTGTCTACCAAGAGAGCGTCACAGCGAACGGTATTGGCTGAGTTGTAAGCCCCTGGGTTCACTCGGATTTCACCTCGATAGGACGTGCGACCTCCACCGCGCGCAATCGACTTGGAAATGATGGAAGACGAAGTATTTGGAGCGAGGTGAATCATTTTGGCACCCGCATCCTGATGCTGGCCGGCACCTGCAAAGGCAACGGAAAGGGTTTCACCCTTGGCATACTCCCCTGCCAAAATGACCGCAGGGTACTTCATGGTTACCTTTGACCCGATGTTTCCATCGACCCATTCCATGGTGGCACCCGCCTCGGCAACGGCACGTTTGGTGACTAGGTTATAGACGTTGGTCGACCAGTTCTGAATGGTCGTATAGCGAACACGCGCATTCTTCTTGACAATAATTTCAACAACCGCCGAGTGCAGGGAGTCGCTCTGATAGATCGGTGCAGTACATCCTTCGATGTAGTGAACATAGGAGCCCTCATCTGCGATGATCAGCGTTCGTTCGAACTGTCCCATGTTCTCGGTGTTGATGCGGAAGTATGCCTGAAGCGGGATTTCTACATGGACTCCCTTAGGAACGTAAACAAACGAGCCACCCGACCACACGGCGGTGTTTAGAGCCGCGAATTTGTTGTCGCCGGCAGGAATAACGGTGCCGAAGTATTCCTGGAAGATTTCAGGGTGCTCCTTGAGGGCGGTATCGGTGTCGAGGAAGATGACTCCCTGCTGCTCCAGTTCCTCCTGTATCTGGTGGTAAACCACTTCCGATTCATACTGGGCCGCGACACCTGCAACCAAACGTGCACGTTCTGCCTCAGGAATGCCTAGTCGTTCGTAAGTGTTCTTAATGTCCTCTGGCAGGTCTTCCCACGATTCTGCCTGACGCTCGGTCGATCGCACGAAATACTTGATGTTGTCAAAGTCAATCCCAGATAGATCTGAGCCCCATGATGGCATTGGCTTCTTAGTGAAGTAGTCGTAGCCCTTTAGGCGTCTTTCTAGCATCCACTCCGGCTCGGACTTCTTTGACGAGATGTCGCGAACGACCTCTTCGTTGATTCCACGTTTTGCTGATGCGCCAGCCTGGTCCTTATCGGACCAACCAAATTCGTAATTACCCAGACTGTCAAGCTCGGGGCGTTCGATGATGTTCTCGGACAAACCAAAACCTTTCTTCGCTGGTTGTAACGCCTCGAATGGCGAAATAATTCCCTAAAACAAGCGCAGAAATAAATGCGTGCAAGACTTGATTAGAAGTGGTGAACAAGTCACCTGCCCCAAGTCTACTTGAGGGCAATTATTTGGTAAAGGCAACAGCAGTGAATTACCTCAGGAAACTGATTACTGAACCTCGATTACGAGTCTTGGCATGGGCTTCCTTGGTTTCCGAGATCTTGATTGTGGTGACCGGTGGAGCGGTTAGGCTTACCGCTTCAGGGCTAGGTTGTCCAACCTGGCCTCGCTGCACCGATTCAGACTGGACCACGGTTCCCGAACAGGGTATCCATGGAATCATTGAGTTCGGAAACCGCACCCTGACATTTGTGCTTCTCCTAATTGCCGCCGGAATGTTCTTGGCTGCAATCGCAAGACGTGGTGGACGCAAAATTCTTTCCACTTCAATTTTGTTGATTATGGGAATCGTGCTACAAGCCGTTGTCGGCGGCATCAGCGTCCTAATGAAACTGAACCCGTGGATCGTTGGTCTGCACTTCGTAATCAGCGCAGCCATGATTGCCATTGCTGCAGTTCAACTTTGGCGCGTTTACTCGCCAGAAATCACTCCACCTCATCCAATTGAGGGACGCTTGAGCATCGCCGTAATTCTTTCGGTGGCGTTGGCTCAATTAGTTGGTGTCGTAGTTACTGGTAGCGGGCCTCACGCTGGAGATTTTGAGACTCCACGTAACGGCTTAGATTCTGAACTTTGGCAACACATTCACTCCTACCCCGCATATCTTGCGGTTGCCATCACAACTTGGCTCCTAGTTCTAGTTCGCAGACGCGACGTTGATGGCTATGCTTCACGTTTGGTTTTCTGGACGCTTTTCACTTTGATTGTTCAAGCTGGTGTGGGCATACTGCAGGCGAATACCGGCCTACCGAGCGCTCTTGTCGCGACGCACATGTTCTTAGCAGCCACCGCCTGTGCACTGATCACTCTGCAGTGGTTGGCGTTACACAAAGAATCGTGATGAAATCCCTATTCTGGTTCCGAAAGGACCTTCGCACCGAGGATCATCCGGCCCTGAATGCAGCCTTGAAGGACGGTTCAGGTTGTTATTTGGTCGCAACGGCAGATCAAGTTGGACAGCGGTTCGAATTCCTCTCCGAAATTCGGAAACGTTCGATGGTTTCTTCTTGGTACGCGCTAAACGAATCCTTGGATGGGAACCTTATAGTCCTACAGTCACCTGCCGACATGGTTAGGTTTTCCAAGGAGAACGAAGTCGCGAGAGTGTTCGTATCAGAAGTCTTCGATACCCACGGAGTATCCGAGCTGGCCGCAGTCAAGAAGGATTTAGCCGCAATCGGGATCGAATTAGTGGTTGGTCCAGGTAACTATGCAATAAGCCCGGGAACTGTTCGCAAACCCGATGGTTCGCCTTACAAGGTGTACACCCCGTTTTATAAGGCTTGGGACTTGATGGATTCAGGCGAACCTGTCAAATTCGTGGGCATTCAGAACATTGCAGCCGGAAAAGAGAAGTCATTCCTACCACTTACTAAGACGCTGATCGCTGGCGAAAATCAGGCACTGGGTACGTTGAAGCGTTTTTTAGAGTCAAGGGTCCACGATTACTCGGAGAATCGAAATCGCGCAGATCTAAGCGGTACATCGCACCTTTCGCATGCAATTAGTCATGGCGAAATACACCCTAGAACGATCTTGCGCATGCTTCCGGATGGCAGCGGCGCCGAGACCTTTCGTAAGGAAATTGCCTGGCGCGAGTTCTATGCCGACGTGATGTGGCACCGTCTTGACACTTTAGAAGAGTATTTCGATCCAAAATTTGCAATGATGCGTTACGACGAACCTGGCAATCATTTTGAAGCATGGAAACTCGGCAAGACCGGCTATCCAATGGTCGATGCAGGCATGAGACAACTTTTGACAACTGGTTGGATGCACAACCGAGTTCGAATGATTGTCGCTTCGTTTCTCGTAAAGGACTTGCACATCGAATGGCAACATGGCGCTAGATGGTTTGAGCAAAATCTAACTGATTATGACCCAGCTTCTAATAGCCATGGATGGCAATGGACTGCTGGTTGTGGCACCGACGCATCTCCCTATTACCGAATCTTCAACCCGACCACACAAGGTCTCAAATTCGATCCTGAGGGCAACTATGTGCGTAAGTTCATTCCTGAATTAGCATCGGTTCAGGGTGGTCAAGTTCACGAGCCTTGGTTGCTCCCTGGATTTAGTGATACTGGGTATTGCCAGCGGATAGTTGATCACGCCACCGAGCGTAACGAGTCACTACTCAGGCTTGAAGAACTCAAGCAAAACTGAAATGAAGCAGCGGATCAAGCGCTACCGCCAAAAAGAGCACGGTGAGATAGCTGATTGAGCCGTGGAACAGTCTCATCGGGCTGCTGGGCACACCCGTCTTCGATTGGTTGTAGAGAAGAGTAGCTTCGATGGTGAACCAAATTCCAAAGCCACCAGCAATCGCCGTGTAGACGATCCCCATGTTTGCAGCTGGAATCAGCAGGAGCGAGCTCACAACCATCGCCCATGAGTAGAGCAGAATCTGCACTCCAACGACTCTTGGCTTGCGTACCACCGGAAGCATTGGAACCCCAGCTGCGGCGTAATCGTCTCGATACTTCATCGATAGTGGCCAGTAGTGTGGCGGTGTCCACAAAAAGATGATTAAGAAGAGAATCCAAGGGGCAACCGTAAGGTCCTTGGTAACTGCAGCCCAACCAATGAGAACTGGCATGGCCCCAGCTGCTCCGCCCCACACGATATTCTGTGGCGTGCGACGCTTAAGCAGCAAAGTGTAAATCAGCACATAGAAGAGAATCGCCGAAAGAGAAAGCACGGCTGATAGCCATCCAGCAGTAATCCACAAGAACGCAAACGAAAACAACCCAGATCCGTAAGCGAAGGCCAGGGCTTCACGCTTGCTAAGTTCCCCGGTCACAAGAGGGCGACCCTTGGTGCGGCCCATGACCTTATCAATATCGGCATCGATGTAGCAGTTGAACGCATTAGCGCTTCCGGCAGATACTGCGCCACCAATCAAGACCGACAGCATCAGCCAGAGGTCGGGCATACCTCGCTTGGCGAGGATCATTGCGGGAACGGTAGTAACCAAGAGAAGTTCGATTACTCTTGGCTTGGTGAGCGCAATATAGGCGCGAATCTTGGACATCAAAGCCCAGTTTACAGGCATGCGCGGTAGTAGAATTGAGCACAGACCGAGACTTTAAGTCATGCGTTTATTCGGCGAAGAAGCCCTCCCAATCATCAAGAACCTTGCGGTTCACCTACAGTCAGGAGTCGCTGTGTCAGCATTCCAATGGTCAGAATTAGATTCCAAGGCAGTCGATACTGCCCGAGTCTTGGCAGCCGATGCGGTTGAGAAGGTAGGCAACGGTCACCCTGGTACCGCTATCTCTTTGGCTCCAGTGGCTTACCTGCTGTTTAACAAGGTAATGCGCCATGACCCAAAGGATGACCGTTGGCTTGGTCGCGATCGTTTTATTCTCTCCGTAGGTCACTCCTCACTAACCCTCTATAACCAGCTTTACTTGCACGGCTATGGTCTCGAACTTGACGACTTGAAGTCCCTTCGCACTTGGGGATCGGCAACCCCAGGACACCCTGAGTACGGTCACACCAAGGGTGTGGAGATCACCACTGGACCTCTTGGTCAGGGACTCGCTTCGGCAACCGGCTTCGCCTACTCGGCACGCTACGAGCGTGGTCTTTTTGACCCTAACGCTCCCCTAGGTACCAGCCCTTTCGATCACTTTGTTTATGTGATTGCTGGTGACGGAGACATGCAGGAAGGTGTCACTTCGGAAGCCGCATCTTTGGCTGGTCATCAAAAGCTTGGCAACTTGGTAGTGATCTACGACAGCAACCAAATTTCAATTGAGGACGACACCGACATCGCGTTCACAGAGGACATTATCGGGCGATACGAGTCCTATGGTTGGCACACCCAAACCGTTGATTGGCGTAAGAACGGCGACTACAAGGAAGACCTAGAGGAGCTCTACAACGCAATTCAGGCGGCTAAGGCAGCTACCGATAAACCTTCCCTTATTCGTTTGCGTACAATCATCGGCTGGCCTTCCCCAAAGAAGCAAAACACCGGGAAGATTCACGGTTCAGCCCTTGGAGCAGAGGAACTAGCTGGCTTGAAGCAAGCCCTGGGTTTTGATCCTGAGAAGACTTTCGATGTTGCACCTGAAGTAATCAACCACACTCGTGGCTATCAGACCTTTGCGGATGAAAACCGACGTGTTTGGGAGGCTTCGTTCGATGCCTGGGCTTCCGAAAACTCGGAAAAGCATCAACTTCTGAAGAGACTAGTCGCCGGTGCTCTTCCAGCCGGACTCGAACAAGCGCTACCGAAGTTTGACTCAGGAACGGAGCTCTCAACACGTGCGGCATCCGGCAAGGTAATCAACGCAATTGCACCGGAAATGCCAGAGCTTTGGGGAGGCTCAGCCGACCTTGCCGAATCTAACTTGACCACCATCGCTGGTTCGAAGTCTTTCGTGCCTTCAGAATGGTCAACGCACGAGTGGACCGGTGACAAATACGGTCGTGTGCTTCACTTCGGTATCCGTGAACACGCCATGGGTTCTATCTTGAATGGAATTACCCTGAGTGGTCACACTCGACCATTCGGCGGAACCTTCTTGATCTTCAGCGACTACATGCGCCCAGCGGTTCGCCTCGCAGCTCTAATGAATGTGCCTTCGATCTTTGTATGGACGCACGACTCGGTGGCCCTTGGTGAAGACGGTCCAACCCACCAACCGATAGAGCAGATTGCGACCTTGCGAGCAATTCCGAATCTTGCGCTGGTTCGTCCCGGAGATGCCAACGAGACCGGGTATGCCTGGCTAGGTATGCTCCAACACACGACTGGACCGTCAGGTATCGCGCTATCGCGTCAGAACATTCCAGTATTCGCTCGTGGGGAAAAGGATGAAACTGGTGTAGTGATCGCCGGTGCCGAAAACACCCTCAAAGGTGCCTATGTGTTTGCTGAGGCGAGCAATGGCAAACCTAAGGTGATTCTCATTGCAACTGGGTCTGAGCTACAGCTCGCAGTTCAAGCTCGTTTGGTTCTCGAAAAGGCAGGCACTCCAACCCGAGTTGTTTCTGCACCATGTCTCGAATGGTTTGAAGAGCAGAGTGAGGACTATCGCAATTCGGTTCTACCTCGCAATGTGAAGGCACGCGTATCAGTCGAGGCCGGATCGGAACTCGGCTGGAGCAAGTACGTAGGTCCCTTTGGTGAATCGGTCTCGATCGATCACTTCGGCGCCTCGGCCGACTACAAGACGCTGTTCCGTGAATTTGGAATGACTGTTGAAAACGTGGTTTCGGCCGCTAAGGCCAGCATCAAGAAAGCATAGGTAGAGAGACAATGAACAACCCATTAGTAACCTTGGCAGCCAACGGCGTGAGCATTTGGCTGGACGACCTATCGCGCAGTCGCATCGAATCTGGAAACCTAGAGAGCTTGATTGCAACTCGATCTGTAAGTGGTGTGACTACCAACCCGACAATCTTTGCTGGAGCGCTATCCAAGGGTGAGGGCTATGGTGAACAAGTTCTGAAACTAGCATCGGCGGGAGCTTCGGCGACACAGGCGATCTTCGAAATCACCACCGTTGACGTTGCCAACGCCTGCGATATCTTTAGGGGCGTCTATGCGGCTTCGCAAGGCTTCGACGGTCGCGTTTCCATCGAGGTCGAGCCTGGTTTGGCACACGACACCGCTGCCACCGTGAAGCAAGCGGTTGAACTTTTCGACAAAGTTAACCGTGAGAACGTGATGATCAAGATTCCGGCGACTATGGCCGGTCTTGGAGCCATCACCCAGGTAATTGGTATGGGTATCAGTGTTAACGTAACGCTGATCTTCTCGCTTCAGCGTTACGCCGAAGTGATTGCCGCCTACATTGCAGGCATCAAATTAGCCAAGCAAAACGGACACGACCTGGCGAAGATTCACTCGGTGGCGTCGTTCTTCGTATCGCGCGTGGATACCGAGATCGACAAGCGTCTAGAGGCCATTGGCACTGCCCAGGCCCTAGGGCTGAAAAGCAAGGCTGCTCTAGCCAACGCACGTCTCGCTTATGAACTATTTGAGAGTTCGTTTGCTACTGCTGAGTGGTCGGAGCTGGCCAATGCCGGCGCAAATGTCCAGCGACCTCTTATGGCTTCGACCGGCGTAAAAGACCCTAGCCTCGCTGACACCCTTTACGTGACCGAACTTGTTGCTCCCCGTTTGGTAAACACCATGCCTGAGAAAACAATGGAAGCGGTTTTTGATCACGGAGTTGTGCCAAACAATTCAATTGCCGGTCACTACGAGGAATCGAAGGCGATTCTGGCGGAGCTAGAAACCCTTGGTGTCAGCTACGACGATGTTACACAGCTCCTCGAAGATGAAGGCGTTGAGAAGTTTAATATCTCTTGGTCCGAGCTTGTTGAGAGCATCGAAACTGCATTGAAGATGGCTAAATAATGTCCCTACACGTGAGCACCAATGGCGCAACTAAGAAGGCTGTTGAATCTGTAATTGACGAGCTAGTTAAAGACAAAGTCGCATCTCGTATCGCAAGTAAAGACTTCACTCTCTGGGGTAAGGCGGCAGAGGCAGAAAGTTCCATTCGCCTTGGCTGGGTAACCTCAGCCAGCGACTCACAGGCACTCGTTGACGGCATCCTGAAACTTCGCAAGGAATTCCTAGCCCAGGGCGTAGACCGATTCGTACTCTGCGGCATGGGAGGTTCTTCGCTTGCACCTGAAGTGATCACCAAAACGGCCGGCGTGCAGTTGGTTGTTCTCGACTCCACTAACCCAGAACAGGTAGCTCAGGCTCTTTCCATCGACATCGAGAAGACCGCGGTAATCGTGTCTTCGAAATCTGGCTCAACTGTGGAAACGGACTCACAGAAGCGACTCTTTGAAAAGGCATTCTTGGACGCCGGAATTGACAAGACCACTCGAATCGTCATTGTTACCGATCCCGGTAGCCCGATGGAACAAGCCGCAGAAGCAGATGGCTACCGCATTTTCAACGCCGACGCTACCGTAGGCGGACGCTACTCGGCACTGACCGCTTTCGGTTTGGTGCCTAGTGGTCTTGCCGGTGCTGATATTCAAAGCCTGCTTGACGGCGCACAAGTAGCTGCCTCGTCTCTAGCCAAAGATTCTGCTAGTAATCCTGGGTTACAGCTCGGCGCTGTGCTGGCAAACACATTCTTGGGTACCAAGCCGGCTGACAAAGTTGGAATCGTTGAGGGTAAAACTTCAATCCAGGGCTTCGGCGACTGGGCCGAGCAGTTGATTGCAGAATCAACTGGTAAGGACTCGCTAGGAGTCCTGCCGGTGGTGTTGGAGTCAAGTGCTCCTGAGCTCACTTCCTTACCGAATGATCTAGTGATCGCGAGGATTTATGACACGGCAACTGTGGCGGAAGTCAACGAGGTTGCAGTGGCTGGCTCCTTGGGCGAGCAGTTCATGTTGTGGGAGTACGCAACCGTTGTTGCCTCGAGAATCATTGGAATCAATCCTTTTGATCAGCCGGATGTTGAGTCGGCCAAAATAGCCGCTCGTGGAATGCTTGAAAATCGCGCTGAAGCAACTCCAGCCGCAGCCACTGTTGATGGTGTGGAAATTCGACAGCGAGGCATTTCTGATTTCAACGGTGGTTCCATTGAAACTGCGATTACCTCGCTTTTGGCCACTCTTGATGAAGATGGCTACGTTTCGGTGCACGCTTACATCGATCGTGAAAACAACAGTGAACTATCGAAGGTACGCGAACTATTGGCTGCGAGGTCGCAGCGACCAACAACATTTGGTTGGGCACCTCGTTTCTTGCATTCAACAGGTCAGTATCACAAGGGCGGCCCTGCACAGGGCGTTTATCTGCAGATTGTGTCCAAGCCGAGTGCTGACCTTCCAGTGCCCGGTCGTGATTTCACTCTTGGCGAATTGATTGCATCTCAAGCTGCCGGTGACGCCTCGGTACTTGCTGAGCATGGTCGTCCAGTCTTGACTTTGACGATCAGTGATGTCAAAAAGGACATCCAGACCATCCTTTCGAAGATTTAGGCAAGGTACATGAGTCCCGCAAAACTCGCCCCAGGAGTAAATCCCCTTCGCGATCCTGACGATCGTCGACTCAATCGCATTGCCGGTCCGAGCTCGCTGGTTATATTCGGCGTAACTGGTGATCTTTCTCGTAAGAAGTTGATGCCGGCAGTCTATGACTTGGCTAACCGCGGCCTTTTGCCACCTGGCTTCGCATTGGTCGGTTTTGCGCGACGTGAATGGGCGAATGAAGACTTCGCCCAAGAGGTTCATGACTCGGTGAAAGAGTACGCACGTACCGAGTTCCGTGAAGAGGTCTGGCAACAACTCTCCGAAGGCATTCGCTTTGTCCAGGGTGACTTCGACGATGACTCCGCTTTTGATCGCCTAAAGGAGACCATCGAGGAGCTCGATACCAAACGAGGAACCAATGGCAACCACGCGTTCTACCTTTCGATTCCACCAAAGGCATTCCCACTTGTATGTCGCCAGCTGAGTCGCAGCGGACTCGCCGACCCTAAGCAGGACGAATTCCGTCGCGTGGTCATCGAGAAACCATTTGGACACGATCTCCAATCAGCCCGAGAATTGAACGAAGTAGTCGAGGCGGTTTTCCCTGCTGACTCAATTTTCCGAATAGACCACTACCTCGGTAAGGAAACTGTTCAGAACATCCTCGCACTTCGTTTCGCTAATCAGTTATTCGAGCCGCTTTGGAATGCCAACTACATCGATCACGTGCAGATCACCATGGCTGAAGACATCGGAGTAGGTGGCCGCGCGGGCTACTATGACGGTATCGGTGCGGCTCGCGACGTGATTCAGAATCACCTACTGCAGTTGCTGGCGCTAACAGCAATGGAAGAACCTGTCTCTTTTGATGCCAGCGACCTTCGCAATGAAAAGGAAAAAGTGCTGGCGGCAGTTCGCCTACCTAAGGATCTCGGTAAGCACACCGCACGCGGTCAATACTCTGGAGGCTGGCAAGGCGGTGAGGAAGTCAAGGGATTCCTCGACGAGGACGGAATGAATCCGGAGTCGGTAACAGAGACTTATGCTGCAATGCGACTAGACATTAACACCCGCCGATGGGCTGGAGTTCCATTTTACCTAAGGGCCGGTAAACGTCTTGGGCGCCGCGTTACCGAGATTGCTGTTGTATTCAAGCGAGCGCCACACCAGCTTTTCGCTGCTGACCAGACATCGGAATTGGGTCAAAACGCTTTGGTCATTCGAGTGCAGCCGGACGAAGGTGTAACCATCCGATTCGGTTCTAAGGTTCCTGGTGTAGGTATGCAGGTTCGTGACGTGACCATGGACTTTGGTTATGGTCATGCCTTCACCGAGGCAAGCCCAGAAGCTTATGAACGACTCATTCTCGACGTATTGCTTGGCGACCCACCTCTATTCCCACGCCATGAGGAGGTCGAACTCTCCTGGAAGATTCTCGATCCAATCGAGGAATATTGGGATAAGCAGGGGCAACCCGAGCAATACCGTCCAGGAACTTGGGGTCCCGCTTCGGCAGATCGCATGATGGAACAAGACGGAAGGGCGTGGCGACGTCCATGATCGTTGAACTTAATGACACAACCATCAGTAAGGTTTCGAAAGCGCTGGTTCAGATTCGTGAACAAGGCGGCGCCGTAGCCTTAGGGCGAGTGCTGACATTGGTAATTCAGACAGACCTAAGCGGTCTTGAGCCTGCCATCAAGTCGGCTAATGAATCCTCTAGAGAGCACCCATGTCGCATCATCGTGCTCGCCGAAGGGCCCAAAGACAAGGCGGGTAAGGCCAAACTCGATGCGGAGATTCGAGTAGGCGGCGATGCTGGTGCCTCTGAGGTAATCGTTCTAAAGGCTCATGGTGAGGCTGCAAGTGATCCAGAGTTACTCGTGACCGGTTTGCTGCTTCCAGATGCTCCTGTAGTCGCCTGGTGGCCTACCGCAACACCTAAGTCACTGGCAGATTCTCCAATTGGCCGCATTGCGACGAGGCGTATTTCGGATGCTTCTCAACAGGGCGACCCACACGAGTTCCTTCGCCAGTTGGCCGCGAACTACCGCCCAGGTGACAGCGACTTTGCTTGGACACGCATTACTCTTTGGCGAGCCCAATTGGCCGCCATTCTAGATCAGCCACCATATGACTCGGTTGCTGCCATTGAAGTTACCGGCGCACCCGACTCCCCTAGTACCGATCTACTCGCAGCCTGGCTCAGTCTCAAGCTGAAGGTGGAAGTCACAATCACTCGTGAAGCGCGTGGACACTCTGTCAGTGGGATCAAGGGAGTCAAGTTGATCCGCAAGTCAGGTGACATAGAAATAGTTCGACGTGTTCCAGACGTGGCTACCTTGATTCAGCCGACGCAACCAACGCGAGAGATCTCACTACCTCGTCGTAGTGATCGCGACTGTCTGAGCGAAGATCTCCGTCGTCTCGACCCGGACGAGCTGTTCGGCAAGGTCATCAAATGGTACGCCCAGTCGTAAATCGACTACCAAGCGCTCAAGTGGTCGCGGATGAGGTGGCCAAGGACCTGTTTGAGCACGTCCGTCGGCTACTGAGTAACCAAGCGGTTGTACACATTGCGCTTACCGGTGGCACGGTTGGCATCGCCTCACTCGCTGCCTGTCGAAACTATGACTTCGAGAACCTTGATCTAAACCGCTTGCACATCTGGTGGGGTGACGAACGTTTCGTCTCTGTTGACAGCCTCGACCGTAATGCGGTTCAAGCAAGAAATTCTTGGCTAAAACACATTGCATTGCCTGCCGCCAACATTCATGAGTTCCCAGCGTCTGAAGACATGGTGCTCGAGCAAGCAGCTTTTATCTTCAACGAGTACTTCGAAAATGCTGCTGTCACATTCGATGTGATGTTAATGGGAATGGGTCCTGATGGACACGTGGCAAGCATTTTCCCCGGCAAGAAGGCTGGAGACTCAACTGCTAGTGTGGAGGCCGAACCTGATTCACCTAAGCCGCCACCGCAGCGTCTCACATTCACCTATAAGGTAATCAATAGCGCCAAGCAAATTTGGTTTACCGTTGCTGGAGCTGACAAAGCAGAAGCCGTCGCTTCGGTGTTTGAGGATGATGCCTGCGAGTTACCAGCAGCTCAAATTGCGGGTAAAGAAAAGACGGTCTGGTACATAGACCAGACCGCCGCAAGTGGAATCTTTAGCTGCTAAGCGGTAGCAAATCGTGCGATTAGTCCAAGACCGACAATAAGCACAACCCAGACCACACCGAGAATGATGGTGATTCGGTTTAGGTTACGCTCAGCAACACCAGACGACTGCATGGTGCTGGTAACGCCACCACCGAACATGTCAGATAGACCGCCACCACGACCCTTATGCAAAAGGATCAAAAGCGTCAGCAAAAGGCTGATGATAGAGAGAAGCACCATTAGTGCAATCTTGATAGCGTCCACGGGAAACTCCTAAGCGTCAGATTCTATATTGCCAGATGGCTCTGGAAACGTGCGATTCCGGCAAATTCTTCGGCGTCGAGGCTCGCGCCACCAACTAGAACTCCGTCTACCTCTGGAGAGCGCAAGAAGCCGGCTACGTTAGCTGCCTTCACCGAGCCGCCGTAAAGAATACGCACCTTATCGGCTACCTCTCCGTGAGCCTCGCGGATCGCATCGCGTATCTTTCCACAAACGCTTGCCGCCTGCTCCGGCGTAGCAACCTGACCAGTTCCAATGGCCCACACTGGCTCATACGCAATAACGAATTCGCCTAGGGTCTCGTGACCTGCCAGCGCTGCCAAAGTTTGGCGTACCGGTACTGCTGCCGCACCTTCTGCCTCAAGCTCCTCAAGTGTCTCACCAACGCAGATAACTGGAACCAAGCCGTGCTTGAATGCTGCTGCAGTCTTGCTTCGCACAACGCTGTCGTCCTCTGAGTGATACTGACGGCGCTCCGAATGTCCAATAAGAACGTATTGAACGTCCAGTTTCTTTAGTGCAACTCCGGAAATTTCACCGGTGAATGCACCCGATTCATGAGCCGAGAGATCCTGAGCCCCTAACTTGATCTCGAACTGGTCGGCGTCAATTAGGGTTTGTACCGAGCGAAGCGAGGTAAACCCAGGAAATACAGCAACCTCTGCCTTTGAGTAGTCAAAGTTTGCGTCCTTCAGGGTCCAGGCTAACTTCTGAACCAGGGCAATGCCTTGCTGGTGGTCCAGATTCATTTTCCAGTTGCCAGCGATGAATGGAATGCGATTAGTCATTTAGAACCTCCAGTCCAGGTAGGGCCTTACCCTCCAGATACTCAAGACTCGCACCGCCACCGGTGGAGATGTGCCCGAACTGTGAATCCTCGAAGCCCAGGATGCGAACTGCTGCAGCAGAATCGCCACCGCCTACTACCGAAAGGCCTTCGACTTGAGTAAGTGCTTGAGCAACGGCACGAGTACCGTTTGCAAAGGCATCGATTTCAAAAACACCCATTGGGCCATTCCAGAAAACCGTCTTTGACGCGGCAATCACTTTTGCGAAATTTGCAGCCGAATCAGGGCCGATGTCCAGCCCGAGTCCGGTTGCGCCAAATGGTGAACTCTCAATGGCGTCTGCTGTGGTGATTGCAACATCTGCATCCGCACCAAATTTACTTGCAACCACGATGTCAGACGGAAGAATGATTTCAACGCCGAGTTCCTTGGCGCGAGCAAGGTAGCCGTTTACCGCAGGAATCTGGTCTACCTCAAGTAGCGAAGAAGCAACCTTATGGCCAAGAGCCGCTAGGAAGGTGAAGACCATTCCACCACCGATCAGAAGCTTATCTACCGAAGGCAGAAGGTGGTCGATTACGCCTAGCTTGTCGGAAACTTTAGAGCCGCCAAGAACCACCGCATATGGTCGTTCTGGGTGCGAGGTAAGACGCTTCATGACGTCCAGTTCCTTTTCAACCAGAAAACCAGCGTATGAAGGCAGTGCCTGTGCCAACTCATACACCGAAGCCTGCTTGCGATGAACAACGCCAAAACCATCAGAAACGAAAATGTCACCGAAAGCGGCTAGCTTCGCTGCGAATTCCTTGCGTACAGCCTCGTCCTTTGAGGTCTCCTCAGGGTTGAATCGCAGATTCTCGAGAACCACTACCCCACCCTTATCGAGGACCTTGAGCGCGGCTTCGGCTTGAATTCCAACAGTGTCTGCTGCAAACAGTACCGGCTGCCCTAGTAGCTCGCTTAGACGGTCCGCTGCCGGTTCTAGAGAGTATTTGTCGTCAGGTGCACCCTCTGGGCGACCAAGGTGAGAGATAACAATCACCCTGGCGCCTTGCTCAACTAGGTACTTGATGGTTGGTACCGATGCCACGATACGACCGTCGTCGGTAATTCGCTTACCGTCCAAAGGAACGTTCAGGTCGCAACGGATTACGACCCGTTTGCCCTCGAGGGAGCCGAGCTCAGAGAGTTTGCGCACTTGAATATTGACTAACTGCTTAGAGCTTCGAAGCTACTAGTTCGGTTAGTTCAACTAGACGGTTCGAGTAACCCCACTCGTTGTCGTACCAAGAGGAGATCTTCACAGTCTTACCAATTACCTTGATCAAACCGGCATCGACAATCGAAGAGTGTGGGTCGGTAACGATGTCACTCGACACGATTGGGTCCTCGGTGTAAGCCAGGATACCCTTCAGCGGACCGCTTGCAGCAGCCTCCTTGTAGGCAGCCTTGATCTCCTCGACGGACACTTCCTTCTTCGAAACAAGGGTTAGGTCGGTAATCGAACCGGTGGGAACTGGAACGCGAAGTGCGTAACCGTCTAGCTTGCCCTTTAGTTCAGGTAGCACTAGTCCAATTGCCTTTGCAGCACCAGTCGATGAAGGAACGATGTTCAAAGCCGCGGCACGAGCACGACGTAGATCGCCGTGTGGGCCGTCCTGGAGGTTCTGGTCGGCGGTGTAAGCGTGAACGGTGGTCATAAGACCGTTCTCGATTCCAAACTTGTCGTTGAAGACCTTGGCAAATGGAGCCAAGCAGTTGGTGGTGCACGATGCGTTCGAGATGATGTGGTGCTTCTCGTTGTCGTAAAGGTCGTCGTTCACTCCGATTACGAAGGTTGCGTCTTCACCGGTAGCTGGAGCCGAGATGATTACCTTCTTGGCACCAGCCTTGATGTGTGCGGCAGCCTTTTCGGCGTCGGTGAAACGACCGGTCGACTCGATAACGATGTCAACACCTAGCTCACCCCAAGGGAGGTCTTCTGGGTTGCGCTCAGCTAGAACCTTGATTACGTTTCCGCCAACAATAATGTTCTGGCCATCAACCGAAACATCCTGACCTAGGCGACCGGTGACCGAGTCGTACTTTAGAAGGTGTGCAAGCGATGCAGGGTCGCTTAGGTCGTTTACAGCGACAATCTCAAGGTCGGTACCCTTTGCAAGTTCTGCACGTAGGTAGTTACGACCAATGCGGCCGAAGCCGTTAATTCCAACACGAGTAGCCAATTTATCTCCCGAATAGTGATGAACCGATGCGTTTTGCCCGGTCTCTATTTGTTACAAATATCGGACTTTGCCACGCGCCATTGGGAGCAAAAAGTCTGTACTTAGCCTAACAAAAGTCCCTTGGTTTTTGTGCGAGCTGAATCGAATCGAGTAGCAATGTCTGCCCAGTTCACAATGTTCCAAAACGCCTTCACGTAGTCGCCCTTAACGTTTTGATAGTCAAGGTAGAAGGCGTGCTCCCACATGTCGAGCATGAGAAGTGGGACACTCGCAGTGGCAACGTTTGACTGCTGGTCATAAAGCTGCTCAATGATGAGCTTCTCGCCTACCGAATCCCAAGCCAAGAACGCCCAGCCACTGCCCTGAATACCCATCGCGGCGGCGTTGAAATGGCCCTGGAAAGCCTCGAAAGAGCCAAAGAACTCATCGATTGCAGATGCTAATTCACCCTCTGGACGATCGCTGTTTACAGGTGCAAGGTTCTTCCAGAATATCGAGTGGTTGATGTGGCCAGATAGGTGGAACGCAAGGTCCTTCTGCAGCTTGTTGATGTTACCGAAGTTGTTGTTGGCTCGAGCCTCTTCCAGCTGCTCAAGGGCTGCGTTGATACCTGCAACGTATGCAGCATGGTGCTTCGAGTGGTGCAACTCCATAATGCGTGCCGAAATGCTCGGTTCAAGCGCTGCGTAGTCGTAGTCGAGTTCTGGGAGGGTGTACTTGTTCATTTTGCTTTCCTTACTCTGCTGGATCGTCTCCGAGGTATGCCTCGGTGTTTGGAATTCCTAATTCTTCGGCACGCTTGTCAGCCATCGCGAGCAGACGGCGGATGCGGCCTGCTACCGCGTCCTTAGTCATGGGTGGCGTCGCTAGGTGGCCAAGCTCGTCAAGGGATGCCTGCTTGTGCTGCAGACGCAACTCTCCGGCGTACTTTAGGTGCGCTGGAATGTCTGACCCGAGAATCTCCAGTGCACGTGCGACCCTGGCGCCAGCCGCAACTGCCGCCTGAGCTGAACGGCGTAAATTCGCATCGTCAAAATTGGCCAGGCGGTTGGCAGTGGCACGAACCTCGCGTTTAGCGCGCAGAGAATCCCACTTTTGCTGAATACCAGTTGCACCTACAAGCCCCAATAACTTTGAGATGTCATCACCTTCACGAAGTACGACGCGGTGCACCCCTCGCACTTCTCGCGACTTTGCTCCCGAAATACCTAGACGCTTCGCTAGGCCGACCAGCGAGGAGGCGGCCTCGTTACTTGGGCAAGTTATTTCCAGCGCCGATGATCGTCCTGGATCGGTGAGTGAACCATGGGCCAATAGTGCCCCTCGCCAGACTGCTGCGGCTACATCTGCCGAGTCCGAAACGAATCTTGAGTGAATTCCGCGTACGGGCTTACCAGTTGGGTAATACAGACCGGTTTGGCGAACCAATAAGTCAGTTTGTTTAACAACTCGAAGATTGTGTCGAGAGTGCTTACGTATTCCTGAGGCGTGGAGAATGTCGATGTTGGCATCGATTCCAAAAAGGCCCTTAATTTCGGTCTTCACACGGTTTGCCAGTTGGGCAGAATCGAACTCCGCCTCGAGAATCATCGTTGCGTTAACAACATGCACGGAGGCAGTGAATCGAAGAACCACGGAGAGTTCGGCCAAGCGCAGCTCACTCTTACTTGGCTTCAAACGGGAAAGTTCATACTTAAGGTCGGCTGTAAGTGCCATTGCTATTCCCTTCCCAAATCTCGATGCTTCAAAGTTACCGAGATATCAGGCCATTCGGCGAGGCTTTTTGCGATTTCCCTGGATACCGCAACCGAGCGATGCTTACCGCCGGTGCACCCAATCGCAATCGTCGCGTAGCGCTTATTTTCGTTCACATAGCCGCGAAGAACAGGAGCAAGAGCCTTTAGATAGTTATCGATGAATTCGCGAGCACCTTCCGCGGCAAGTACATAGTCGCTTACAGCCTCGTCCTCGCCCGTGAATGGACGAAGCGCTTCATTCCAGAAAGGATTTGGTAAGAATCGAGCATCGGCAATCAAATCGGCGTCCGATGGAGTTCCGTACTTGAATCCGAAAGACTCCACTATTACTCTGAGTTTCCCAACCTGATCGAAACTGAAGTGATCAGAAATCACCTTGCTCAACTGGTGAATGTTGAGATCTGACGAGTCGATGATCAAATCGGCGCTTTCACGGACAGATAAAAGTTGAGCGCGTTCAGAACCAATACCATCAAGGAGTGTTCCGTTTCCTTGGAGCGGATGTGGACGTCGCACGTTTTCGAAGCGCTTCACCAAAGCTGAATCCGAAGCCTCAAGAAAAACCAAGCGCAAGTTGAGCGATCGTCCTCGTAACTGCGCCAGATTATCGAGAAGTTCCGAGAAGAACTCACGTCCGCGAACGTCGATAATCACTGCCAGCTTTGGAAGTGGAGTCTTTGCTAGTGAGAACAGATCTGAGATCGGGGCTAACATTTGGGGTGGAAGGTTATCCACAACATACCAACCGAGATCTTCAAGGGCATTACCGACGGTCGATCTACCTGCACCCGACATGCCAGTAACCACAACTAGTTCGTGCGAATTGCCCATGGTTCCCTCCTGCCAAGAAGTCTATTTGTTCGCGCGACACGCCGAAGCAAAAATTCGTAACTATTTGGTCAGAGAGTTGATTATTTGTGCAGCAAGACTTGAGCTTATTCCTGGTAAATCGGTGAGTTCGGCGATGCTTGCGGCAGCAACTCGCTTGATTGAACCGAAATGCCTTAGTAGCAGTGCAATCTTTTTGGGCCCTAGACCCGGAATTTCATCGAGCTTCGTGGTCAAAGTAGCCGTTCGTTTCAAACGTTGGTGAGCAATCGCAAACCGGTGAGCCTCGTCTCGAAGATGTTGAATAAGAAATAGTTCTGCAGACGAACGAGGAAGAATTACTGGAAATTCATCGGTGGACGTCCAGAGTTCTTCCATTCGCTTGGCGATTCCGATAATTGCCACTTTCTCTAGGCCAGCCGAATGGGCTGCTCTAACCGCAGCATTCACCTGAGCTCTGGCGCCATCCACCACAATGAGTGAAGGTGGGCTTTCTTCGGAAACCATGGCCTTGAACCTGCGAGCCAGAACCTGGTTCATGGCGTCAGTATCATCCGTCGCCGTCTCAAGTGTATATCGACGGTAAAGGTCTTTCTTTGGTCGGCCATCGATGAACACAACCTTGGATGCAACGATCCCAGTACCTGCCAAATGTGAAACATCGAAGCATTCGATGTTGATTGGAGGTGCATCAAGTCCTAACGCTTCCTGCAACTTCGAAAGAGCAACAGATCTGGAAGTAAAGTCGGTGGACCGCTTCAGTTTGTAGGAATCCAATGCATGGTGGGCATTCTTCCTGGCCGTCTCTAGTAGATTCATCTTCTCGCCACGCTTTGCCACCTTGATTGCCACTCGCCCAGCTCGTCTTTCTGACAATAGAGTTTCGAGTGAATCTTGCATGTCGGGGTTGGTCTCAACATAAATCTGTGCTGGTGGCGGATCAAATGCCTCGACGAGGTAAATATTCTCCAATGTGTAGGCGATCAATTCGGCTTCGGTTCGATCTAGCTCCAGGTCAACGACCCAGCTCTTTACACCTCGAATGCGCCCATCACGCACCATGAAAAGATTCGCTGCGGCCGTATATCCATCCATTGCGATTGAAACGAAGTCCGCGGAGGTATTGTCACTGAATACCACAGCGCTCTTGGCGCGTACCGCCTCCAAAGCCTGTATCTGATCACGGTATCCAGCAGCCGCTTCATAGTTTTGCTTCTCTGATGCAACGACCATGCGTTCACGAAAGTCTCGAATAAGTGAGTTATCCGAACTAGCGATGAAGCTGGCGAATGCTTTGGCAAGCTTGTCGTGTTCATCGCTCGTTATGCGCCCAACACAAGGAGCCGAGCATTTGCCAACATCCGCGAGCAGACATGGACGATTGGTGCGCTTAGCAGTTGCGAAAGTGGAAGCAGTGCAACTCCGCATTGGGAATACCCTTAGAAGACTGTCAATGGTTTCCCTAACCGACCACGCCTGGGTGTACGGACCAAAATATTTGGTGCCGCCCGAGTTTCGGTTTCGGGTGATGAACACCCTCGGGAACTCTTCTTCCATTGAAATTGCCAAGTAAGGATAAGACTTATCGTCTTTGAATTGAACATTGAACGGAGGATTGAATTGCTTGATCCACGTGAACTCGAGCTGAAGTGCTTCGAACTCGGTTTTCACTATCGTCCAGTCGATTCGAACCGCAGAGGCAACCATGCGCCGTGTGCGTTCGTGCAGAGTCGATGGCTTGCCGAAATAACTGGTTAGACGAGAGCGTAAATTCTTCGCTTTGCCAACGTACAGAATTCGATTGTTGGAATCGAACCAGCGGTAAACCCCTGGATCGGTTGGGATCGAACCAGCCTTAGGAAACCAGCGTTCTTGGGCCATTGGTTTCCCCTAGAGAATTTCCTTCAGGAATTGACCAGTAAAGCTCTTCGCATTGCGTGCAACGTCTTCAGGTGAGCCTGTCGCAATGATCTGACCACCACCGGCACCACCCTCAGGCCCTAAATCGATAATCCAATCGGAACAACGGATCACATCCAGGTTGTGTTCAATGACGATAACGGTGTTGCCCTTATCTACAAGACTGTTCAGGACCTCTAGCAACTTGCGGGTATCTTCAAAATGCAAACCGGTGGTCGGCTCATCGAGAACATAAATCGAACGACCATTGCTACGCTTTTGCAGCTCGGTAGCAAGTTTGACTCTCTGTGCCTCTCCACCAGACAGCGTTGTAGCCGATTGACCGAGACGAACATAACCTAGACCTACCGAGACAAGAGTGTCTAGATAGCGGGCGATGGCACTGACCGGCGCGAAGAACTCAGCAGCTTCGGCTATAGGCATCTCCAAGACTTCAGAGATGTTCTTCCCTTTGTAGTGCACCTGAAGCGTTTCACGGTTGTAGCGCTCTCCGTGGCAAACTTCACAGGCCACATAGACATCTGGAAGGAAATTCATTTCGATGCGTAAGGTTCCGTCGCCGCTACAGGCCTCACATCGGCCACCCTTTACGTTGAATGAGAACCGACCCTGCTGGTAACCTCGTACCTTTGCCTCAGAGGTTTCTGCGAAGAGTTTGCGAATGTGGTCGAAAACACCAGTGTAGGTTGCTGGGTTCGAACGTGGGGTTCGCCCAATTGGCGCTTGATCTACATGTACAACCTTGTCAAGGTGTTGCAACCCTTCGACACGAGAGTGCTTACCAGGTACACCTTTGGCCCCATTTAACCCATTTGCAAGAACTTGATAGAGAATGTCGTTGACCAGAGTGGACTTGCCGGAACCACTGACGCCGGTAACTGCAGTGAGAACACCCAACGGGAACGTGGCATCTACGTTCTTTAGGTTGTTTTCTCGTGCACCAATAACATCGAGAACACGGTTTTTATCAATGGCACGTCGCTTGCTTGGTGTGATGATCGATTCGCGACCACTTAGGTATGCACCGGTGATCGACTTCTCGTTCTTGAGTAGTTCTTGGTACGTGCCAGAGTGCACGACTTCTCCGCCGTTGACACCGGCACCAGGTCCGATGTCGACAATCCAGTCCGAGGTCTTAATGGTGTCCTCATCGTGTTCAACTACTACAAGGGTGTTTCCAAGATCACGTAGTTTCACAAGTGTTTCAATAAGACGACGGTTGTCACGCTGATGGAGTCCGATGCTTGGCTCATCGAGGACATAAAGCACACCGGTTAGACCCGAGCCAATCTGAGTGGCCAGACGAATTCGCTGCGCTTCGCCGCCAGAAAGTGTTCCGGCAGCACGCTCAAGACTCAGATAATCAAGGCCAACATCGAGCAAGAAGGTGAGTCTCGCTTGAATCTCACGCAATACTTGAGCAGCGATTTTGCCCTCGCGTTCGTCAAGAGAGATCTCATTGAAGAACTTGGCACAGTCTCGTAGCGAAAGACGAGCAACATCTGCGATTGATGCACCCGAGACCTTTACAGCAAGCACCTCTGGACGAAGGCGGGCACCGTCACAAGCCGAACAAGGTATTTCACGCAAGAATCCGGACCATCGGCCACGCTGAAAATCGTTCTCACTCTCAAGCCATTTGCGCTCAATGTAGGTCAATACGCCTTCGAAGCCGCTGGTGTATCGAAGTTCACGACCGTACTTGTTCTTCCATTTCACCTTGACGTTGAAATTGTTTCCATAGAGCACAGCATTCTGGATGTCTTCATCGAGGTGCTTCCACGGTGTATCAAGTGAGAACTCGAGCTCAGACGCGAGTCCCTCGAGAACACGTGTAAAGAACCCGTATAGTCCCTTACCTGGAGTGGACCACGGAACGATAACTCCCTCATTGATGCTCTGAGAAACATCGCCAATGACTAGCTCAGGTTCAACTGCCATTTTGGTTCCAAGCCCGCTACAGGCTTGGCAGGCACCGAATGGGGCATTGAACGAGAAGGTGCGAGGCTCGATCTCAGTGATCGCCAAGTCGTGGTCATTTGGGCAAGACATTTTCTCGCTGAAGGTACGAGAGACTCCTGGCTCATCTACAAAATCAATGATCAGTTTTCCATTTGCGAGCTTCAATGCAGTTTCGACCGAGTCATTCAGACGTGAGACAATGTCACCCTTAGATACCAGACGGTCTACAACTACCGAAATGTCGTGCTTGAAGGTCTTCTTGAGTGGCTTTGCGTCAGCCAGGGTAATGGTTTCTCCATCAACTGTGACACGTGAGAATCCCTGCGACACCAGAGAGGAAAAAAGGTCAACGAACTCGCCTTTTTTTTGAGAGACGATTGGTGCCAGTACTTGGAAACGTGTTCCCTCAGGCAATTCCAATATCTGATCTACGATTTGTTGCGCTGACTGCTTGATAATCTTCTCGCCACATTCAGAACAGTGCGGAACACCAATTCTTGCCCATAGCAGACGTAGATAATCGTGTATTTCGGTTATGGTACCAACGGTTGATCTCGGGTTTCGATTCGTCGACTTCTGGTCGATCGAAACAGCCGGTGAAAGTCCCTCGATAAAATCAACATCCGGGCGATCAACCTGCCCCAAAAATTGGCGCGCGTAGGCAGACAACGACTCCACATAGCGTCTCTGCCCTTCGGCGAAAATGGTGTCGAAGGCAAGCGATGACTTTCCCGATCCGCTTAGACCAGTGAAGACAACAAGCGAGTCTCTGGGAATTGAAAGTTCGATGTTCTTAAGGTTATGAACTCGTGCACCTTTGACGTGCAAAATGTTCTCGGGATTAGTACGACTCACCTAAGTAGTCTAAATCTCAGGCGTGCCGTTCGATGTCGCGTAGCACTCTCTTCAGGTCAGAAACCTCGTCACGCAGTCTTGCCGCCAACTCAAATTGGAGTTCGCTAGCAGCTTGTTTCATCTCAGCCTCTAGTTCGAGTACGGTTGCCAGCAATTCGCTAGTGTCCTGAGATTTTGCCAACCGAAGTTTGCTACCTTTGCCCTCCTTCAAAGACTGGACGAGGTTCGCGGTATCTACTTCTTCTCGAATAATCTGATCCGTTAGGTCGGCAATCTTCTTCCGAAGCGGCTGTGGGTCAATCCCGTTTTCCTTGTTGTAAGCGATTTGCTTGGCGCGTCGACGATCCGTCTCTTCGATTGCCTGTTCCATCGCGGGAGTGATCCTTTCGGCATACATGTGAACCTCGCCGTTTACGTTACGTGCGGCACGACCGATGGTTTGGATCAATGACGTTGCTGACCGGAGGAAGCCCTGCTTGTCGGCGTCTAGGATTGCCACGAGTGAAACCTCAGGAAGATCCAAGCCCTCACGAAGCAAGTTGATTCCAATCAAAACGTCATAGACACCGGCTCGCAATTCAGTCAACAACTCAACTCGACGCAGGGTATCAACATCACTATGCAGGTAACGAACTCGAACTCCAGCCTCACCAAAGAATTGTGTTAAATCTTCCGCCATGCGTTTGGTGAGCGTAGTTACCAGGACTCGCTCATCGCGCTCAGCTCGCAACCGAATTTCTTCTAAGAGATCATCAACCTGGCCATCGATCGACTTGATGACAATCTTCGGGTCAACCAATCCGGTTGGTCGAATGATTTGCTCAACTGCTCCGTCGCTGCGAGCCAGTTCATACCTTCCTGGAGTTGCCGATAGGTAGACTGTCTGCCCCACTCGCTCCTCGAACTCAGAGAACTTCAAAGGCCGGTTGTCCAGTGCCGAAGGTAGTCGGAAACCGTGCTCTACCAAGGTTCGTTTGCGACTCGAATCACCCTCATACATCGCACCGATCTGTGGAACCGTCACGTGAGATTCGTCTATGACGGTAAGGAAATCTTCTGGAAAGAAGTCGAGCAAACAGCTTGGTGCACTCCCCTGTGCGCGACCATCAATGTGTCGAGAATAGTTCTCGATTCCAGAGCAGAATCCAATCTCCCGGATCATTTCTAGATCGAAAGTGGTCCTCATCTTCAGACGCTGGGCTTCCAAGAGTTTGCCCTGCCCCTCGAGTTCGCTCAATCTAGCAGCCAATTCATCTTCGATGGCTTCAATGGCCCGACCCATTTGCTCAGGTGGGGCTACGTAATAACTGGCTGGGAAAACAGCAACGTGGTCGGCTTGAGAAACAATTTCTCCCGTGAGTGCCGATAGTGAGTAGATAGCCTCGATTTCGTCCCCGAAGAATTCGATTCGTGTTGCCAGCTCATCGTAAACCGGGATGATTTCTACCGTGTCGCCCTTCACACGGAAGTTTCCACGAGCAAAGTCATAGTCGTTTCGCTTGTATTGCAGGTCAACAAACTTACGAATTAGATCGTCACGATCGATTCGATCGCCAACTTGAAGTGAGATCGACTGATTTAAATACTCCGCAGGTGCTCCAAGACCGTAGATGCAGCTAACCGTAGAAACCACTACGACGTCGCGACGCGAAAGCAGGCTCATGGTTGCCTTGTATCGCAATCGCTCTACCTCTTCGTTTATCGAAGAGTCTTTCTCGATAAAGGTGTCAGTCTGAGGCACATAGGCTTCAGGCTGGTAGTAGTCGTAATAGCTAACGAAGTACTCTACGGCATTGTTCGGAAGGAGTTCACGGAACTCATTTACGAGTTGCGCGGCCAAAGTCTTGTTGTGTGCCAGCACCAGCGTTGGTCGCTGAAGCTCCTCGATAAGCCAGGCAGTTGTTGCCGACTTACCGGTACCAGTTGCACCAAGCAACACAACATCCTTTTCGCCTGCACGAATGCGTGCGGCAAGCTCTCCAATTGCGGTCGGTTGATCCCCTGAAGGCTGGTATTCGCTGATCACCTTGAACGGGTGCACCGTTCTGGTCGGTTCAGTCATTGGACTTCTTTTCTGCGGCTAGTTTTTCAATTCTCGACCATAGCTGAGTTGCGTCTTTTAGAAGCAGTTCCCTCGATTGGTTAGAACTTAAGATCACATCGGATCGATTAGCGCGATCGGCGGGATTCGCCTGGCTGGAAATGCGAGCTCGTGCCTGCGCTTCAGACATGCCTCTGGTGCCGACTAGTCTCGAAACTTGGTCTGATTCTGGCGCCTCCACGGTAACCACAAAGTCAAAGGGTAAATCAGAATTAGACTCCACCAGAAGCGGGATCACGTAGACCAAGACGTCAGCTTGACTATCAGTTACCGCTTTAAGTGCAAGTTGCTTGATCAAGGGATGCAGCACATTCTCGACTCTCATACGCATCGATGGATCCGCAAAGATGACTGCGGCAAGGCGTTCCCTGTTCAAGGTTCCATCCTTGTTCAAAATGGAATCACCCAGAAGTTCGACGAGCAGACCCAAGCCCTCCGAACCCGGTTCAACGACCTCACGAGCCAGTACGTCGGCATCAACCACCTCAGCGCCAAGCGACTCCCAGAGAGTGGAAACAGTCGACTTGCCTGCGGCAATTCCGCCGGTGAGACCTACGAGAAACATATACCTAGCCTAGTTAAAGTATTTGGGCCGACTCCCAAAGGAATCGGCCCAAATGACTACTAGAAGTTACTCTGCGCTCTTTAGCTTGTCGCGAAGAGCCGCTAGCGACTCGTCGGCGGCTAGAGTGCCAGCCTCAGAAGCCGACTCGCTCGAGTAGCTGCTGTTGCTTTCGGTAGCTGCAGGTGCGTCTGGAAGGGTTGCAGCAAGTTCGTTTGCAACCTTTACCTGGCGCTTGTGCTCTTCCCAACGGGCGTGAGCTTCAGCGTATTCCTTCTCCCACTTAGCGCGAGCCTCTTCGAAACCGGCCTTCCACTCGTTGGTGGCTGGGTCGAAGCCCTCTGGGTACTTGTACTGACCTTGCTCGTCGTAGTCCGCAGCCATACCGTAAAGTGCTGGGTTGAATTCGGTGCCCTCTGGGTCAACCTCTTCGTTAGCCTGCTTTAGGGAAAGCGAAATGCGGCGACGCTCTAGATCGATGTCGATTACCTTCACGAATACGTCCTGGTTCACCGAAACAACCTGTTCGGCTAGCTCGATGTGCTTGGCCGAAAGTTCGCTGATGTGTACTAGTCCTTCGATACCATCGGCAACTCGAACGAATGCACCGAAAGGAACCAACTTGGTGACCTTACCTGGAGCGAACTGTCCGATCGCGTGGGTACGAGCGAATACCTGCCATGGGTCTTCCTGAGTTGCCTTAAGCGATAGCGAAACGCGCTCGCGGTCCTGGTCAACTTCAAGAACCTCAACGGTAACTTCCTGGCCGATTTCAACAACCTCAGAAGCGTGTTCGATGTGCTTCCACGAAAGCTCTGAAACGTGAACTAGTCCGTCTACGCCGCCAAGGTCGATAAATGCACCGAAGTTTACGATCGACGAAACTACACCGGTACGGATCTGTCCCTTGGCTAGATCTGCAAGGAAGGTGGTGCGGCCAGCAGCCTGGCTTTCCTCTAGAAGTGCGCGACGCGAAAGCACAACGTTGTTGCGGTTCTTGTCGAGCTCAAGGATCTTCGCTTCAACCTTCTGGCCTAGATATGGGCCTAGGTCGCGAACGCGACGAAGCTCGATTAGCGAAGCAGGAAGGAATCCACGTAGACCGATGTCAACGATTAGACCACCCTTAACAACTTCGATAACGGTACCTTCAACGGTTCCGTCCTCGTTCTTAACCTTCTCAACATCACCCCACGCGCGCTCGTACTGGGCACGCTTCTTGGAAAGAATTAGTCGGCCTTCTTTGTCTTCCTTTTGAAGAACAAGTGCCTCAATTGAATCGCCCACTGCAACGATGTCACTTGGGTCTGCGTCGTGGCGGATAGATAGCTCACGGGAAGGGATTACACCTTCGGTCTTGTAACCAACGTCGAGAAGAACCTCGTCGCGGTCGATCTTTACTACGGTTCCGGCAATTAGGTCGCCGTCATTGAAGAACTTTAGAGTCTTCTCAACCGCTGCTAGGAAGTCTTCTGCGGTGCCGATGTCATTTACGGCTACCTGCTTGGCTGCCTTTGGGGTGTTTGTCATATTTTGTTTTACTCTACGGACATACTCGGGTCTGACCTTGCGATCAAACGATGGATAGGAAAATCATGCCGAAAGGCACCAGATAAGCCTACACCGAGATTCCGGCTCAAACAACGCTAATGACCAGCGGTTTCCCAGGTCTTCCCAACTCCGACATGCACTTCGAGTGGAACATCAAGCGAGACGACCGACTGCATCTCCCCTACAACCAGTTCGCGAAGCAACTCAAGTTCGCCAGGTGCAACTTCAAAAACCAACTCGTCATGCACTTGTAGCAGCATTCGACTCTTAAGGCGTGCTTGGACCATACGTCGATCGATGTTGATCATTGCCAGCTTCATGATGTCGGCAGCGGTTCCTTGAATCGGCGCATTGAGTGCAGCGCGACGGGCATTCTCACGAATCTGGAAGATTGGTGACTTTAGATCGTCGAACGGACGTCGTCGACCACTGGTTGTCGCGGTGTAGCCGTTCAACTTAGCTCCATCGACAACCGAAGCCAAGTAGCGTCGTACTCCCCCGAATCGGTCAAAGTAATCAGACATTAGCTGTTTAGCTTCGCCATTGGTTATCTTCAGCTGCTTTGCTAGACCATACTCACTAAGACCATAGACGAGGCCGTAACTCATGGCCTTCACCTTGGAACGCATTGCCGGAGTTACCTCGGCTGGCGCCACCCCGAACACACGTGCTCCAACAAAGCGGTGCAGGTCTTCACCGTCCTTGAACGCCTGTATTAGACCTTCATCACCCGAAAGCTGCGCCATGATGCGCATTTCGATTTGCGAGTAATCGGCAGTTAGAAGAGTCTCAAATCCTTCCCCAGCCACGAAGCAATCTCGTATTTCCTTACCAATTGGGCTCTTGATAGGAATGTTCTGAAGGTTTGGGTTTTCCGAAGACAACCGGCCGGTGGAAGTACCGGTTTGTACATAGCTGGTGTGCACTCGTTGGTCTAGAGCAACGCCCTTGAGAATAATTTCGATCATCTGGCGCATCTTGGTTACCTCACGGTGTTCCAGAAGCTTTTCCAGGAACGGATGGCCGGTTTGTTCAAAAAGGGTGGTTAGCGCTTCGGCATTTGTTGAAAATCCGGTCTTAACTGACTTGGTCCCGGTCATGCCTAGATCTTCAAATAGGACCGATTGAAGTTGCTTAGGGGAATTGAGGTTTATCTCTTTGCCGATAATTGCGTAACAAGCGCTGGCCACCTGCTCAGCACGCGTAGTTAATTCAACTAGCAGCTCGTTTAACTTGGTCGAATTCACGAGGATTCCTGCGTGCTCCATCTTCGCTAGAACATGGGAACTTGGGAGTTCAATGTCGCTAAGAACCTTGTCCTGTCGCGTACTTAAAACCGCCTCGGCAACTCTCGAGTGCAGTTGCGCAGACATCCATGCTTCGAGTGCAATTCCAGAAACAGTCGAATCTTCGGAAACGACGAAACCAGTGAAGTCTTCCGTTAGTTTCCTTAGCGTGTAATCACGACGCACCGGATCTACGAGGTAACTCTCAAGCAATGGATCCCCGACGATTCCAGCAAGCTCGAGTGCGCTAGAAAGAAGTCGAAGCTCGACAGTCTTTGAGTCGAAGACAATTTTTGGAGCCTCGGATGCCAACCACGCCACTGGCAAGGAATCGGAAGTTACTAATTCACTACCGTTGAATGCGGCAAACCCACTATCGAAAGCGAAGGAAACAGCAGAGGGCTGGGCCTCTAACCATACTGATAGTTCGGATTCGCTGAGGGGCTTTGGAGTCGGAATTTCGAAAGCCTCGAACGGCGATTGCACAGCTTCTGGTGAAGCCGAGTCTGGGGACTCTGCGTTCTGTACTCCGCGAAGCTTTAAGACCCGTTCGGTAAGCGAACGGAATCCGAGTTTGGTGAAGACTTCGCGAACCTTCTCATGGTCTACACCGACCAGCTTCAGTTCGTCGAACTCAACTCCAAGGTCCAGATCACGCACCAAGTGATTTAGGCGACGATTGCGAATCGCATTGTCTCTAAACTCACGAAGTTGTTCCCCAACTTTGCCACCGATGAGATGTGCATTAGCCAAGATTCCATCGAGCGAGCCATGCTCTGCGATCCATTTGGCTGCCGTCTTAGGCCCAACGCTAGGAACACCAATGAGGTTATCGGAAGTCTCGCCAACCAGAGCCGCTAGATCCGGATACTGCTTCGCATGTACACCATATTTCTCAAAAACAGCAGCGTCGTCCATGCGAGCCAAATTCAACACACCCTTCACCGGATAGAGAATCGTGGTCTCTGGACGAATCAACTGGAAGGTGTCGCGGTCTCCCGATACTACGTAAACCCTGAAGCCTGCGTCAGCAGCTTGATCGGCAAATGACGCCAAGATGTCATCCGCTTCGTAGTTTTCGCGCGTAAAAGTGCGAATGTTCATGGCGGCTAGGGTTTCGTGAAGTAACTCGGTCTGACCATTGAACTCAGGCGGAGTTTCGCCTCTGGTGCCCTTATAGGCCGGATACTCAGCGGTACGGAAACTCTCACGAGAAAGATCAAAGGCGACCGCAAGGTGGGTTGGCTTTTCGGCACCAAGAATGTTCAACAACATACTTATGAAGCCATGTACGGCGTTCGTGTGCTGACCATTTGGTGCACGGAAACTATCCGGAGAGAGCGCATAAAAGGCTCGGAATGCCAATGAGTGGCCATCAATGAGTAAAAGAGTAGGCTTTGCACTATCGGACATGCATTAACCCTACTTCCCCATCTTTCGAAAGGTACGTCTTGTCAGAGCCCAAACTCTCAGAATCTGCCATGGAACTAATGAAGCACCGCGGCTTAGGCGAACTCGCCGAACGAATGGGTATCCAACTGCTCGAATTGAGCGCCGAGCACACGGTCGCCACCATGCCGGTTATAGGTAATCGCCAGCCTTTGGGTTTGGTTAACGGTGGCGCCTATCTGGTGCTTGGCGAAACTCTAGGCTCTTTATCGGCAAACGTCTGGGCGCACACGATGGGAAAAGTTGCCGTTGGAATCGAGATAAACGCATCTCATTCGCGATCGGCAACGGAAGGATCAGTAAAAGCGGTTTGCAACTCTATTTCGCTGGGACGCACCGTCGCGGTGCATGAAATCGTTTGCTACGACGACAAAGAAATGCGTCTAAGCACCGTAAGAATCACTAACCTGATTCGCGACAAAAAGAACTAGTTCTTTTCGACCAGCTGTTCAATAACCGTCTTTGCTACATCGCGCATCGTTAGGCGACGATCCATCGAGGCTTTCTGAATCCATCTAAAAGCCTCAGGCTCATCGGGAACTAACTTGCGAGCCAGGAGCAGACCTTTGGCGCGTTCGACAAGCTTTCTAGTCTCAAGACGATCTGCCAAATCGGCAACCTCAGACTCGAGTGCACGCAACTCACTGTTGCGGTGCAACGCTATTTCGATGGCCGGCAGTAAGTCATTCGGATTAAACGGCTTCAGAACATAAGCCATAGCGCCTACCTCGGCAGCCTGCTCGAAGAGTTCTTTTTGAGCGAATGCGGTAAGCAAGACAACTGGGATCTTGATTTCAGCGAGGTGCTTGGCAGCGGTGATGCCGTCCATGCGTGGCATTTTGATGTCCATCACAACAAGGTCTGGCTTGAGATCGGTCGCCAGATCGACCGCTTCCTGTCCGTCTCCAGCCTCACCAACCACATCGAAACCCGAATCTCGCAAGGTCTCAACAATATCCATACGGATTAGTGCCTCGTCTTCTGCGACAAGTACTCTGCGGTTCACGGTTTCAGTCATGCAAACAAGATTAGTCGAATGGCTTGGTATCATTGAAAAGTTGTGTTGGCCGGGATGGCGAAATGGCAGACGCGGAGCACTCAAAATGCTTTGTCGAAAGACGTGTGGGTTCAAGTCCCACTCTCGGCACAATAAAAAAGGTCGGAACCTCGTATAGAAGTTCCGACCTTTTCTACTAGATGCTAGTTGTGAGTAGGGTCACCGATTCGGTGTACACGAAGCGAGTTCGTGGACCCTGGTACGCCTGGAGGAGTTCCAGCGACTACAACAAGTTCATCGCCTTCTTTACCCTTACCAAGACCAACAACAACTTCCTCTACTTGCTTAATCATCTGATCGGTGTGCTTCACAGGGTCGACTAGGAAGGTCTCTGCTCCCCAAACCAGGGCGAGACGGTTACGAATTTTCTCGCTAGGCGTGAAAGCCAAGATTGGAACGCTGGAACGAAGCCGCGAGACGCGACGTAACGAGTCGCCTGACTCGGTGAAGACACAGACATACTTCAGAGCCAATAGCTCGGCAATCTCGATAGCAGCCAGCGATACTGCGCCCGAGTGGGTGTGCGGGCGAGTACCTAGAGGTGGAATACGGTCGAGACCGTTCTCCTCGGTAGCTTCAATGATTTTGGCCATGGTGGCAACGGTCTCTACAGGGAACTCGCCAACGCTGGTTTCACCAGAAAGCATTAGTGCATCGGCGCCATCAAGCACGGCGTTTGCAACGTCACTTGCCTCTGCTCGTGTTGGACGAGAAGCGGTGATCATCGACTCAAGCATCTGAGTGGCAACGATTACCGGCTTTGCCCAACGACGGCATAGCTCAACGGCACGCTTTTGCACCAGTGGCACAGCCTCAAGTGGAAGTTCAACACCCAGGTCACCACGAGCAACCATAACGCCATCGAAGGCGTCGATGATTTCTTCGAGCGCCTCAACTGCCTGAGGCTTCTCAACCTTGGCGATGGTAGGAATAAAAACGCCCTCTTCGCGCATGATTTCGTGAACACGCACGATGTCAGCTGCGTTTCGCACAAACGAAAGCGCAATCATGTCAGCACCCAGCTTCAGGGCCCAGCGAAGGTCCGCCTCGTCCTTCTCCGAAAGAGCAGGAACGTTTACGGCAACGCCTGGAAGGTTAATTCCCTTGCTATTGGAGACCGTTCCAGGAACCTCGACCATAGTCGTTACGGTGCGCTCGTCAACGTGAGTAGCGCGTAGACCGACCTTACCGTCGTCGATTAGGAGCACATCGCCCGGGCGAACATCGCCTGGGAGCCCCTTGTGAGTGGTTCCACAGATGTTTACATCACCGTCAACCTCGTCGATGGTGATCTTGAAGGTTGCACCCTTTTCCAACATGACGGGACCGTCTTTGAAGCGAGCCAAACGAATCTTCGGACCCTGAAGGTCAACCAGAACCGCAACCGCCTTGCCTGTGTCGGCAGCGACTTTACGAACATTGTTGTAAACACCCTCGTGTACATCGTATGAGCCGTGACTTAGGTTCATGCGAGCAACGTTGACACCTGCCTCAACGATTCCCTTGATCTGCTCGTAGCTAGATGTTGCTGGGCCGAGTGTCGCGACGATTTTTGCGCGTCTCATTTATTCCTCTTCACTTACTTGATTTGGTTCTTAGATCGACAGTGGACGATCGGTCGGTTTTACAGGTCTTGGCAGAACGGTTTCACCCGTTAGATATTCATCGATTGCTGCGGCCGCTGCACGCCCTTCGGCGATAGCCCAAACAATGAGGCTCTGACCACGGCCGGCATCGCCCGCGACAAAGACATCCTCTAGATTAGTAGCCCACTTGGAATTGCGTGCAACATTTCCGCGAGCATCAAAAGTGATTCCACTCTGCTGAACTAGTTCACTTGACTCGGCACCGGTAAATCCAAGCGCCAGGAGCACGAGATCAGCTGGGAGAATCTTTTCGGTACCAGCCTTTGGTAGACGCTTGCCGTCGATAATCTCAGTTTCGGCAACCTTTACGCCAGTGACCTTATCGCCATCACCGACGAACTCCACAGTCGAAGCGAGATACTTGCGTTCACCGAATTCCTCATGAGCGCTTGCCACCTCAAATAAGGTTGGGAAGGTCGGCCAAGGCTGATTAGCTGGACGCTCCGATGCAGGTTGTTTGCCGATGGCAAGAGTGGTCACGCTGAGCGCGCCCTGACGAGTGGCGGTACCCAAACAGTCGGCACCAGTGTCTCCGCCGCCAAGAATGATGACGTGCTTCCCATCAGCCATAATTTGGTTGGCTACCTCAGCGCCTGAAACCACGCGGTTGGCTTGAGTTAGGTATTCCATTGCAAAGTGAACTCCTTTGAGTTCACGACCAGGCACATTTAGATCGCGAGGAATCATGGCGCCGGTCGCAATTAACACTGCATCATATCGACTTCGAAGTTCTTCCCAGGTAATGTCGGTACCGATGTTTTTACCTGGTCGGAATCGAGTGCCCTCGGCCTCCATCTGAGCGATTCGACGATCGATGTGATGCTTCTCCATCTTAAAATCAGGGATCCCATAGCGAAGCAAGCCGCCGATTTTCTCGTCACGCTCGAAGACGGCAACGGTGTGACCGGCTCGAGTTAGCTGCTGTGCTGCAGCTAGTCCAGCTGGCCCGGAACCAACTACTGCCACTGTCTTGCCCGTCAATCGTTCAGGCGCAACGGGGTGAACCAAGCCGGAATCAAAGGCTTCATCAATGATTGAAACTTCAATCTCTTTGATGGTTACCGCAGGCTGGTTGATTCCAAGTACACATGCACTTTCGCAAGGTGCTGGACAAAGACGGCCCGTGAACTCCGGGAAGTTATTGGTGCGGTGAAGTCTTTCCACAGCAGACTTGTGGTCTTCGCGCCAAACTAAGTCATTCCACTCCGGAATTAGATTCCCAAGCGGGCAACCTTGGTGGCAGAAGGGAACGCCGCAATCCATACAACGTGACGCTTGGTTAGTAACTACGCCTCGATCGCGTGATTCGTAGACTTCTTTCCAGTCTCTAATACGAATGTCGACTGGACGACGCTTTGCCGTTTCACGCTCGGTTACCTTCAGAAAACCACGTGGATCAGCCATTGGTTACCTCCAGAATCTTCTCCCAAATTTCAGGCGAATCAGGATCTTGACCGCTGTTAAGTGCGGTCTCACGGATCGAGAGAACATTTGCGTAGTCTCTAGGAATAACCACTGTGAATTCGTTCACAGAACTCTCGAAGTTTGCAAGAAGTTCTGCCGCTAGTAATGAGCCCGTTTCACGCGAGTGGGACTCCAGTAAGGCCTGGATTCGTGAAGTGTGTACCTCATCTGGTTTCTGTAGCTGCAGCTCCCCTGTCGCCAACGCCTCATAGTTAACGCGGTCCGCTCTCAACTTATAGATGTAGGCAACACCTCCGGACATACCAGCTCCGAGGTTGCGGCCCGTGCGACCCAGAATCAAAGCGGTTCCACCGGTCATGTACTCAAGTGCGTGATCTCCAACACCTTCGCAAACCGCAGTAGCTCCAGAGTTTCGCACAAGGAAACGCTCACCAACAATTCCACGGAGGTAAATTTCGCCAGAGGTCGCGCCATAACCGATAACGTTTCCGGCGATGATGTTTTGATCAGCAGGGAAACTTGCAGTTTCGGCTGGTCGCACAACGATCTTTCCACCCGAGAGACCCTTGCCCACGTAATCATTAGAATCACCAAACAGTTCTAGGCGAACACCACGAGGTACAAATGCACCAAACGACTGCCCAGCCGAACCCGTTAGCTTCACCTTAAGAGTGTCTGCAGGAAGTGCCTCGGCTCCAAATCTCTTGGTAAGTTCATTTCCAAGCATGGTTCCGACTGCCTGATCGACGTTAGTGATTTCAAGATCGAGTTCAACAGGTTTGCCGGATTCCATCGTCTTTGCCGCTCCGGAAATCAGCTTGTGATCGAAGTGGTGTTCAAGTTCGTGGTCTTGCGTCGAAACATTTCGAACCTCGGCGTTCTCACCAGCAGAAGGAGCCGCAAGAATTGGACTTAGGTCTAAACCGTCTGCCTTCCAGTGCGAAATGGCTCTATTGACATCGAGCATTTCACTATGTCCAACCGCTTCGGCAATGCTGCGGAAACCAAGTGCGGCAAGGTGCTCACGAACCTCCTGTGCCAAGAATTCGAAGAAGTTGACCACGAACTCCGGCTTGCCCGAGAAACGGGCTCGAAGAGTAGGGTTCTGAGTGGCAACACCCACAGGGCAGGTGTCGAGATGACAGACGCGCATCAAGATGCAACCCTCAACAACCAGCGGAGCAGTGGCGAAGCCGAATTCCTCTGCACCTAGAAGTGCAGCAATTACCACGTCTCGACCGGTCTTCATCTGACCGTCAACCTGTACCGAAACTCGCCCGCGAAGGCCGTTTGCTATCAGTGTCTGCTGAGCTTCGGCAAGCCCAAGTTCCCAAGGAGTACCCGCATGTTTCAAAGAGTTGAGCGGGCTAGCTCCGGTTCCACCATCGTGCCCACTAACCAGAATTACATCGGCCTTAGCCTTGGCAACACCGGCAGCTACGGTTCCAATTCCGACCTGGCTCACCAGTTTTACATGCACGCGGGCGGCGCGGTTGGCACGCTTAAGGTCAAAAATTAGTTGCTTGAGGTCTTCGATTGAGTAGATATCGTGGTGAGGGGGCGGCGAAATGAGCCCGACACCCGCGGTTGCATGGCGTGTACGTGCAACCCACGGATAAACCTTATTCGGTGGAAGTTGACCACCTTCACCAGGCTTGGCACCCTGCGCCATCTTGATTTGAATGTCATCGGCGTGAGTGAGGTACATGGAGGTAACTCCAAAACGACCGGAAGCCACCTGCTTGATGGCGCTGCGACGCTCCGGATCCAACAGACGCTCTAAGTCTTCGCCTCCCTCACCAGTATTCGACTTGGCGCCAAGTTGGTTCATAGCAATTGCAAGCGTCTCGTGGGCCTCCTGCGAGATTGAGCCGTAACTCATGGCTCCGGTTGAGAATCGCTTAACAATCGACGAGATCGGTTCCACTTCGTCAATAGGTAAGGCGGGACGCACACCCTCACGCAGAGTGAACAATCCGCGTAGCGTCATCAGGCGCTCGGCTTGGTCATCGACCAAACTTGTGTATTCACGGAAAATGTCGTAGCGCTTCTCACGGGTGGCGTGTTGAAGCTTAAAGACTGTCTCAGGGCTGAAAAGGTGTGGAGCACCATCACGACGCCACTGGAACTCGCCACCGGTCTCTAGAGCGGCGTGCGCATTTGCAGCTTTTTCAAGTGGGTAAGCAGCGCGGTGTCTAGCGGCAATCTCGGTATGGATAACTTCAATTCCAATCCCGCCCAATTGGCTAACCGTACCGGTGAAGTAAGTATCTACAAATTCCTGGGATAGACCAATAGCTTCGAAACACTGAGCTCCAGCGTAGCTGGAAACTGTCGAGATACCCATCTTCGACATGATCTTCAGGACACCCTTACCAAGAGCCTTCAAGGTGTTGTAAATTGCCTTTTCCACAGTGAGGCCCGCTAGGTAACCGGTCTTTACGAGTTGCTCAACAGTCTCCATAGCTAGATATGGGTTCACCGCAGCGGCACCATAACCAATCAGAGCGGCAACATGGTGGACTTCACGTACATCTCCGGCCTCGACTACCAAACCAACTCTTGGTCGGTTGCCAGTACGAATGAGGTGATGATGAACTGCACTGGTTAACAGCAATGAAGGAATCGGAGCGACATCGTGGTTGCTATCGCGGTCACTCAAAATGATGTACTTGGCGCCATCCTGAACTGCAGCCGAAACCTCATCGAAAATCTCTCTAATGCGAGAAGCCAGGGCCTCTTCTCCACCCTCGACACGGTACAGACCGCGTACGGTGAAGCTCCAGCCGAGTTCAGGCTTCTCATCAATGTGCTTGATCTTTGCTAGTTCGTCATTAGTAAGCACAGGGAAATCTAGGATGACCTGGCGGGCATGCTCCGGAGTGGCACTGAGCAGATTCAGTTCCGGACCAATACCGGTTGATAGCGAGGTTACGACCTCTTCACGGATCGAATCCAGTGGTGGATTAGTGACCTGCGCAAACTGCTGAACAAAGTAGTCAAAAAGTAAACGTGGGCGATCGGAAATCGCAGCAATCGGGGTGTCCGAACCCATCGCACCAATCGGTTCGATTCCATTCTTGGCCATCGGTGCAAGCATGATCTTGAGCTCTTCATCAGTGTAGCCAAAGGTACGTTGACGACGATTCACCGACGCAGCGGTGTGAGCAATGTGTTCGCGCTCTGGTAGTTCGCTGAGGTTGATGCGGTTTTCGTCCAACCAACTGCCCCATGGTTCAAGGGCAGCAATCTCTGCCTTGATCTCGTCGTCGTCGATGAGTCGCCCACCGACAGTGTCGACCAGGAACATCTTGCCTGGCTGTAATCTGCCTTTTCGTACGACCTTGGCAGGATCGACATCGGCTACTCCGGTTTCAGATGCGAGGACGACGAGGCCATCCTCAGTGACAAGGTATCGCCCCGGACGAAGACCGTTACGGTCCAACGTTGCGCCGACCAGCGAACCGTCGGTGAAAATAACAGCAGCTGGACCATCCCAAGGCTCAATCAACATGCTGTGATATTCATAGAAGCTCTTACGAGCCGCATCGATGTCGGTCTGCTTCTCCCAGGCCTCTGGAATCATCATCATCATCGCGTGAGGCAACGAACGACCAGACATGTACAGAAGTTCCACAACCTCATCAAACGAAGCAGAGTCGCTTCCGTCTGGTGTAATGATCGGGAAAAGATCCTTCAGTTCTCCCAGAACCTCAGACTGCAACTGCGATTGACGTGCAGCCATCCAATTTCGGTTTCCCTTGACGGTGTTGATCTCACCATTGTGGGCAATTACGCGGAATGGGTGAGCTAACGGCCACGAAGGGAAGGTATTAGTTGAGAAACGCGAGTGCACTAAGGCAAGGGTTGAAGCGAATCGGACGTCACTTAGATCCGGGAAGAATGGCTCCAACTGAAGAGTTGTGACCATACCCTTGTAAACGATTGTCTTTGAAGATAAAGAACAGTGGTAGGCGCCCAAGCTACGCTCCGAGCGCTTGCGCAGGCGGAATAGGGCGCGCTCCAATTCCATATCTTTTTGGCCGTGACTACCGACGAAAACCTGGACGATTTGAGGCATTGCTGCGCGGGCAAGGTCTCCGAGCACGTCTGGATTAGTAGGAACTTCACGCCATCCAAGGACCGAAAGGTTCTCCGATTCGGCCAAATTGCTGAATGACGCTTTGAAAACTTCGATTGATTCGTCCTGGTGCACGAATACCAAACCAGCTGCGTATTCACCCTCTGCTGGAAGTTCAAAACCAGCAACCGCACGTAGGAACGAGTCAGGTAGCTGAGCCAAAATTCCAGCGCCATCACCAGTGCCCGCATCTGATCCAACAGCACCGCGATGTTCGAGATTCCGAAGAGCGTTTAGAGCTGTCTCGATGATGTCATGACCAGCAGTTCCGCGCAGGGTAGCAACCATGGCGAGACCACAGGCATCGCGGTCGCGACTAGGGTCATAAAGGCCAGATGCTGCGGGTGCAGTATTGAAGCGCTTGAACGGTGACAGTTCACTCATGTTGCACTCTCCAATAGGTATTGAATCGGAGGGACAACGCTGGCCCGGGGAAAAGCTGATTAGCCTAAAAAGTCTAACCTACGCGACTGGTTTTTCTGTTCCAGTTTCGCTGTCCTCGGTTGGGCGACGGCCTGGTAGATAGACATCCGGTTCGATACCAGTGTGACGTCGAGACTGGATAGCGAAGATGGCAATGCCAATTACTACACCAGCCACAGCGGACCATTGGTTAGTTCGAAGACCGAAGAATACGTCGCTAGGGTCTAGGCGAATGCTTTCCACGAAATAGCGACCGATCGAGTAAACCACCAGATAGAGCGCAAAAACCTTACCCCACTGCAGATTCCATTTCTTGGCAACATAAATAATGAGGAAGAACCCGAGAACGTCCCAAATGAACTCATACAAGAAAGTTGGGTGGAAGAGAGTTCCGGCAGGGAACTCACTAGGGAAAGCCGCGTTACCATTCTTCTCAATGAGAAGCCCCCAAGGAAGATCCGTGGCCTGCCCAAAAAGTTCCTGGTTGAAGTAGTTACCCCACCTACCAATACCCTGAGCGAGGATGATTCCCGGTGCAAGAGCGTCAAGCACAGAAACAAAGCGAACACCAGATACTCTCGCACCAACCCAAGCACCAAGGGTTCCAAATATAAGAGCGCCATAGATAGCGATTCCGCCCTCCCAAATCGAGACCATGTGCAATAGGGTCTCTTGCAGGGTTGGGTAAACCCCAACATAGTCACCGAGGTGAGTTACGACGTGAAAAGCTCTAGCTCCAACGATTCCAAATGGGACCGCCCAGAGCACGATGTCGAGCAGGGTTCCAGAATCTCCTCCACGCTTTTTGAACCTAGATGCACCGATGGCATAGGCCACAATGATGCCTAGTAAGATGCACAACGCGTACAGGTGAACTGTGAACGGGCCAATACTGAGGCTGCTAATTGGAGGGTTAGGAAAGTGTGGTACTTCGGTGTAGAGCTCTAGCATTGTTCAATTCTCTCTAATCTTGCTGGGAAAGTTTCTTGGTTTGGGAAACTAATTCGGCAACTCCCCCGTTGGCATAGGCACGTACAAAGACTGAACCGACAATTGCTCCATCTGCATATTGGTTCACCTCGGCAACCTGTTCACGCAGGCTGATACCTATTCCAACAGCCGTATTCTGATCTACGCCAGAATTTCTAATCTTTTCAACGACGGAACGAGCCTTGGCATCAAGATCATCTCTGGCGCCGGTAATCCCCATGGTGGAAACCGTATAGACAAATCCACGCGATAGTTCTACGACCCTATCGATTCGTTCTTGCGAAGATGATGGTGTAGCAAGGAAAACTCGATCAAGACCAAGCTCGTCGGAAACTCTTAGCCATTCTCCCGCCTCGTCTACGATTAGGTCAGGCGTGATTAGTCCGGCGCCACCCGCTGCCTTCAAGTCGCGAGCGAATCTTTCGACACCATACTGGACAACAGGATTCCAGTAAGTCATTACCAAAATTGGTGTATCTACCTTGGACGTTAGTTCGGACAACAACGGAAAAAGATCGCGCAGCCTAAACCCTGCAGTTAGCGCAATCTCGGTGGCTTCCTGAATCACCGCGCCGTCCATTACTGGGTCGCTGTATGGAACTCCAAGTTCCAAGATGTCGATGCCGTTTTGACACATGGCGACACACGCCTCTAGCGACTCATTTATGCTCGGATAGCCAGCCGGGAAGTAGCCAATTAGTGTCTCTTTATTTGCAGCCTTATTTGCTGCGAAGACTTCGGAAACTCTAGACACTAGGAACCAAGCAATCCGAAATATTTGCCGGCAGTTTCCATGTCTTTATCGCCACGACCTGAAAGATTTACGAGGATGATTGCCTGCGGTCCCAGCTTCTTGCCGAGTTTCAAAGCTCCGGCTAAAGCGTGTGCCGATTCGATCGCTGGAATAATTCCCTCGGTCTGGCTCAATAGGCGAAGTGCCTGCATGGCTTCATCATCACTAATTCCGTGATATTGTGCCCGACCAATATCTTTTAACCAGGAGTGCTCAGGGCCTACGCCCGGATAATCCAGACCGGCGCTTATTGAGTGCGACTCAATGGTTTGGCCGTCTTCGTCCTGAAGCATGTAACTACGAGCGCCGTGAAGCACTCCAGGGCGGCCATAGTTGAGCGTGGCGGCGTGGCGTTTGGTATCCATACCTTCGCCTGCAGCCTCGAAACCGTGGATTTCAACTTCGCGATCGTCCAAGAAGGCGTGGAACAAGCCAATTGCATTGGAACCACCACCAACACAGGCGGCTAACGCAGTTGGTAGCACCCCGAATTGTTCAAGCATTTGGGCGCGAGCCTCAATTCCAATTACCGAGTGAAAATCGCGAACCATTTCAGGAAAAGGATGAGGACCAGCAACGGTACCTAGTAGGTAGTGAGTGTTGTCGACGTTGGTAACCCAGTCGCGCAGCGCTTCATTTATTGCGTCCTTTAGAGTACGGCTACCGGTTTTGACCGGAATGACCTCGGCACCGAGCAGTCTCATTCGAGCAACGTTAAGCGCCTGGCGCTGCGTGTCTACCTCACCCATGTAAACGGTGCATTCAAAACCGAAAAGTGCAGCGGCCGTAGCACTTGCAACTCCGTGTTGACCAGCCCCCGTCTCGGCAATGATGCGCTTCTTACCCATGCGTTTGGTAATCAAGGCCTGACCCAAAACGTTGTTAATCTTGTGCGAACCCGTGTGGTTTAGATCTTCTCGTTTGAGGATAATTCGAGCGCCGCCAGCATGTTCCGCAAAGCGCTTTACCTCAGTAAGGATTGAAGGACGCCCTGTGTAGCTGCGATGCAATTCGGCTAGCTCCGCCTGAAACGCCGGATCCTTTTGAGCAAGACGGTAGGTCTGTTCAAGCTGGTCAAGTGCCGCCACCAAGCTTTCGGGAACAAAACGGCCGCCAAACTCACCAAAATAGGGTCCCTGCTGGGAACGAAGTGAATTTTCAGGCATTTCTCTATTTAACCTCAAGAAAGCCCTGCAGGGTTGCAGTCGCATTTGAAGTGACGAGTGCCTCGCCAACCAAAACCACATCGGCACCGGCATCTCGGTAATGCTGGACATCACCAACATTGCGCACGGCCGACTCTGCGACCTTAATTACGTCGCTAGGGAATAGATGAACGAGCTCTCCGAATAGATTCCGGTCGGTCTGGAAGGTGGAAAGATCACGCGCGTTTACGCCTACGAACTTGGCCTCGAGTTCCAACGCAACTTCAAGTTCCTTGCGATCGTGGGTTTCGATAAAAGGCGTCATTCCGAGTTGCAGCGTGAAAGACATAAGTCGCCCTAAATCCGACTTTGTTAACCCGGCAACAATCAATAGGGCTATGTCGGCTCCAGCAGCACGAGCCTCAAGAAGCTGATATTCATTGGCGATGAACTCTTTGCGCAAAACAGGGATCGCAACTGTTTGTCGAACGGCGTCCAAGTCATCCAAAGACCCTTTGAACCTACGTTCCTCGGTCAGCACACTAATACCAGTAGCTCCAGCCTGCTCATAGGTTTTCGCCAATGCAGCTGGATCGGCGATTTCGGCAAGTTGGCCTTTAGATGGACTAGCTCGTTTTACTTCAGCCAGAACGTGAATATTCTCACGAGGCGCAAAAGCCTGTAGAACATCAAGCGCGGGAGCAACTGCATGGATTTTGGCCTCTAGTTCACCAGCTGAAACTAAAGACTGACGCCTTGCTGCATCCTCAAGGGAGCCAGCATAAAGTTCTTCAAGCAAAAAACTATTACTTCTTCTTACCCAGGCCAAGAGCCGAAAGGATTGGACCAAGAATCGCTCCAACGGCAATGGTTGCAATTGATGCCCAGGTAAGGTTCATGTCACCAATGTAGAAGAATGTGACAAGGCCGATGAAGCCTACGACGATTACCGATACTGAAGTCCAAGCTGCAATGGTGTCTCCGTGGTTCGTGTCTTCTGGGTGGTCTGCCGACATTTGGTGCCTTTCTTCTTACAAATCAATTTTAGTTAAATTGTGATTACCAACTTGGCAAGTTATCGATTCTGGTCACAAACCGAGGAGTTTTTTCGCCAGAGTTCTTCGGAAGCCAAATTAGAAGCAAAAGTGCCACAAACGCGACAACGATCGAGATGACAAACCCATCTGCTGCGAGATGGTTGAACTCAGATGAGGCAAGCAACAGGCGCTGACCCTCCCAATCGGATACGCCTGTTTTCTTTGCGATAAGACCACTAAGAATCGTTATCGAACCGGATGCGGAATCAAACCAAATTGGGAAAAGAGTTGAAAAAAGGAGCAACGAGACGGCAGAGACTAAAAACTGACTAAAAACCGATTTCAGATACCTGATCAACCAAAAGGTAAGGACCCAAGTGATCAAAACAAATGTGAGCTGTGGGTAACCCTCTATCGCAGTGTTGGAAACCTCTGCCTGAGACTCGGCTATGACTGCAGTCGCCCAAACTTGAGAAGAGGTAATCCAGCAGGCCACAGTGGCGACCAGGAAGGCGATATTTGCAGACTTACGAAGCATCACAAACTCTCAGCTTTGTTAGCCGCGGCTATGGCACGGAGCACCGCTCGTGCCTTACTTCTGGTTTCTTCGTATTCTGAAACCGGATCAGAATCCAAGACTATGCCAGCACCAGCTTGAACTAGAGCTCTGCCGTCGCGAACGAAGGCAGTACGAATGGCAATTGCTAAATCTGAATTGCCGGCAAAGTCGAAATAGCCACATACTCCCCCATAAAGCCCTCGGTCGGTTGGTTCAAGTTGAGTAATAATCTCAAGCGCCCGGGGCTTTGGCGCACCCGACAAAGTACCAGCTGGAAATGTTGCACGGAAAACATCGATTGGTGTTTGACCCTCGCGGAGTTTTCCCTCGACTGTAGAAACCAAGTGCATGATATGACTGAATCGGTGCACCTGCATGAACTCGGTGACAGCTACGGAATCCGGCTCGCAAACCCGGAGTAAATCGTTTCGAGCTAGATCCACAAGCATTAGATGCTCGGCAATTTCCTTGCGGTCGCCCTGTAAGTCGGATTCGTGACGTTGGTCGCTCTCCCAGTCTTTGCCACGTGGACGGGACCCCGCAATTGGGTGAGTAACAACATCAGCTCCGGTCACCGTAACAAGCGATTCTGGTGATGAACCAACGATTGCGAACTTACCTAGAGAATCTGCCCCGTTTAGTAGATACATATATGGGCTAGGGTTCAACGCTCTCAGTAGACGATATAGGGTGAGCGGTTCGGCATTAAGTTCAGTTGCGAAGTTCTGCGATAGCACCACCTGGAAGACATCGCCCTGACGAACGTGCTCCTTTGCGATTTCTACCGCGTTAAGAAATGCTTCTTTGGTCTGATTCGACTCGACGGATGGTTCGATTTCAAAATCCACAGAAGCGATAAACGGAGCATGCGGCTGTGCAAGCTTATTCTTCAGCGCTTCAATGCGTGATTGCGCGGCTTTCTTCTCCGCAAGAAGTTCACTATCTGATTGACCTTCAACGAAAACATTGGCAACAAAAAGAATCGTTGCAGAGTGATGATCCACAACGACAAGGTCCTGAATCATCGAAAGGCTGACGGTGGGGAAATCGAGAATCGGAGCCTTGGCATCAGGTAGTCGCTCAATTTCGCGGATAACATTCCACCCAAGAGATCCAACGAGCCCAGAAGCTAGAGGGATCTCGAGATCTAGGGAGTGCGATGACCAGGCGGCTTGGATTGCTTCTACTGCATCCAAGGCTGTGAGGGGTAGTTCAATGTTCAAGTCGCTAGGAAAAGCATTGGCCCCCGAAGCACTGACCCAAGTAACCGGTTGACCAGCTTCTTGTACTAGGCGACCTCGTGAGTTGACACCAATGAAGCTGAAACGCGACCAGACACCTTGAGCAGCAGACTCCAATAGAAACGAACCTTCGTTCCCTTGAGCCAATTTCTCAAAAATACTTAGTGGACTCTCGGAATCTGCGAAAACGCTGTCGACAACCGCAACCACGCGATTGGCCTTGACCTTGCTTAGGAACTCGGCATCACTCAACACTTGCAGCCCCTAACGCGCCGGAATCGAAGCAAGATTCCTCGCCGGTGTGGCAGGCAGGGCCTTTCGAAACTACCGAAATTAGCAAGACGTCTTTGTCGCAGTCGACCTCGATTCGTTCGATGGATTGGGTGTTTCCACTGGTAGCTCCCTTGTGCCACAATTCCTCACGTGAGCGAGAGTAGAAAACGGTTTCCCCAAGCCGAAGCGATTCACTAATTGATTTTCGATTCATCCACGCGAACATGATGACGCGCTTTGATCGCGCGTCCTGGACAATGGCTGGAATTAGTCCCGAGACATCGAATTTGAGATCATCAATAAGGAAATTCACGGTCATCGGACTTGGAACCCATTCGCTGAAAGATTTACCTTGGCATCTCCAATAGTAACTTCTCGGTTGTGGAAGATGGAGGCAGCCAAAATTGCATCAGCACCAGCTTTTGCGGCTGGTGCGAAATCGCTAGCCTTACCTGCCCCACCAGATGCAATCAACGGAAGCTTGGTCACTGCTCTTATGGCAGAAATTAGGGGCAAGTCAAAACCGGCCTTAGTTCCGTCGGCGTCGATGCTGTTGACCAGCAATTCACCAACACCGAGCTCTTCACATCGGGATATCCATTCGAGAGCGTCAATAGAAGTCTCAATGCGACCACCATGTGTCGTTACTACCCAAGCTTCCTTTGCATTCGGTCGCGCCTTGAGGTCGAGCGAGAGCACCAGAACTTGATTCCCGTATTTAGAGGAGATTTTGGAAAGCAATGACGGGTTTGCGATTGCAGCCGACGAAATGGAAACCTTGTCTGCGCCGGCACCAAGCAATTTACCAACACCACATACATCGCGCACGCCGCCCCCGACAGTGAGCGGAATGAAGACTTTTTCGGCAGTCTTGGTCACAAGGTCATACATCGTGTCCCGGTTGTCGACGGTTGCTTGGACGTCTAAAAACGTGAGCTCATCAGCTCCACCCTGATAGTAGTAGTCAGCAAGTTCTACCGGATCACCTGCATCACGAAGATTCTCGAAATTGACGCCTTTGACAACGCGGCCATTAGCCACGTCAAGACAAGGTATGACTCGAACGGTGAGTGACATTAGATGCGCGCCGCGTGAATGGCGCTAACCAAAATTGCGCGCGCACCAAGCTCATATAAGGCATCCATGGTGGCATTGGTTTCCGATGCCTTCACCAAAGCGCGAACCGCAACCCAGTCCTTGTCGCGCAGCGGCGACACCGTTGGGGATTCAATACCTGGCGTGATTGCAGATGCCGCCTCGACTAATTCTGCGGGGCAGTCGTAATCAAAGATGACGTATTCACGCGCTACTACTACTCCACGCAGTCTTCTAAGCAAGGTTGTGGCCAAGGCTTGCTTACCAGGTGCGCTAATTAGATGTGCCGTGGAGTGAAGTAGAACAGGGCCAAAAATCTCTAGACCCGCCTGACGAAGAGTATTTCCCGTGGATACAACATCGGCAACTGCATCGGCAACACCTAATCGCACGGCGCTTTCAACGGCACCATCCAATTGCACGAGTTGTACACTGACACCTTGTTTCGCCAGGTAGTCCTCTACAAGGTTTACGTATGCGGTGGCAACTCGTTTACCTTCAAGATCGGACAATGCTTTGAATTGGCCAACCGGACCCGCGAAACGGAAAGTCGACTCTCCAAATCGAAGGTCCTCAACCGTCTCCGCAGGAGAACGGGAGTCGAGTAACAGGTCTAGCCCAGTTAGCCCTAGATCTAGTGAGCCAGAACCTACGTAGGTTGCAATGTCTCGAGGGCGTAGATAGAAAAACTCGATGTTGTTGTCACCATCGATTACGTGAAGTTCCTTGGTGTCACGACGGGTGGCGTAGCCGGCCTCTTTGAGCATGAGCACGGCAGTTTCGGACAAAATACCCTTGTTAGGGATTGCAACTCTTAGCATTACTAAAACTTCTTTTCCAGATCTTCCAACGAAATTCCTTTGGCAATCATCATTACCTGAAGGTGGTAGATGAGCTGACTCATCTCTGCTGCCAATTCGTCTTTGGATTGGAATTCAGCTGCCATCCAGACCTCTGCGGCCTCTTCGACAATCTTTTTGCCGATGGTGTGCACTCCGGCATCTAGCCACTTCACGGTATGTGATCCCTCAGGACGTTCAATTGCCTTATTTGATAGGTCGTTGAAAAGGGATTCGAAAGTGGTCATACAAAAGTTTAACCCACTGAAATAAAAACTAGTTCAAAAGGGAATGCTGAGACGCGATGTCACGCAACAAAGCAATTTCTGCAGGGCGATCGCTGCTACCGAAAACCGCGCTTCCCGCGACAAAACAATCGGCACCAGCAGCGCTTGCCGAGGCAATTGTGTGTCGATCGATTCCGCCGTCTACTTGGATGCTCAAATCCAAACCAAGGCGAGCAACCTCAGCTCGAGCCGCTTCAATTTTGGGAACCATGTTCTCTAGGTATTTTTGGCCGCCGAAACCAGGTTCAACGGTCATGACCAAAAGCATATCGAACTCGTTGAGGCTATCTATGACCACAGAAATGTCGGTGCCGGGCTTGATGGCAATCGCCGCTCTAGCTCCAGCGGCTCTAATCGCCCTCGCCGTGGAAACTGGCTTTGTGCTTGCTTCCCAATGAAATGTGACACTGCTGGCGCCGGTATCGGCATACTTCACGGCTTCGAGATCAACGTTTTCAATCATCAGGTGAATGTCGGTATCAAATTTGGCTACTTCTACCAAGCGCTTAACTACTGGTAGGCCAAAAGTGAGATTAGGAACAAAGTGCCCATCCATGACATCGATGTGTAACGCGTCAGCGCCATCAAGTGTCTGAAATTCCGCTTCAAAATTAGCGAAATCCGCAGAGAGGATGCTCGGATGGATACGAATAGACATGTCTATAGCCTAGAACTACTGTTTCTCAACCAGAGCTATGAACATGGCATCGGTACCGTTTCGATGCGGCCAGAGTTGTGCGGTTTTTCGATTTTTCTTGATGTTAAGTTTTGGATTGATGGCAAGCAATGAAGCCGTTGCATCAGAAAGTTTTGCGTCGGGGTTACTTCGCAGGAACCACTCAATTTGTGAAGTGGTCTCGGTTGGGTGCGGAGAACAGGTGACGTATGCGAGTGTTCCACCTGGCTTCAAGTTCTCCCAAGCTGCCTCCATGAGTTCTCTTTGAAGCACGGAAAGTTCCTTGAGCCCTTCGGCGCTCTTTCGCCAACGCGACTCTGGACGACGCCTTAGTGCTCCAAGGCCAGTACAAGGAGCATCCAACATGATCCGATCGAAACCCTTCTTGTCGCGAAGTTTTCGACCATCGCCGGTTAGCTGCTCTACCTTGAATCCTGAGTGGCGAATAGCTGTTTCTACGAGTTTTGCGCGATGTTCCGAAACCTCATTGGTGGTCAACGTGGCTCCAGCGATTGCGGCCTCGGCAGCCAATAGCGCAGCCTTGCCCCCAGGACCTGCACATAGATCTAGCCAACGCTCCCCTGGTCTTACTGGTTTGTTGCGACTTAGCGTCAAGGCGGCTAACTGCGAACCTTGATCCTGAACACGCATGGTGCCGGTAGACACGCCGGGAACCTTAGCCGGATCTCCCGAGTTCAGTACAAATCCGATGGGCGAAGCCTCTCCCCTTGTCAAAGCATTGTTATCCACGGCATTCTTGCCAGGTAAAGCAACAAGATGAACTTTTGGACTCCCGTTATCGGCGACCAGTGCATCCGCAAGTTCATCACCTGCTCCTTCTGAGGAAAGAGCAAGTTTGATCGATCTGGTAACCCACAAAGGATGAGACTCCTTTATAGAAAGTTTTTGTTCTTCACTCAGGTTCTCACGATCGAGTCGCGCCTGCCATTGTGAAAGGCTCTTCTCGCTGATCCGGCGCATCGCCGCATTTACGAACCCCGATACACTCGCCTTGCAAACACGTTTTGATAACTCAACGGTTTCGTAGATTGCGGCGTGAGCTGGTGTCTCTAGAGTCAACAGTTGGTGGGCGCCGATTCGCAATACGATGAGCGCCTCAGGGTCGATTTCATCTACCTCACGGTTCGTGACTAGTGAAATAACCCAGTCGTAGAATCCCTGCATTCGTGCAGTCCCGTATGAGAGCTCAGTTGCGAAGCCGGAATCGGACAGTTCAAGGTCAGCATCGGCCAGTAGCTTGGGAAGCACTAGATTCAGGTATGCATCTCGCTCAGAAACGGTCTTCAACGCTTCGAATGCAACGCGGCGAGCATTAGTCATCTCTTCCCAATCTCACGGTATCCGACTTCAAACCACGGAACCAATCAAGCGCTGACATGCGGCTTTTGCCAGATGGCTGAACGTCCAACAAACGCAATGAACTTGCTCTACAGCCGACCACTACCGAGTTATCAATGACTCCGACTTCACCCTCACTCAGATTTGACGCGGAATGGTTCACCGTGACCTCAAGTAGCTTGAAGGGCTCACCATTCAGAGACGTCCATGCACCTGGTTCAAAATTCATTCCGTTGATTTGATTTTCGGTATCTACGGCGCTTGAATGAAAATCAACGAAGGCATCTTCACGAGTTGGCTTTGGCGCCAATGAGACTCCGGATTGCGATTGAGGTTGAGCCAACGAAATACCGGCGAGTAGCTTTGGAACCACCTCTAGCAACGCGCTGATGCCCAACTGTGTCAATCTTGCGAGTAGACGCGATGCATTCTCTCCGGGCTCAATAAGAGTAGGTACCTGTAGAAGCACCGGACCGGTATCTAAGCCCGTGTCAATTTTGAAAACGCTGACACCGGTTTCCCGATCGCCGTGGAATATACTCCATTGCACCGGCGCAGCACCTCTCCATTTGGGCAAGAGACTGTAGTGCAAATTGAACCAACCGCCAGGTATGGAGTCCAGAGCATCTTCTTTGAGCAATGCCCCAAAAGCTACGACGATTGCCAAAGCGGGCTGGTATTTGCCAATTTCGGCCAGAGTTTGCTTATCCACGCGATTGGTCTTAACTAGTGGAATTGAGAGCCGTTCAGCAACTTGAGCTACTGGAGACGGAGTGATGATGCGTTTTCGTCCGACTGGAGCGTCTTCACGAGTCATAACCACCGATACAGGCACACCTGCGGCCACTAACGCTTCAAGCGTCGTGGCTGAGTTTTCAGGGGTACCGGCGAACAGAATGGACATCACTACAGCCTAAATGACTCGTGGGTCGTCGAACTTGATGGTGAGCGGTCGAAGATTTCTTCCACTCTTGGCGCTAACGCGTAGTTGCTTACCAGCGGTTGAAGCAATAGCGTCTCTCATGGATTCGGCGACGGAATTACCCTGAGCATAAGGAAAAGAGGCAACCAGACGATAATCAGATTCACTCACATGAGAGGCCGCCGCGGCGATGCCTAGTACTTTCACATGCTCGATGTGCGATAGACGTTCGGCTAATTCGTCGAGGTCAGCCTTACGACCGGTAGCACTAAGGAATCTCCTTGCCGGCGGGAAGCCCAGCTCTTGACGTTCCGCAAGAACTGAGCTAACAGTCTCTGATACCTCACCGAGTGTCAATGCTCGTTCGACCTCGGCCGACACTCCCGCCACGACCGATTCACCATTTGCACGTACAAAGGCCAGTGCATTTAGCCAGCCACGTAGCGCGTCTTCAGACGAACGTAGTGTGTCGCGCCCCAGAAGGGCGGCACCATCCAAGAACACTGCCGCTGCGTAGCCGCCAGCTACGATCGGCTCGATGCCAGGTGTCGCCACATACAGGGCGGGCTTGGCTGGCTTCAGTTCAATATCATCATCGCGAGTTACCTCATAGACGGGTACACCTGGGAAGGACTTTCCTAGTTGAGTTACCCATCTTGTAACACCAGCCCTACCCTGTCGAAATTCCTTGGAACCACAATCCCGGCAAGACGCATTTAGATTCAGGTTTCCGCACCAACGACAAGATATCTGAGCGCGGGCATTCACCCACAGCGGGCCATTGCAACCAGCGCAAGTTGATCTGGTTTCACACTGACCGCAAAAAAGCGATTTCGATATTCCAGGGGAGGCCACCTGCACGAGTACTGGACCCTTTTCGAGACCCGACTTGATGATTTTGAAAGAAAGCCCATCAAGACCATTCGAATCTGACTTTGCAACTTTTGGTCGCCAAGTGTCAATCGGGACTTCGCTTACGTATCCGATTTCGATGAGACGCTGCAAATCAGTTGAGCGCGCATGTGAGTAGAAGTAGAGATCACATTGAAAGATCGATTGCCGCACTAAAGCTAGTTCACGCGACGAAATGTACGGACTTTGTTGGTCCGTGTGACTCTGGTCGCCATCGTCCCAGACCAAGATGGTTGAATTCTCGCTTGCAGGCGAATAAAGGACATTACGAGTGCCAAAAATGACGATTGGACGTTCCACGAGTTCTTTTAGGAACGTCGAGTAGCGCTCGGAGCCCGTGCCGGAAGAGTCGACCCTCAAAAACTGTTCGGAAGTCAACGATGCGCTCAAAACCGATTCGAATCGTTCGATGTCTCGGAAATCAGGCAAGCAAACAATGACAGATCTACCTTGCCCCAATTCGGATATTGCAGCAGAACTCAAAGTTCCAAGCCACCCTGGTTGCCCTGAGGCTTTCTCCGCGTGAGGCCGAAGTGTTACAGCTTTCCTCGAGTTGGAACCTGGTGCGCATTGCACAAAATTTGAAGCACTGAACGATTTCTCAATTCGAACGGCACGTTTTGGAACTGCGTTATCAACTAACTCCCCCACCGAAGCACATTGCCTGGCAGCAACAGCCTTAAGGAGTTTGTAAACATGCGGGAGCAGGACCGGCACGGAACTTATTACTTCGAGGATATCCGATAGTTGGCCCGTGAACTCTTGCGTCGCAGACAGTTCAACAACAAAGCCCTCTTTTGCGGCGCCGGCTAGTTTCACTCGGACACGGCAGCCAACCGCAATCGACTCTCTAAATTCGCGGGGAACACGATATTCAAATTCACGATTGAGAGCAGGTAACGGCGACGCAAAAACAACCCGAGCGAAACTCTCGGTAATCATTGGCTATACCTGCAATGCCTTCTGAAGAGCCTCAATTCGATCAAGCTGCTCCCAGGTGAAATCTGCATTTTCCCGACCGAAGTGACCGTAAGCCGCGGTCTGGCTGTAAATCGGGCGCAGTAGATTCAGATCATTAATAATCGCCTTCGGACGCAAATCAAAAGTAGCCATTATTGACTTGCGGATGGCGTCCACAGGATATTTCTCAGTTCCAAAAGTCTCGACATATAGACCTACAGGGTGAGCCTTACCAATCGCGTAGGCGACTTGCACCTCGGCTCGATCTGCAAAGCCCGCGGCCACAACGTGTTTGGCAACCCAACGCATGGCATAAGCAGCAGAACGATCGACCTTCGATGGATCCTTGCCCGAGAAGGCTCCTCCACCATGACGGGCAGCCCCACCGTAGGTATCGACGATGATTTTGCGCCCTGTGAGACCCGCATCGCCCATCGGTCCTCCGATTTCGAATCGACCGGTTGGATTGATCAATGCTCGATAGCCCGAGAAATCAAAACCGCTCTCCATAAGAATTGGCTCGATAACAAAGTTCTGCATGTCACTTCGTAATTGCTCTGTACTGACGGAAGGATTGTGTTGAGTTGAGAGAACAACAGTTTCTACGGTTTTAGGAACAGCACCTTCATAGCCGAGAGTGACTTGAGTTTTACCGTCCGGACGAAGATAGTCAAAAACACCATCTTTGCGAACCTCAGCTAGCTTGGCAGCGAGTTTGTGCGATAGCCAGATCGCAGCCGGCATAAGCACTGGAGTTTCATTGCTGGCATAGCCAAACATAATGCCCTGGTCCCCCGCGCCCTGTGCGTCAAGATCTTCTTTGGAGGTGCCTTCGCGGACTTCAATGCCCGAGTTCACACCCTGCGCAATGTCGGGGCTTTGCTCACCAATTGAAACGCTAATGCCACAAGAATTTCCGTCGAATCCAATGTCTGAACTGGTGTAACCGATTGCGTTGATTCGGTCTCGCACCAACCGAGGGATTTCAACATAGGTCTCGGTGGTTATTTCACCAGCAACATGGACCAAACCAGTTGTGACCATGGTCTCAACCGCAACACGAGCTGCTGGGTCTTCCGCCAAAATGGCGTCGAGAATCGTGTCACTGATCTGATCACAAATCTTGTCTGGGTGACCTTCAGTAACGGATTCAGAGGTGAAAAAGCGCAGATTAGACATTGCTACCAGTATATTCGCGACAGGCGACAACTAGTTACTATTTGCCAACTCGTCGAAAATGGCGTCAGCAATTTCGCGCTTGGAGCCGGCTACAGTGCGGTGACCCGAAGACGAGACGATCATCACGGAATTCTCGGTTTGATCAAATCCCCGACCTTCGGAGACATCGTTCGCAACAATCAGGTCAAGCTGTTTCTTGGCAAGTTTCTTCTGCGCGAGACTAAGAAGTTCCGGACCTTGGGCCGTTTCGGCCGCAAATCCAACAACCTTGGTTGAAAGCTGATTCTTGCCGACCATCTGAACCAGATTCGCTATCAGATCAGGATTCTCAAGCAAATGAAGATCGAGTGCTTCGCTCTGTTCACTCTTTATTTTGTGTGAGGCAACCTCCGCCACGCGATAATCGGAAATTGCAGCTGGCATGATCACTATGTCGGTTTCCGAACCGATCGAACGAAGAATTGACTCGACGTCACGCGGTGTCTCGGCAGGGATAACGTCAATCGAGCGGTTTTCGTATTCGAAGTTGCAAGCGACTAGGTGAACCGAGGCGCCCCTGGCAACGGCTGCCTCGGCGAGAGCAACACCTTGTTTGCCGGAAGAGCGGTTTCCGATGTATCGCACTGGATCGATTGGCTCACGAGTTCCCCCGGCAACAACCAGAATGGAAAGCCCGGCGAGATCCTGCTTTGCTAGAAGCCCCATTGACTCGCGGTAGATCTCTCCTGGCTCCGGAAGGCGACCGACACCGGTATCTCGACCGGTTAAGCGACCAGCCGCAGGTTCAATGACATGGATACCGCGGGTGCGCAGGATGGTTACATTGTTGACTGTTGCTTCGTTCAACCACATTTCTGTATGCATGGCTGGTGCAACAACAACAGGTGCAACCGTGGCAAGCAGGATGTTGCCAAGTAGGTCATCGGCAAGGCCGGCCGAATAGCGAGCCAGAAAACTGGCTGTTGCGGGGGCGACCACAACGAGGTCGGCCCACTTGGCTAATTCAATGTGACGAACTTCTTCAACGTCTGAATAAAGATCGTGATTCACGGAATTGTGTGTGAGAGCCTCGAGAGTGGCAGCGCCAATGAATCTCAATGCATTTGAAGTGGGCACAGCGCGAACCTCATGACCAGCCTCAACGAAGAGACGAATGAGTTCAGCGGATTTGTATGCGGCGATTCCACCGGTAATTCCAACCAGCACGCGCATAATGACTCGTTACAGAGTTGAAGTCTTGACCAGCTTGTCCTGGTCGATCTCGCGAAGTGCGATGGTGAGAGCCTTCTCATCAACGGTTGCAGTCACTAGAGGACCAACGTTGTTGAATAGGCTACCCGACTGAAGTTCCGAGTAGTACTGGTTGATCTGACGTGCGCGGTTTGCAGCAAACATAACCAATTCGTACTTTGAGTCAACCTTGCTTAGAAGGTTGTCAATCGATGGCGAAACAATGCCCTGTAATGGCTCGGTGGTAGTCATGACATCAATTCTACGACCTGCGCGGCACATTTAGCCACCTCGTCGTTGACAACGGTGTAATCAAAACTGTTTGCGGCGGCAAGTTCAATCACCGCAGTTTCAAGGCGACGTTCCTGTTCAGCGGCGTCCTCGGTGCCACGCGAACTAAGTCTTCTTACCAACTCGTCCCAACTCGGGGGCATGATGAAGATCGTCATTGCCTCAGGCATTGCTGCCTTCACCTGCTTTGCACCCTGAATGTCGATCTCCAGAACCACGTGCTTACCAGCGGCAAGAGCGTCTTCAACGGGCTTTCTTGGTGTGCCGTAACGATTTATTCCATGGACGGTTGCGAACTCGAGCAACTCGTTGTTGGCAATTGCCGAATCGAAACGCTCCTGAGTCCAAAAGAAGTAGTCGACGCCGTCAACTTCGCCCGGACGCGGTGAACGCGTCGTCGCCGAGACGCTCACCTGGAACTCTGGATGTTCCGCAAGCAAATGACGCACCACGGTCCCCTTACCGACAGCGGTTGGACCAGCGATTACAGCTAAACGTGAGGTCATCCCTAAAGCCTACTTACTAAGGCCTTCGATTAGTTGTGAATTCGACTCGTCGATGGCACGACCCAATTCACTAGGACCAGCCTGAAGCACCGATCTGGAAACGGAATAGGCGACTTGCGATGCAAGAGAGCCGTAGATCTGCTTAGCGTTTGCCAATTCGGCACCCTGCGCTCCAAATCCTGGTGCGAGCACCGGTGTTTTGAGCCCGAGTGGCCGTACCTCAAAACGATCAAGCTCGAGGGTTGCGCCCAAAACGGCACCGAAATTACCGAGATACTCAGCCTCGGCGTTTAGAGCATCCAGCTGAGCCCACTGGGAACCCGCTATGGTGGTGCCCTGGAAACGTGCGAGCTGAACCGATGCACCTTCTGGGTTCGAGGTAGCCACTAATGAGAACAATCCCTTACCATCAGCGGCATATCCAGCGAAGTTACCGATGTAGGTGCCTATACCGAGATATGGCGATACCGTAAGCGCGTCGGCGAAGAGACCGGATTGATTTCCGAACCAGGCTTCGAGATAAGCATCCATCGTGGTGCCGATGTCTCCTCGCTTGGCGTCGGCTATCACCAGTAGCCCTGCCTCACGCGAGGCATTGGTTACTTCACCGAGAACTTCAAATCCCTTCGCCCCGAATCGCTCAAAGAACGACACCTGAGGTTTGATAAGTGCAACCCGGCCATGAGCTGCGTCTACGACTCGAAGGCCAAACTCACGAAGCCCCTTCGCCGACTCCTCAAGGCCCCAGGCATTGAGGAGTGCCGTGTGAGGGTCAATTCCCACACACAGTTGTCCGTGTGCATCAAAGCCCTCTTGTAGGCGCTCTCCAAACGATTTAAACAAGCTTGGCAGCCCGATCTTCAGCGTGTTGCTGCAATGAACGTACCTCGAATGGACCCTCAATTACCTTTTCGAAGGAACCAATTGCCGCACTTAGCTGAGCGATAGTTGTGAAGATCGCCTTATCTGCCGCAGTTGTGGCCGCACGGATTTCGTAGCCATCCTTACGAGCCGATGAACCGGAAGGAGTGTTCACCACGACGTCGACTTCACCAGCGGTAATCAGATCAACAATCGAAGGTCCCTCCCCCAGCGCCGATTCCTTACGAACACTTTCAACAGCGATTCCATGACGTGAAAGAATCGCGCTCGTTCCTTCAGTGGCCAGGATGCGATAACCGAGTTGCTGGAGGCGACGTACCGGCAGCAGAACCTGCGGCTTATCTCGATCGGCGACCGAAATGAAGATCGTTCCACTCTTAGGGAGCGCGCTTCCGGCGGCCGATTGGCTCTTCGCAAATGCAGTTGGGAAATCGACATCCATACCCATGACTTCGCCGGTAGAGCGCATTTCTGGACCAAGGAGAGAATCCACGAAACGTCCCTCCTTCGTAGCGAAGCGCTTGAACGGAAGAACCGCTTCCTTTACGGCGATTGCTGAACCGGCAGGAATATATGTTCCATCGGCCTTAGGAAGGTGTCCGTCAGCGATCAGGCTGTCAATGGTGCGACCCACCATCACCAACGATGCTGCCTTGGCGAGAGTGATTCCCAGCGCCTTCGAAACGAATGGCACGGTACGAGAAGCGCGCGGGTTGGCTTCGAGAACGTAGAGCACATCGTTGGCAATTGCGAACTGTACGTTGATCAGACCACGTACACCGATTCCCTTTGCGATTGCTTCGGTGGCAACGCGAACGCGCTCGATTTGCCCAGCCGACAAAGTAATCGGAGGTAACGTACAAGACGAGTCACCGGAGTGAATTCCAGCCTCTTCGATGTGCTCCATCACACCACCAACGTAAAGCTGGTGGCCATCATATAGTGCATCGATATCAATCTCGATAGCGTCATCAAGGAAACGGTCTACCAAAAGCGGATAACCCGGTCCGATCAATCCATACTCTGCGATACGGTCGAAGTAGTCCACCAATGAGTGCTGGTCGTAGATAATTTCCATTCCACGCCCACCAAGCACGAATGAAGGGCGCACCAGAACGGGATAGCCGATGCGTCCAGCGATTTCACTTGCCTCAGCCAAGTTGATGGCAACACCATTGGCAGGTGCAAGCAGATTTGCGTTTTCGAGGATCTGACTGAAAAGACCACGTTCTTCGGCAAGATCGATTGCATCTGGTGTTGTACCTAGAATCGGGATTCCAGCTTCTTTGAGGCCCTTGGCTAGACCCAAAGCAGTTTGCCCACCAAGCTGAACCACAACGCCCACTAGCTCGCCACTGGCGCTCTCAGCGTGGATTACTTCGAGTACATCCTCTAAAGTCAATGGCTCGAAATAGAGACGATCCGAGGTGTCATAGTCGGTTGATACGGTCTCCGGGTTGCAGTTGATCATGATGGTTTCAAAACCAGCGTCGGCAAGAGCAAATGAAGCATGAACGCACGAGTAGTCGAACTCAACACCCTGGCCAATTCGGTTAGGGCCTGAACCGAGAATGACTACCTTTTTACGATCCGAGGGTACGACTTCGGTCTCCTGCTCATACGTCGAATAGTGGTACGGAGTCAGTGCAGGGAACTCACCGGCACAGGTATCCACGGTCTTGAAAACCGGTCGAAGACCAGAAGCATGGCGAATCGCGCGAACCTCGGCCTCGGACATCGAACGCAGCGAAGCAATCTGCGCGTCCGAGAAACCGTGTTCCTTGGCTTGCTTGATGACATCTACAGTAAGTTCCGAGGCCGACTTAATGAAATCGGCTACCTCGTTTATCAGTACGATTTGGTCGATGAACCAAGGGTCGATCTTGGTAGCGTCGAAAACCTGCTTCGGAGTTGCACCGAGACGTAGTGCTTGCTGTACCGACACAATGCGACCATCGGTTGGCACTTTGATTACCTCAAGAAGGTCCGAAAGCTCCGCTTCGGTCTCGTTCCAGTGGAACGAAGAACCTTTCTTTTCTAGGGATCTAAGCGCCTTTTGAAGTGCCTGCGAGTAGTTGCGTCCAATTGCCATCGCCTCACCAACTGACTTCATGGTGGTCGTCAGGGTCGGGTCGGCGGCAGGGAACTTCTCGAAGGCGAAGCGTGGAACCTTGACGACAATGTAGTCGAGGGTAGGTTCAAAGCTGGCCGGGGTTACCCGCGTTATGTCGTTCGGGATCTCATCCAAGGTGTACCCCACAGCAAGCTTTGCTGCAATCTTGGCGATTGGGAATCCGGTTGCCTTCGAAGCTAGCGCAGACGACCGGCTCACGCGTGGGTTCATCTCAATAACGATCACGCGGCCATTATTAGGGTCAACCGCAAACTGAATGTTGCAACCTCCGGTGTCTACACCGACGTCGCGAATAATGCGAATACCGATATCACGCAGGTTCTGGAACTCGCGATCGGTAAGCGTTAGTGCCGGAGCAACCGTGATTGAGTCACCGGTGTGAACTCCAACCGGGTCAACGTTTTCAATCGAACAAACCACCACGGTGTTGTCCGCAGTGTCACGCATGAGTTCTAGCTCGTACTCCTTCCAACCGAGAATCGATTCCTCGAGAAGCACCTCGGTGGTCGGGCTGGCCTGGAGACCGGCACCGGCAATGCGGCGAAGGTCTTCTTCGTTGTAGGCGAAACCAGAGCCCAGTCCACCCATGGTGAACGACGGACGAACCACCATTGGGTATCCGAGAACGTCAACGGCTGCTAGAACCTCGTCCATGGTGTGAGCGATTACCGAACGAGCAACATCGGCTCCAGCATCGAGCACAAGTTGCTTGAAGATCTGTCGATCCTCACCCTTCTTGATGGCATCTACCTTGGCGCCGATAAGTTCCACGTTGTACTTGTCAAGAATTCCAAGCTCGTGCAACGACATGGCCGCATTAAGCGCGGTCTGCCCACCAAGTGTCGGCAGAATAGCATCAGGCTTTTCCTTGATGATGATGCTCTCGATAACTTCAGGGGTAATCGGTTCGACGTAGGTGGCATCGGCGAAATCAGGATCGGTCATGATGGTCGCAGGATTCGAGTTGACCAGGATGACGCGAATGCCTTCCTCTCGAAGAACGCGGCAAGCCTGAGTGCCCGAGTAGTCGAACTCACACGCCTGACCGATAACAATTGGACCGGAACCGATAACCAATACGGAGTTAATGTCTTTACGCTTAGGCATTAGTTGGCCTTTCGGTTGTTCTGAATTAGTTCAATGAGACGGTCGAACAGATAGTTCGAGTCGTGTGGACCGGCTGCTGCCTCCGGGTGATACTGCACCGAGTAGGCAGGAATGTCGACACACTCAAGACCCTCTACGACGTCATCGTTCAGTGAAACGTGGCTTACCTTCACGCGACCAAAACCGGCAGGTGAATCAACCTCGGAGCCACCGTCTACCTTTACGGCAAAACCATGGTTGTGTGCTGTAACTTCGACCTTTCCAGTGCGACGGTCTAGAACCGGCTGGTTTATGCCACGGTGACCGAACGCCAACTTGTAGGTCTCAAAACCTAGAGCCCGCCCAAGAAGTTGGTTTCCAAAGCAAATTCCGAAGAACGGAGTCCTGGTCTTCAAGATCTCACGTAGGGCCTCAACCTGACCGGCAGCGGTCTCAGGGTCACCTGGACCGTTCGAGTAGAAGACTGCATCGGGTTTGATTTCCAACAGCTGCTGAGCGCTCGCCGTTGCTGGGTAAACATGAACCTCGAGACCACGAGCCGTCATGTTCTCGATGGTCGAGGCCTTGATTCCAAGGTCAAGAATCGAAATCTTTCCAAATTCTGCGCCCTCGGCAGGCACAACATACTTGGCAGGAGTAGAAACAACGTCACTTAGTGATAGCCCCTGCATCTTCTTGGCCCCTTGAACTTCGGCAATCAACTCATCGACCGAGCGGCTTGCCTCGGTACCGGAAAAGACGCCGCCGCGCATCACTCCGCGGTCGCGTAGGTGTCGAGTCAGGGCACGGGTATCGATCCCGCGAATACCAACCACGCCATACTTGTTGAGTTCGTTATCTAGCGAGTCTTCACTTCTAAAGTTCGAAACGATTCGAGATGCATCACGTACAACATAACCGGCGACCCAAACCTTTGAGGACTCCTCATCCCGCGCGTTCACACCAGTGTTTCCAATGTGAGGCGCGGTCTGGACCACAATCTGCCCCGCATAGCTAGGGTCGGTAAGTGTTTCCTGGTAGCCGGTCATTCCCGTACAGAACACAACTTCACCAAGGGTCTTGCCCGACGATCCGTAGCTGTATCCGGTAAAGAGTTTGCCGTCCTCCAGAACTAGTACTGCCTTATCCAATTAGTGTGCCTTCCCTGCTAGTTCGCCGTTTCGGACGGTGAACTTTCCGTTGAAAATTGTGTGAATTACGCGACCAGGCAACTCCATGCCCTTATACGGTTGATTGCTGCTCTTGCTCTGACCGCCATCAGTGATGGTGACCTTGGCCTTCGGGTCAATCAAACAGAGGTTTGCGTATGATCCGGCAACGATTTCCTGCCCTTGGTGAGCCAGACCGCTGATCTGTGCTGGTACGACCGAGAGTACCTGCGCCAGGCGCTCCCATGACGACTTTCCGCTCTCAATTAGGACCAGCTGAGCTATCGAAGCTGCGGTCTCAAGACCTAACATTCCAAAAGCTGCATTGCTCCACTCGCAGGATTTCAGTTCGTCTGGGTGAGGTGCGTGGTCGGTTCCGATTACGTCAATGGTTCCATCAATCAAGGCTTCGCGAAGCGCCTCGACATCTGAGGCTGTGCGTAGCGGCGGGTTTACCTTATAAACCGGGTCGTAGCTTCTAGCCAATTCATCGGTCAGCAGCAAGTGATGCGGGGTTACCTCCGCGGTTACCTGCACTCCCCTGGCCTTACCAAACTTGATTTGCTCAACCGAACCCTTGGTTGAAACGTGGCAGACGTGCAGACGAGAGCCAGTTAGTTCGGCAAGCATAATATCACGCGCGATGATTGACTCCTCAGCTACAGCTGGCCAACCGGCTAGCCCTAGCTCAGCAGAGACGGCACCTTCGTTGATCTGAGCGTTCTGCGTTAGGCGCGGTTCCTGGGCGTGCTGTGCGACGACACCATTGAAAGTTTTTACGTAGGACAAAGCGCGACGCATTACCAGCGCGTCACTCACGCACTTTCCGTCATCACTGAAAATAGTGACATTGGCCCTCGAAGCGTTCATACTCCCAAGCTCAGCCAACTTCTCTCCCTCGAGACCTACCGTAACTGCACCGATTGGCTGGACCTCAACCAGGCCGGCATCCATACCGAGTCTTTGAACCTGTTCCACAACACCAGCGTTATCTGCAACCGGCATGGTGTTAGCCATGGGGTGTACAGCTGTGTAGCCACCCTTCGCAGCAGCCATGGATCCGGTCAGAACAGTCTCGCTTTGTTCAAAACCAGGTTGGCGTAGATGCGTGTGTAGATCTACGAATCCAGGTAACAGAACCAAACCATTGCAGTCAATCAATTCACCGTGTTGCTCCTGGCCGACCGCGGTAATGTGATCGCCGTCGATGGCGACATTAGAAACCTTGCCATTCGGCAGAGTAACTCCAACTAGCGTGTAACTCATTCACTGGTTCCTCTCTGTGCCGGCAAGGTGATAAAGCACTGCCATTCGAGCGCTAACTCCGTTACGAACCTGATCCAAAATTGTTGAGTTTGGGCTGTCCGCACAGTAACTATCGATTTCGAGACCTCGGTTCATTGGGCCAGGATGCATGACCAAAGTGTCCTTACCCAATCGACCGAGACGATCTCGATTCAATCCCCATAGTTTTGAATACTCGGCTTCGGATGGGAAGAAGGCAGCATGCATTCGTTCGCTCTGAACGCGCAGCATCATGATGGCATCAAGTTCGAGTTCGTCAATTGCGTGATCAAGATTGTGGAAACTTGAGGTAGCAGATGCACCGAGCGCCGCCGGTAGCAGGGTCGGCGGTGCAATCAAATGGACCTTCGCCCCAAGGGTCTTCAGGAGAATCAGGTTGCTTCTCGCAACCCTGGAGTGAGCGATGTCACCAACGATGGCCACGTTGATGCCGCTCAGGTCTTTGCCCTGCGCATTTGCAAAGAGGCGGTCGCGCAGAGTGTAGGCGTCCAGAAGTGCCTGTGTCGGGTGCTCGTGAGTTCCGTCTCCGGCATTGATAACCGAGCCATCAAACCAATCGCTATTAGCTAGAAGGTGTGCGGCCCCCGATGAACCGTGGCGCATGACCACGATGTCTGCCGAGATAGCCGCCAAGGTCTGGACCGTATCTTTTAGGCTCTCCCCTTTGGATACGCTCGACCCCTTTGCCGATACGTTAATGACGTCGGCAGAGAGTCGCTTCTCGGCAACCTCAAAGGAAACACGAGTGCGAGTGGAATCCTCGTAAAACAGATTCACAACGGTCTTGCCACGCAAAGTAGGTAGTTTCTTTACATCGCGATCGTTTACGGTAGCCATCTCAGAAGCGGTGTCAAGAAGAGTGATTGCCTGATCTACACCGAGATCTGCCGCAGAAACCAGATGCTTCAAAATCATCCCTCGATCACCACCGAGTTCTCAGTGTCGGTTTCGTTCAAGCGCACTTGAATGCGCTCTTCTAAAGACGTTGGAAGGTTCTTACCAACGTAATCAGCGCGAATTGGGAGCTCTCTGTGACCACGATCAACTAAGACCGCGAGGCGAACTGCACTTGGACGACCAAATTCGTTCAAGGCGTCCATTGCAGCACGCACGGTTCTGCCGCTGAAAAGCACATCATCCACAAGCACAACGGTCTTTCCATCAACACCAGAGACCGGAATCGTGGTCTGAGTGATGGGCTTATCCGGCTTTGAAGCTAAGTCGTCACGGAATAGGGTCACATCGAGGCGACCAAGATTGGCAGTAGCGTCAAAGTCTGGGTAGCTTTTTTGAATGGAATTGGCAATTCGCTCGGCAAGCCATGCACCACGAGTGGGAATGCCCAAAATTAGAAGGTTGGAAGTGCCTCGGTTACCTTCGACGATTTCATGAGAAATCCGAGTAACGGCGCGATCTATGTCGCTGCTAGTTAAGACGGTGCGTGAACCCACGCCCACCTCCTTCTCCGCCTCACAGGACGGTCTTAAAGGATGTTTAGAACAGTTTACCTATAGAGCGCTGCGAGTTCCAGCAACGCGCGAAAGAAGACCGTTAATAAAGCCGCCAGACTCCTCCGTGGAGTATTCCTTTGCCAATTCGACTGCCTCGTTTACAACTACGGCATTTGGGGTATCCGAATACAAGATTTCCCAGATACCAACTCGCAAGATTGCGCGGTCTACATTTGGCATACGATCGATGGACCAACCTTCGGAGTAGGTCTCCAGAAGATCGTCTATTTCTTCATGGTGATCAATGACCCCGGCAACGATTTGTTCTGCATACTCGAAGATTGCGTCCTGGTTTTGGCGATCTGCAACCTGCTCATGAGTGAGATCAAGAAGGGTGTCGGGTGACACCTTTCTCAGATCGGCTGCGAAAATCGCGTCAAACGCGCGCTTGCGAGCCTTGCTTCTGGCGCTCAATTAGTCGCGCTCGCGTCCGAGGTATTCCCCGGTACGAGTGTCGATCTTTACGCGAGTGTTGTTCTCTACGAACAGAGGAACCTGAACCTCAAGACCAGTCTCGAGGGTGGCTGGCTTGGTGCCGCCGGTTGAACGGTCTCCCTGCAGGCCAGGTTCGGTGTAGGTGATGGTTAGAACAACCGATGAAGGAAGTTCAACGTATATTGGGTTTCCCTCGTGAAGCGCAACGGTGGCTGCCTGGTTCTCAAGAAGGTAACCAGAAGCTTCACCAACGGTCTCTGGGCTGATCTCGACCTGCTCGTAGGTGGTCTTGTCCATGAATACGAAGCTCGAGCCGTCGTTGTAAAGGAACTCCATGTCGCGCTTATCGACGTTTGCGGTCTCCACCTTTACACCGGCATTGAAGGTCTTGTCGACCACCTTGCCGGAAAGGACGTTCTTTAGCTTGGTGCGAACGAATGCTGGACCCTTGCCAGGCTTTACGTGCTGGAATTCGACAACAGCCCAAAGCTGTCCGTCGATGTTTAGAACCATGCCGTTCTTTAGGTCGTTTGAAGTTGCCACGAAAATGCCTCGCTAAATAAGTGGGATTGTTATTAGTAGTTTACCTGAAGGGTTAGGCGATTGCCCGAAGTGCCAGTAAATAACCATCCACGCCTAAACCTGCAATGACCCCAGTCGCTACGGCACTGATCACTGAATTGTGGCGAAATGACTCGCGTGAGTGCGGGTTGCTAATGTGAACCTCAAGTAGCTTCAGACCAGCCTTTGACACCAAAGCCGCAGCATCTCGCAAACCGTACGAGTAGTGTGTGAAGGCAGCAGGGTTGATCACAACGTGAGAGCCAGAATCAACTGCTTCGTGCAACCAGTGAATCAGATCTGTTTCCGAGTCCGATTGACGAACCTCGACATCAAGACCTAGATCAGCAGCTTCAGTCTCAACCCTGGACTTTAGACCTGCAAAATCGAGAGCACCATAAATCTCAGGTTCGCGTGACCCAAGACGGCCGAGGTTTGGGCCATTAAGAACTAGGACTTTGCTCATTGGTCTAGGTTACCCGTTGGTTGCGGAGATTTCACCATAGGCACTCATCAGCGCCTCCTCGGTTGGAGCAGTGATGACTCGAGGTTTGCCGATATCGTCCAAAGCAATGAAACGTATTGAGCCTGCCCTGGATTTTTTGTCTCTGCGCATCGCCTCTAGAAGTTGCTTGAACCGCCCAGCGCGATAGGTGGTTGGTAGACCGAGTGACTTGAAAATACGCTCCTGACGCTCAAGTAGAGACACGGGTGTGTGACCAAGCAGTAACCCAAGGTGAGCCACGAACATCATTCCTACCGAAATGGCCGCTCCATGTCGCCACTGAAAGCGTTCGACTAATTCGATGGCATGACCAAGAGTGTGGCCGTAGTTCAGCACTTCTCGCTCTCCTGATTCCTTGAAATCAGCAGAAACCACTCTTGCTTTAACTGCAATGCACCGCTCAACGATTTCGCGGAACTCTTCACTAGTGGTATCGGTGGCCTTTCCAAGATCCGCCTCAAGCAGCTCGAGAATTCGCTCGTCGGCAATGAAACCATACTTCGCTACTTCACCGAAGCCAGAGACCAATTCATTTCTAGGCAACGTTTCAAGTGAATCAAGGTCACAGACTACGGCGCTAGGAGCGTAGAAGGCGCCGACCAAGTTCTTGCCCTCAGCAGTATTGATACCGGTCTTGCCACCGACAGCCGCGTCGACCATTCCAAGCAGAGTGGTGGGAATGGCATAGTAGGCAATACCTCGCAGCCAGGTTGAAGCAACAAACCCAGCCAAATCGGTTGTGCTTCCGCCACCGAACCCGATGATCGCGTCGCTACGTGTGAAGTCACTCTTACCCATGATGCCCCAGCACCAGGCTGCCACTTCCACGCGCTTGGCATCTTCACCGTCAGAAACTCCAGCCTGATAAACCTCGAGCCCACCGGCTCGCAGTGCCTCGGCAAGAACATCTGCACTTGTCTGTAAGGCCAGTGGGTGAACCAAGAGCACCTTTTGAACCGTCTTTGGTATCAACGGACGAATTTCGTTGAGTAGCGATCGACCAACCAAGATGTCGTACTCGCCAGCTCCGGTCACTGAGATTTTGGTTGTGCTAGTCAAGTGCAGCCAATCGTTCGGAAATAGATTCAACAAGGGATTTCAGTGGAACACCCGAGGTATCAACCGTGATGTCCGCTACCTGTTCATAAAGATCACGACGAGACTCGTAAATTCTTCGCCAATCGGCTAGCCCATCTTTGAGAAGAGGGCGATTTCCACCGGCCAACCGTGAAGCCATGTGTTTGCCATCGGTGGAAAGATAAACAACCTTGGTTTGGATCAGCGCCGCCCGTGTATGCTCACTCAAAATAGCGCCGCCACCCGTGGCCACCACCGCAGGCGCCGAGATTGCCTCTAAGACACAGCTCTCTTCAAACTCTCGAAATTTGGCTTCGCCGAGCTCTGCAAAGATTGCCGGTATTTCACCGTGACGTTTGGTAATCAATACGTCGGTATCAATGAACGGAACCTCGAGTCGCTTGGCTAGTTTCTTACCGATGGTGGTCTTACCCACACCCATCGGCCCAACCAAGACTATGGCACCAGTATTAGGCATTGCGAACAATTTCCGAGGTGAGTACCTCAGGGATGTTGGCCAGGTAGGAATCCAGGTTGCGCTTGGTCTCTACTAGAGAGTCTCCCCCGAACTTCTCAAGCACCGAGTTGGCAATCACCAAAGCGATCATTGCCTGAGTCACTACACCAGCTGCCGGAACGGCGCAAACATCACTGCGCTGGTGGTGAGCCTTAGCAGCCTCGCCGGTGGTCACATCAATCGTTGCAAGAGCGCGTGGCACGGTGGAGATCGGCTTCATCGCGGCACGGACCGAGATAACCTCACCGTTACTCATACCACCTTCGATACCACCGGCACGATCAGAGAGACGGTGTGTGACACCGCTGGCATCACGCTGAAGTTCGTCATGAGCCGCAGAGCCACGACGACGAGCAGTTTCAAAGCCGTCACCGATTTCAACGCCCTTAATTGCCTGTACGCCCATTACAGCCGCTGCAATCTGCGAATCGAGACGTCGGTCCCAGTGGACGAATGAACCAAGACCCGGTGGAAGGCCGTAGACCAAAGTTTCAACAACCCCACCCAAAGTGTCGCCATCTTTATGTGCCTGTTCGACCTCTTCGACCATAAGCCTAGAAAGATCTTTGTCAAAACAACGTAATTCGTCTGCATCCAAGGCTTCGACGTCATCGTGATTAGGGCGTTTCACATCACGTCCGCCATCGACGGCACCAATCGCCACGGTGTGCGTAACCAGGCGAATGCCTAGTTCTGCTAGGAAGTTTTCCGCAACTTGCCCAAGTGCAACTCGAGCAGCGGTTTCGCGTGCACTGGCGCGCTCAAGAATAGGACGAGCATCCAAAACGTTGTACTTCTGCATGCCAGTGAAGTCCGCGTGACCAGGGCGCGGTCTGGTCAAGGCTTCCGCTCTTGCCCCTTGAAGCTTCTCCGGTTCGACTGGATCGCCGGACATAACGTGCTGCCATTTTGGCCACTCGGTGTTGGCAATACTGATGGCCACAGGACCGCCCATGGTAAATCCGTGACGAATTCCGCCAGAGAGAGTTACTTCATCTTTTTCAAACTTCATTCGAGCGCCACGCCCGTAGCCGAGGCGTCGACGTGCGAGTGCATCTTGGATGTTTGAAGATGTTACTGGAACTCCAGCTGGTAGCCCTTCGAGGACAGCAATGAGTTCTGGACCGTGAGATTCACCTGCAGTAAGCCAACGTAACATGCGTTCTATTGTCGCACAGTTAGAGGGTTCTAGAGTTTTACAGCGTCACGCATTGCGGAAAAAACCTGAGATTCTTCAGGAAGTTTGACCGTTCCGTCACCATTTAGGAAAAGGCGAATCTGCACCAACGCCTGCCAGAGAAGCATCTCCAAGCCACTGATTCGATGTTCTGCAACCCAATGAGCAGCAAGCTTGGAAGGCCATGGGTTGTAGGCCACGTCAAAGATCCAGCTTTCTTTAGACACGTCCAATTTAGGATGCGCAACGGTACCTGGCAGAGTTGAGATGACTAAACCGCTAACATGACTCTGGTAGAAGGCGTCCAAAGGTTGGGTATCGATTCCCTGCACCGAAGTATCACGACGGGCGAAAACGCGCACCTTTGCCTCAGGAAATGCGTAGCTAACCGCGTGCACGGCCGAAATTGCGGTGGCGCCACTGCCGAGAATGGAGATTGCACTTGGGGTTTCGGTTAGAGCGTTCTTCAGAGCTTGCTGGATTCCAAAGGAATCGGTGTTGTAACCCTCCCATCCAGACTCAGTGTGCACCAGCGTGTTCGCTATTCCAGTCTCGCTAGCCACCGGGCAGCTAGGAATCGAGAGGCGGTAGCCCTGTTCTTTGAGTGGCATGGTAAGGCTAAGGCCGCGCCACGACGAATCACGCAACTTTAGAAAGCTTTCGAGTTCATCCGCTTCGACGCGATAGCGACCGTAATCCCAATCCAAACCCAGGTATCGATATGCGGCCGCGTGGATCAGCGGAGACTTAGAGTGCTCGATAGGTGATCCCAGAACTGCCAGGTGAGTGCTAGCCATTCCAACCCGGATTCTCACGCATCCACTGCTGCCACTGCCTTACAGCCTTGCCATGCTCGGCATAGGTGGTACTGAATACCGTTTCTCCGGTTTTCAAGTTGATGGCACAGAAGTACAACCAAGTTCCGTTAGCTGGATGTAGAGCGGCATCAATCGCGGTGGAACCTGGAGCGCCAATAGGACCGATTGGAAGTCCATCGTGCACATAGGTGTTGTATCCGTTGTTATCGGCGCGTTCCGCGTCGGTGGTAGTGACCGTAGTTCCACCGCTGCCGTAACTAACGGTCGCATCCGACTGTAGACGCATGCCCTGGTCGAGGCGGTTCAGAAAGACTCTCGATACCTTATAAAAATCAGGTTGTAAACGTGCCTCTTTTTGAATGATCGAGGCGAGAGTTAGAACCTTGTGACGATCGGAATTCGATACTCCGAATTTCTTCAGTTCAATATTCATTCGATCGACCATGCTGGCGATAATCGATTTTGCCGTTGCACCTGGCTCTAGGTCATAAGTTGCTGGAAAAAGATAGCCATCCATGTTTGGCAGGCTCGCCGGCAAACCGTACACGGTTGGATCAGCAACTGCGCTCTCAAATTCGGAAACGGCAATGCCGGAAGCCCTGGAAAGCACGCGCAGTACGTTACCGATCCTTAGGCCTTCCTTCACGGTGACACGGGTTACTACCTTGGACTTGGGATCGCGAATTGCGTCAAGCGCGCTATCGGTTGACATCTGTAACCTCAGTGCGAAAGTCCCGGGCACGAATTGTTCGTTTCTGGCGATGATGCGCTTGTAGGTATAGCTGAAATTCTTAGTAATTCCGGCATCGACGAGAGCGCTTGCAACCTGCTCACCAGTGTCACCCGAGTTGATCACCAGAGTCGCTTCGCCAATTCCTGGTCCCTGGAAATCCGCGCCTGAAATGGTGTCGATGGCAGCACGAATTTGACTCCTTAGCGCGTAGGCACTTCCGCCACCTACCAAGATGACCAGGATAAGAATCAAACCAATGATTCGCTTCTTATTCATCAAAACTCCGATACCGATTTGCCTACCAGATTGCCGCTCAATCGCTCCTGGGCAATGGCGCTTTCAAGTATGAGGGTAGCAGCAGCCGCATCGATTAGGCTGCGAGAAGCCTTTGAGTTTCGACCCGAAGCATACATCTGCGACTGCGCTGCGCGGGTTGACATACGTTCATCTACCAGCCGAATCGGCACATCGGTCAATGCAGCAAGGCCCTTGGCAAATGCGATGGCATTTTCGGTGGATTGGGTATGTTCACCTTGAAGATTCAATGGGAGTCCAACGTAAATTGCAACTGGTTCCTGCTCACTCACGAAGTCGATCAGTTGCGCCAATGCAGTCTCTGAGTTTGCAATGGTTTCAAGCGGAGAACAAATAATCCCGTCAACTGAACTAACAGCAACCCCGATGCGAGCCGAACCGAAATCAACAGCCAGCTTGCGGCCAGAAACCATTTAGGCGATTGCCTTTGCAATAGCGTCTAGGGCCATTGGCAGCTGAGACATATCGGTTCCGCCACCTTGAGCCATGTCGTCCTTGCCGCCTCCGCCTCCGCCGAGGATAGAAGACGCTAGCTTAACAAGCTCTCCAGCCTTTACTCCGTTAGCGCGCGCGCTATCCCCGACGGCAACTAAGATGGCCGGCTTTTCGGAAATAACAGCATGAACGACAACGATGGCATCCGAACCGAGTTCGGCACGTATACCTGACCCGATTGTGCGAAGTGCGTCAGCCGAATCAGCAGAACCTAGATCGGCTACCACATACTTCTTACCTGATACATCTTTAGCAGTAGATACCCAAGATGGAATGCGTGACTGCAGTGCCTGCTGTTCGATCTGGGCGAGCTTACGCTGAACGTTCTTGAGTTCTTCCAGAGTTGCCTGGAACTTTTCCTCTAGCCCAGCGGTTGGAACCTTAGCCAATTCAGCTAGACGTGCTACTAGAGCGCGCTCTACTGTTAGGGCACGGAATGCTTCAATGCCAACAAAGGCTTCGATGCGTCGAGAGCCTGAACCAACCGACGTTTCAGCGCCGAGTGAAAGCAGACCGATTTGGCTCGAACGGCTTACGTGGGTACCACCACAAAGTTCGCGCGACCATGGGCCACCAATCTGGATAACTCGTACCTGCTCGTCGTAGGTTTCACCAAATAGAGCAACGGCGCCAAATTCCTTGGCTTCAGACTGAGTCATGAATTGGCTGCTTACCGCTAGATCACGACGAATGGCAAGATTTGAAACCTCTTCCAACTCAGACTTTGTCTCCGCAGAAAGCGCTTGATTCCAAGCAAAATCCAGTCGCAAGTAACCTGGCTTGTTATACGAGCCAGACTGGAGAGCGGAAGGACCAAGAACCTGTCGAAGCGCAGCATGCAAAACGTGTGTTCCCGAGTGCGCCTGGCAAGCGCCTAAGCGCCATTCTTCGTCGACCTGAGTAGTCGCTTTGGCCGAAAGATTAACTAATCCAGAGCGAACACGCACCTTGTGCGAGACCAGACCCTTAACCGGCTTTTGGACGTCAAGAACCTCAAGTTCGAAACCGTCACCGACGATTAGACCAGCATCAGCGGCCTGACCACCTGATTCTGCGTAAAGACTGGTCTGGTCGAGAATTACTTCACCAATGACGCCCGCGGAAAGTTCATTTACCGTGGAGCCCTCATGAACCAGACCTAGCACCCGAGCTTCGGTTTGAAGCTCGTCATAGCCGGTGAATTTAGTCATGCCCAAAGCACGGAATTCCGAGTAAACCGAAAGATCGGTGCCGCCCAACTTCTTTTCGCGTGCGTCTGCCTTGGCGCGGTCGCGCTGCTCTGCCATGAGCGTCTGGAAACCATCGCGGTCAACTGTGAGTCCAGCCTCTTCCGCGATTTCCAAGGTCAAATCAATTGGGAAACCATAGGTGTCGTGGAGCAGGAAGGCAGAGTCACCACCAAGAGATGATCCGGAGGTAGCCTTGACGTCGGCGATGGCTTGATCCAGCACGAGCGAGCCAGCAGTAAGAGTGCGTAGGAAGGCCTCTTCTTCCGCTACCGCAGACGTTGCGATGCGCTTGAAGTCAGTTTCTAGTTCAGGATAGGAAGCCTTCATCGCTTCCATGGACACGGTGAATAGATCTCGGATTACCGGCTTCTCAACACCCATTAGACGCATGGCACGAATGGTACGACGTAACAGACGACGCAATACATAGCCACGACCGTCGTTACCTGGGGTAACGCCATCGCCAATCAGCATCAATGCGCTTCGAACGTGGTCTGCAACCACGCGAAGTCGCACGTCATCGTCCTCAGAGGCACCGTAGGTCTTCCCAGCAAGCTTGGCCGCTAGATCGAGAACCGGGCGAACCTCATCGATTTCGTAGATGTTTTCTACACCCTGCATAAGGAACGCGACTCGTTCTAGGCCCATTCCGGTGTCGATGTTCTTCTTTGGAAGCTCACCGAGAATCTCGAAGTCATCCTTACCCAGTCCCTGTCCACGCTCATACTGCATGAACACGAGGTTCCAAATTTCGATGTATCGGTTATCGTCAGCGGCAGGACCACCCTCGATGCCGTAGGCAGGTCCACGGTCGTAATAGATTTCCGAGCACGGACCCGATGGGCCTGGCTGACCGGTAGACCAGAAGTTATCCTTCATTCCCAGGCGCTGAATACGCTCCATCGGAATGTCAGCGATTTCACGCCATAGCTCGATGGCTTCGTCATCGTCTTTGTAGACGGTGACCCAAAGTAACTCTGGATTCAGGCCTAGGCCGCCCTTATCTTGAGCGGAAGTCAGAAACTCCCAAGCAAAACCAATGGCTTCACGCTTGAAGTAGTCGCCAAAGGAGAAGTTTCCATTCATCTGGAAGAAAGTTCCGTGGCGCGTGGTCTTACCGACCTCTTCGATGTCTAGGGTGCGGATGCACTTCTGAACGCTTGTTGCCCTTGGGAACGGAGCTGGCACCAACCCCGACATATACGGAATAAATGGAACCATTCCGGCCACTGTGAAAAGTAGCGATGGGTCTTCGCTGATTAGCGAGGCGGAAGGAACTACGGTGTGGTCTTTACTGGCGAAGTAATCGAGCCAACGCCGCCTAATTTCAGCGGTCTTCATGGCTTACTTTGCAGGCTTGGTGCTTGCCGACTTGGCAGGCTTGGTTTCTTCTTCGTAACCCTCTAGGAATGCGTTCGCTAGAGTCTTTAGACGCTCGGTGGCGTCGTCGTAGGCGGCCTTAGCCTTAGGGTTCTTCTCGATCTGCTTTGCAGCAACCAAGCCAACAGTGATACCTGCGGCGAGCCAGAATAGCTTCTTCATGTGACTTCCTACTTCTTCTTTCCAACGTATCCAGTGAAACCCTTTAGGAAGCCCGCAAACTTCATGATCGGTGATCCAAGCGACGCCGAGAATACAGCTACTAGAGATTGAATGTTGGTGCTCATGTCGGCAACGTTATCGGTGATTACGTCGATCTTTGCCAACTGCTTGTTGGTTTGGTTTACGGTTTCAGAAACACCCGAGAGTA
>JBEGPG010000075.1:0-3931 GCA_041181585.1 Actinomycetota bacterium
TCGATTAGCGCTACCTTTTGTTGCTTCTAGCCGCGGTCGGAACCGAAAGCGTATGCCTCTTCGCCGTGAACGACGGTGTCGATTCCGGCAATCTCGTCTTCTGCCTTAACTCGGAAGCCGATCGTCTTTTCAACGATGAGACCGATTATCAGGGCCATAACGAAGCTGAATACCAATACGGCCCCAGCCCCAATCGCCTGCTTGACCAACTGGTCGGCCGTGCCACCGAGGAAGAGACCTACCCCATTCATTCCGAACAGGCCGATCCAAAGCGTTCCCACGATTCCACCAACTAGGTGGATGCCCACCACGTCGAGCGAGTCGTCGAAGCCTAAGGCGAACTTTAGATCAACGGCCAGAGCGCAGAGGATTCCCGAAACAAAACCGAGAAGCATCGCCCAAATCGGGTCCAGGTTTGCGCATGCCGGAGTGATTGCTACCAGACCGGCGATTGCACCCGAGCCAGCACCAATCGACGTGGCTTTTCCGTGCTTGATCTTTTCGATAAGAATCCAACCGAGCATGGCTGCGGCAGGTGCCGCAATTGTATTGATGAAGGCCAAGGCGGCAAGACCATCTGCTGCAAGCTCCGAGCCTGCATTGAAACCAAACCAGCCGAACCACAGCAGCGCGACACCGAGCAGGGTCAATGGCACATTGTGCGGCTGGGTGATGCCCTTGCTGAATCCGAAACGCTTTCCTAGGACGATTGCCAGGGCTAGACCAGCTGCACCCGCGTTGATGTGGACCGCCGTTCCACCAGCAAAGTCAATCGCTCCGATGTTGTAAACGATCCAGCCGCCGTCAGTGACCTTGCCATCCTGAAGAGTGAAGTTGAAGACCCAGCTGGCAACCGGAAAGTAAACCAGAGTCGCCCACAGGCCTGCGAACACCATCCAGGCACCAAACTTGGCGCGGTCGGCGATAGCGCCAGAGATGAGCGCTACGGTGATGATCGCAAACGTAGCCTGGAATGCAACGAACGCGAGATCCGGATACGCCGCCTCTCCCGTACTCAACGAGTTCTGCACCTGGTCGTGCAAGCCGAGCGCACCCAAGTCAATTCCAATGAAACCGTCAATGCCAACGAACTGCTTGTCCTCGGCGCCTGCGAAGGTGATTGCGTACCCGTAGAGAACCCACAGAACGGCGATCAAACCGAGTGAGCCGAAGCTGAGCATCATCATGCTGACAACACTCTTAGCCTTGACCATGCCACCGTAGAAGAACGCCAAACCGGGCGTCATCAGCAGCACCAAAGCCGCCGAAATCAACAAAAACGCAGTGTTTCCTGAATCAAACATTTGTTTACCTCTCTCTAGAAAACAAAAGTGCGCGGTGCATCACCACCCGCCTAGTTTGAGAGAGCGAAGTTTCGAGAAATCACACGTAATGTTTCGTGTTTGTAAAAAGATTCTGGTTCTGACTCTAACTCTTTAACTAGTCATGGACCCGAGGCGTGAAATGGCACGCAGGTATTTCTTGCGATAGCCGCCCTGCAGCATCTCAGAAGAAAAGACCTCAGTTAAAGCCACGCCAGAGTTTCGAATCACTGTTTGGCGTTCATAAAGGCGGTCAACCAAGGCCACGAAGCGAAGAGCCTCAACTTGGTCAATAATGACTCGCACGTTAGTGAGGCCTAGAACATCGACGTCCTCAACCAAGAACTCGAATTTGCTCTGGTGAATCGTCTTGAGATGCCCTAGTAGTTCGTCGAAGTCATCAAGATAAGCGGATGCGCCAGCGGAGCCCTGATCGCCGAGGAATTTCTCTAAATCGCCATCCGATAGCGCTGCCGAATGGGCTTCCAATGGGCGATGCCTGTAGTCCTCCCCATCGACCGAAACCATATTGAACTTATCGGCCATGGCCTTGATTTCTCTGGCGAAGTCAGCCGCAGCAAATCTGCCTTGACCCAGCGCGTTCGGCGGAGTGTTAGAGGTGGCGGCGAATCTCGTACCGGATTTATCGAGTTCGGTTAGAAATCGCGACATGAGCATCGTGTCGCCAGGGTCATCGAGCTCGAACTCATCGATGCAGACCAGATCGTACTTGCGGAACGCATCCACGGCCTTTGCGAACCCGAGTAAACCAATGAGGCTGGTGTACGCGAGAAAACTGCCAAAAGCCTTTCGGCCGCCGCCGGCGTGGTAAATCGAAGCGAGCAGGTGAGTTTTTCCGACACCGAAGCCGCCATCGAGGTAAATACCCGATGTCGGTTCTTGTTTCTTGCGAAACAAGCCACCGACCGACTTGTCGATACCTAGAAAACGTTTAGCCTGCGCCACGGCATCCGACTGACTGGGAAACCGGGTGTCAGGAATGTAATTGTCGAACCGGGCCGAAACGAACTCCCGCGGGGGCACGAGGTGGGTCAAAAGTTCGGCAGTCGAGGGGTTTGGAGAAGCGCCAATAAGTGATTTGAGAACCATTTGTTGCGAACTGTTGCCTTCCGGTGGCGCACTCAAAAAACAGCGCTTAATCTTGTATCAGCAAGTTTAAGCCGTCCGAGACAGAGGAAAATCAATGCCGATTGAATTCGATGCAAACCCTAAGTTCCAGGAGTATGCAAACCCGCAAGCGCTGGTTTCGACAGGATGGCTCGAGGAACACCTTGGAACTCCTGGGCTCGTAGTCGTCGAGAGTGACGAAGATGTCCTGCTGTATGAAACCGGTCACATTCCTGGCGCAGTAAAGCTCGACTGGCACACAGACCTAAATGATCCCGTCACTCGTGATTACGTGTCCGATGTAGAGTTCACGAACCTCATGCGCCGCAAGGGAATCAATCGCGAAGACACCATCGTCATTTACGGTGACAAGTCAAACTGGTGGGCTGCATACGCCCTCTGGGTGTTAAAGCTCTTCGGTCACGAGGATGTTCGCTTGCTCGATGGAGGTCGTGAAAAGTGGATTGCCGAACAACGCCCACTAACGACCGAAGCCAGCGAGACTCAGGCTTCGAGCTACCCAGCGGTATCGCGTGACGACAGCAAAATCCGCGCATTCAGGGATGACGTGTTGGCGCACCTTGGCCAGCCAATGATCGACGTTCGATCGCCTGAGGAGTACTCGGGTGAGCGCACACACATGCCCACCTACCCAGAGGAAGGCGCCCTTCGCGGTGGACACATTCCTGGTGCGGCATCAGTTCCTTGGTCTCGAGCAGCCGGTGAGTTGGGTGTATTCAAATCCAAGGCCGAGCTCGAGGATTTGTACCTAAATCAGGCGAAACTAAAGAGTGGCGATGATGTTATTGCGTACTGCCGAATTGGTGAACGCAGCAGCCACACCTGGTTTGTACTCAAGTATCTGCTTGGATTCGAGAGCGTTCGAAACTACGACGGATCATGGACGGAATGGGGCAGCCTGGTTGGCGTTCCAATCGTGAAGGGATCCGAGCCTGGTTCGCACGCCCCTGTGCTGCGCAAGTAGCATCATTAGATGCTTTCTAACGCAGCCGACGCACTCGCGGAAGAGTTTCTTGAGCTAGATCTGCAAAACAGACTCCAGCTTTTGCTCGAATTTGCTAACTCTCTTCCTGAACTCCCGCCGCGGTATGCCGATCACCCCGATCTGCTCGAGCGAGTCGAGGAATGCCAGTCCCCTGTCTTTCTTTTTACCGAGGTCAGCGATGGATTGGTACACATTTTCCTCACTGCACCAAGGGAAGCTCCGACAACTCGTGGTTTCGCCAGCATCCTGCATTCGCTGCTTGATGGTCGTACAGTGCACGAGGTTCTCGAATTTGACGATGATTTCCCCAACAAACTCGGGCTTCGCGAAGCAATTTCTGCCCTGCGACTTCGAGGCATGGCAGGAATGTTAGCCCGCATCAAAAGGCAGACTCGAGAGAAAAGCTCTTAGTGAAACAGTTCAATCTTGAACTTCCTGTCGGAATCACTTGGATCCAGGTGATTTCCTCATCTGG
>JBEGPG010000076.1:0-19399 GCA_041181585.1 Actinomycetota bacterium
GACCTTGAGCGCGAAAAGGGAATTACCATCCTCGCGAAGAACACCGCCATTGCTTACAAGGGTGAACACTCGGGTGGTAAAGAAATCACTATTAACGTGATCGACACCCCTGGTCACGCCGACTTCGGTGGCGAGGTTGAGCGTGGACTATCCATGGTTGACGGCGTTGTTCTTCTGGTCGATGCATCGGAAGGCCCGCTGCCTCAGACACGTTTCGTGCTGCGTAAGGCTCTAGAAGCCAAGCTTCCAGTAATCCTGTTGGTCAACAAGACCGACCGCGCGGATGCTCGAATTGATGAAGTGGTTGAAGAAACCCACGACCTTCTACTAGGCCTAGCCTCAGATCTTCACGACACGGTTCCAGACCTCGACATCGACGGCATCCTGGAGCTTCCAATCATCTATGCATCCGGTCGTGCCGGAATTGCATCGCTCAACAAGCCAGCCGATGGCACGTTGCCAGAAGGTGAAGACCTAGAGCCTCTGTTCGGCGCCATTATGAAGTACATCCCAGCACCAACCTTCGACGATGCTGCGCCGTTGCAGGCACACGTAACTAACCTCGACGCCAGCCCGTTCCTAGGTCGTCTTGCACTTCTCCGTATTTTCAACGGTGAATTGAAGAAGGGTCAGCAGGTTGCCTGGGTTCGCCAGGACGGCACCACTCAGAACGTAAAGGTAACTGAGCTTCTAAAAACCAAGGCTCTAGAGCGTTTCCCTGCAGAGAGCGCAGGCCCTGGTGACATCGTGGCTGTGGCCGGTATCGAAGACATCACCATCGGTGAGACTCTGGCTGATCCAAACGACGTTCGTCCGTTGCCAATGATTACGGTTGACGACCCGGCAATCTCGATGACAATCGGTATCAACACTTCGCCGATGGCCGGTCGCGTCAAGGGCGCCAAGGTCACTGCGCGTCTGGTTAAGGACCGTCTAGACAAGGAACTAATCGGTAACGTGTCGATCAAGGTTCTTCCAACCGAACGCCCAGACGCCTGGGAAGTTCAGGGTCGTGGAGAGCTTGCTCTAGCCATCCTGGTCGAGCAGATGCGTCGCGAAGGCTACGAACTAACCGTAGGCAAGCCTCAGGTAGTTACCAAGCGCATTGACGGAAAGCTTTACGAGCCGGTCGAAGACATCACCATCGACGTCCCTGAAGAATTCCTAGGTGCAATTACCCAGCTCATGGCCGCTCGCAAGGGACGAATGAAGAACATGCAGGGTAACGCCGCCGGGTGGACCCGCATGGAGTTCCTAGTGCCAAGCCGTGGTCTAATCGGCTTCCGCACCGAGTTCCTAACCACCACCAAGGGAACCGGCATTGCCAACGCCATTTCGGCTGGTTACGAGCCTTGGGCCGGTGAGATCGTCACCCGTCAAAACGGTTCGATGGTTGCCGACCGCGCCGGTGTGGCGACTCCGTTCGCCATGATTGCACTACAGGAGCGTGGAGCATTCTTCGTTGAGCCAACCACCGAGGTTTACGGCGGTATGGTCGTGGGCGAAAACTCGCGTGCCGACGACATGGAAGTTAACATCACCAAGGAAAAGAAGCTCACCAACATGCGTGCCGCTTCTTCGGATGAATTCCAGTCGCTAACTCCTCCTCGTAAGCTCAGCCTCGAAGAATGCCTTGAGTTTGCTCGTGAAGACGAGTGTGTAGAGGTGACCCCTGAGGCCATCCGCATTCGCAAGGTAGAGCTAGATCCAAACGTTCGTGCTCGCCAAGCTTCGGCTCGCAAGAACGCATCGAAGACCGTCTAACAATCCGTTAGTAACCGAATCGTTACCATTTCTGAATACCAATTCGGGTGATTTCGATACGGGCATAACCTCCAGGGTGTTATTTTCTGAATACCTTCCTAATGACATTTGTCATGGAAAGTACCTAATAACGGAGGAATTAATGATTAGCAAGACTGTCAAGCGCGCAATTGCCGCTACGACTGGTGTTGGTCTAGCTTTCGCAAGCTTGGTAGGCATTGCCGCCCCAGCTGCTCAGGCAGACGCCACCACCTCGTTCAAGATCCACTTGAACGTGCCTGCAGAAGTTGCTGCCAGCTGGAACATCTGGTCATGGGGCGACTGTGCCGGAGCAAACGACAACGTAATTGGAAGCTCGACCCGTAACCTCGGAACCGACGCTGCTCCAAACAACGTGACTCAGGACTGGACTCCTAACTTCTCGCACGACGACGCTTACGGCTCGTACGCAGAGTTCACCATGCCTTGTGCAATCACCGCACTAAACAACGTTATGCGTACCACCGAGTCGTGGAACGGCCAGGACGCCGCAGCTGAAGTTCCAGCTGTTGTTGACGACCCAGCTACCGCAGATGTTGACGAGACTGCCGCTGCAATTCCTGCAAAGCCAGCAATTGCCGAAGCAGACAAGCCATTCGGTGGCGACAACATCTTCCCTGCTGGCGAAAGCTGGTGGAATGTTAACACCGGTAAGCGCGAGTACCCTCTAAAGGACACTGTCGACTACAAGATTCACCTAAACATGAAGCTTGCTGACGCACAGTCAAAGGGTTGGAACCTATGGACCTGGGGTCCTTACACTCCTGCCCAGACCCTTCCACTTTCGAAGGTAAAGGTTAGCGGCAAGTACCCATACAAGGGCAAGGTAAGCGCAACCCTAGTTGGTGTTCCATTTACCGGATCTGACAAGTACGGCGCATTCGCAGTCATTAAGTTGCCTCGCGTTTACGTATCGACTCTTGGCTTCCTTGTAAAGCGTGCAACTCCTGCAGCTGACTGGGATGACAACGTGAAGTCGGTTGACTTCAAGTCGGAAACCAACAATGGTGTAGCAGCCGGAACCACCGAGGCCTGGGTACAGGTTGGTGCATCGACTCTACAGCACAAGGCTCCAACCTTCGTTGGTCGCTACGGTGCAACCGCAACCTACGCAAACGGTGTCGTAACCGTTACTCCAGTTCGCCCAAGCCATGTTTCACTACAGGGTGCTTTGGCTGACAAGATCGTGGTAACCATCAAGAAGGGTGCAACCAGCAAGACCTGCACCATTCAGAACACCGCAACCGCTGCTGCAGACCAGCGTTGGGCAACCCCAACCAGCTGTGACATTGCTGTAGCTGCTGGTGAAGAAGTTGCAACCTGGGACGTATTCGTTCAGGGTTCGGCTGTAGGTGTTGGTACCGCTCTAATCGGTCCAAACCGTTCGACCAAGGTTATTGTGCCTGCTGCATAATAACTAGAACAGTTGAGGGTGGGTCCTGGCTTTGGCCGGGGCCCACTTTCTTTTATCTCTTTTTGGTAACGAAGAAGCACCTCGAGGAAGTTCCTCGAGGCTGTGCTGTTTAGGCTTTTGACAAGCCCTAACGGAGAGTAACAACTGTGCTGAAATTATCATTACGTAGCAAACTAACCGCACTCGTCGCAGCCCTTGGCGTGACCTTCTCGATGGTTACCTACATCGCACCGGCCGAGGCTGCAGGCTCGTGCCCAACCGCCCAGTGTGCCCACCTTGTGGTGCACTATAAGCGAAACGCACCAACTAACTACGGTGACTGGGGTCTATGGCTCTGGGCATTCAAGGGTGTTGGTTTGCCGGAGTCAACCGTAACCGGTTTCAGTGCAAGCACCTTAGACTCAGACGGTTTTGCTCTTATCGACACCCAGGTTCCAATTAGCTCGGGTGTAACCGAGCTTGGACTCATTCCTCGTTTGAAGAGCGGCTGGACCAAGGACGTAGATCTTGACCGCGTGGTAAAGCTTGACGAAAACAAGTTCGCTGAAATTTGGATCAAGCAAGGCGATGGCTACATCTACCGCAACAACACCTTCACTATTCCTCCTGAGATTTGGGGGGCAAACATTGAAACCATGCGCACCATCAAGGTCGTTTTGAGCAAGGCAAACGGTACTGCTGGCCCAGGATTCAGCCTCACCGGTACCGGGGCTCCTGGTATTACCAGCGCCACCAAAATTCTCGACACCAACATGGTTAACGGTGTTTACACTTCATCGAGTAACAAGCAGTGGCTAATCACCACCGACGCCGACATTCCTCTCGGTGCTCAAATCACCGTGAATCACACCGATGTCGACCCTGCTCGAACCTTCGGTAGCCGTGCGGCTGTTCCTGCCGGAGTGTTCACCAGCAGTGAGTTCATCGACCAGTACACCTACACTGGTGACGACCTGGGTGCAACCTACTCGGCCGGCAAGACCGATTTCCGAGTTTGGGCACCAACCGCGTCTGAGGTGAAGTTGGTTACCTACAGCTCGGCTTCGCAGCTTGCTGCAGATGCAACCGTTATTCCAATGACTAGCGACGTTAAGGGAACCTGGATTGCCTCGGTAAACGGCGACCAGCACGGTTTGATCTATAACTACCGTGTAACCAACGGTGGAAACACCGAAGAGGCAGTTGACCCTTACGCACGATCGGTAACCATCAACGGAAACCGTGGTGTCGTTCTAGACATGGCACGCACCAACCCAACCGGTTGGGCAACCCACACCAAGCCTGCCTTCAGCGGCAAGCTAACAGACGCAGTGATGTACGAACTTCACGTTCGCGATGCAACCAAGGACCCATCGAGTGGGGTCTCGGCTGCAAACCGTGGAAAGTTCCTAGGGCTCACCGAGCTTGGCACCAAGATCAAGGTTGGCAAGGTAACCGCTCCAACTGGTTTGAGCGCGATCAAGGACCTGGGTGTAACCCACGTTCAGCTACTTCCTTTCTACGACTACGCTTCGGGTGGCCTAGAAGACAACCCAACCTTCAACTGGGGCTACGACCCTAAGAACTACAACGCTCCTGAGGGTCAGTACTCGAGTGATCCAACCAACCCGATTGCACGTGTGTCCGAGCTTAAGAGTGCCGTCATGGCAATGCACAAGAACGGTCTTCGCGTAACCATGGACGTGGTTTACGGTCACGTAGCCTCGGCAACCGAATTCAGCGAGCAACTAATTGTTCCTGGTTACTGGTTCCGTCGTGACGGTGCTGGAAACCTGACCAATGGCTCGGGCTGTGGAAACGATGTTGCCACCGAGCGCCCGATGGTTCGCAAGTTCATTGTTGACTCCATGAAGTACTGGACCCGCGAGTACAAGCTCGATGGCTTCCGTATCGACCAGATGGGTCTTTGGGACGTAACCACCCTGAACCAGGTTCGTGCCGGAGTATCTTCGGTGGAACCAACCGCCACCATCCTTGGCGAAGGTTGGAGCATGGGACCAGCCATTGGTGTACCTCAGGGTATCCAGGGTCAGCTGGTAAACATGCCTGGTATCGGTGCCTTCAACGACGGTATTCGTAACGCCGTAAAGGGAAGCCCAGATGGAACTGCAGACGGTGGTTTCGTGAACGGCAACCCAGCCGGAACCTTGAACGCTGTGAAGGCCGGTACCACTGGTAACACCAGCAGCTCGCTAACCGTTCCTTGGCACACGCTAGACGCTGGTCAGTCGATCAACTACGCCGAGGCTCACGACAACATGACCCTGTTCGACAAGCTATGGGCCGTAAACAATGGAACCTCCCGTTCGGCAGTGGCTCGTCAACAGCGTCAGATCGCTTCGTTGATCATGCTCGCCCAGGGAACTCCGTTCATCCAGGCCGGTCAGGAATTCTTGCGTACCAAGGACGGCGAGCCGAACAGCTACAACCTTTCGGACGCCATCAACAACCTGAAGTGGGGAGAACGTGCCACTGAGGCAACCACCGTTGCTTACCACAAGGGTCTAATCGCCCTGCGCAAGGCTCACAAAGCCTTCCGCATGAACACCCCAGAGGCAATCAACGCAAACCTCAAGTTCATCAATGCACCAAGCGACACCTTGGCATATTCGATCAACGGTAAGGCAGCTGGAGATTCCTGGAAATCCATCGTGGTGATCAGCAACCCGAATAACGCGGCTGTGAAGGTAACCCTTCCTGCCAAGGCCACCTGGTTGGCTACGGTTCTAGGGGACAAGGCGGGAACTTCCACCTTGGCTACCTACAAGTCGACCAACAAGGTAACTGTTGCGGCTCACACCACTTTGGTGATCCACCAATAAAAGTAACCATTCCGTTATCGTTTGGTGGAGGTTTTCGAACTAAAGCCAAACGAACGGATGCAGGATAGTAATAAGCATTTATTCACCTATGTGCGAAGGAAAGAAATGAAACTAGGAAAGATCATCGCTGTAGCTGCTGCTTCGGCCATGGCTATCGGCACCTTCTCGGTTGCCAGCCCTGCTTCGGCCGCTCAGAACCTTGTGGTTTGGGCCGATAAGGGAACCATCGACACCATCAAGACCCGTGTCACCGCATGGGATACTGCCAACGCGGACTACACCGTTCAGTTGGTTCAGAAGGACTTTTCAACCGTTCGCGATGCCCTAAAGGTAGCCGTTCCAAAGGGTCAGGGTCCTGACATCTTGGCCGGTGCCGCACACGACTGGGTTGGAAACCTAGTAAAGGCAAACGTTTTACTTCCAATCGACGCTCAGCTACCGAACAACTTCAAGGATGACTTTGTTCCAGGTGCGCTTCAGGCAATGAAGTACAACGGCCACTACTACGGCGTTCCTGGCTGGACCGAGAACATCGCCTTCCTACGTAACGTAAAGAAGGCTCCAACTCGTGTCACCAGCATCAACCAGGTTAAGAACGGCGAGATTGGCTTGAACTACTCGGCCACCACCTCGGACCCATACCACTTCTACCCATTCCAGACCATGTTCAACGCTCCGGTGTTCACCATGGACGGCTCGGGTGACTGGACCGACACCGTGGGAATGGGTGGCACCAATGGTGCCAACTTTGCCAAGTGGCTAAAGAGCAAGGGAACCGCATTCTTCGGTAAGCCTGCAGATGCAAAGATTCTTTGTAACTTCCTAAACGGAAAGATCAAGTACTGGGTTACCGGAGCTTGGAACATCAACGCCATCGAATCTGGTGCGGCTGGATGTAAGACCGGTCTGAAGATTGGTACCGGTTACTCGATTGACCCATTCCCTAAGGGCCCAACCGGAATCACTCCTAAGCAGTTCCTTGGTATCCGTGGCTACCTAATGGTGGCATCGGGTCCTGGTAACACCACCAACGTAGCCGGTGCAACCCTGCTCATGCGCTACATGTCTTCGGAGTCGACTCAGTACAGCTTGTTTGACAACTTCAACAAGACCCCTGCAAACTCTGCCGCTCTAAACCGTGCCAAGAGCAACCCGGTTGTAAAGGGCTTTGCCGATGCAGCAAACACTGTGCCAATGCCTAACAGCCCTGCCATGGACGCCGCTTGGGTGATCTGGGGTAAGGCTCAGACCCGAATTGTTCAGGGTAAGGAAGCCGATCCTGCAAAGGCCTGGGCAACCATGGTCAAGGCTCTCCAAACCAAGATTAATACCATCAACTAGGTTGTTTGATAGTCAACGAGCGCTACCCAAGGTAGCGCTCGTTGACTATCGTTAGTTTCATCTGAAAGGCAGAAATGGCTGCTAAGAAGCAAAAGGCTTCACACCCGGTGAGCATATCCGGTCTTCTATGGAAGATCGGAACCCTCGGTATCGTCGACGCAATCGTGCTGTTCATGATCATGGTCATGGTTGCGCAGGAGCGTTTGATAGAGTCTGGTGTCGCGGTCGTAGTTGCCCTAATCATCAACTGGATTTACCTTCGACGTGGTGGTCTACCAGCGAAGTATCTTGCTCCCGGTGTGCTCTTCCTGATTGTTTTTCAGGTCTACGTTTTGCTTTTCAGCGGTTACACCGCATTCACCAACTACGGTTCGGCTCACAATGGTGACCAAAACCTAGCCATCCAAACTATCAAGAACGCCGCATTCGAGGTAATCGAGGGTGAAGACTATGTGGCGCAGGTTGGAACCGATACACGCGACAACAAGCCGGCTTTGCTTCTCACCAGCAACGTTGACGGCAAGGTTTACCTTGGTAAAGACGGTAAGGAAAAGGTAGAGATCCCTGAAGGGGATTACACCTTAGCCAAGGGCTGTGCCGACCCTTACGCGGAAGACACCACCACCTGTGCGCACGCTGCTGCTACCGCGAAGAACTTCACCCCGCTGAAGAGCAGCGAGCTAACCCCATTCCAGCGCAAGCAGTTTATGTCGCTCCGAGTGGTTATCGACCCAGCCAACCCAAACCTGGGAATCAAGACTGCCGACTTCTCAAACGCAGCTCAGGTTCAGGCAACACTCTCGTTTGATGAAAAAACTAAGTTCTTCACCGCTCTGACCGATGATGCCAATGGTAAGTATGTTGCCGGCGACGTCTTCAAGCCTGCCGCGGATGGTTACTATCACCTCAACGGCAAGATCAAAGAAGCGTATTTGGATGCCGGTTGGCGTGTGGAAGTTGGACTCAAGAACTTCGAGACCATCTTCACCGACGTGCAGCTTCGCGCACCTTTGATGAAGGTAATCACCTGGACATTCATCTTTGCTTTTGCCACCGTGCTGACTACCTTCCTATTCGGTATGGCGGTTGCGTTCCTCTTCAATCACGACAAGCTAAAGGGAAAGCGTTTCTATCGCTCGATCATGATCTTGCCTTACGCCTTCCCAGCATTCCTTTCGGCTTACGTATGGGTTGGTCTCTTGAACAAGGAGAACGGCTTCGTAAACACCGTGATTCTCGGACAGACACCCGGCTCCGACAACAACATTCCTTGGCTTCTTGAAGAAGGGCCGGCTCGAATCGCGGTTCTGCTTGTGAACCTCTGGCTCGGTTTCCCTTACATGTTCCTAATCGTTACCGGTGCGCTCCAGTCGATTCCTGCCGAACTCACCGAGGCTGCTCGCATTGATGGTGCAAGCCCTTGGCAGAACTTCCGTCTGATCAAGCTGCCGTTGCTGCTGGTCTCCATCGCGCCATTGTTGATCTCCTCGTTTGCGTTCAACTTCAACAACTTCACAATCATCTACCTGCTAACCAAGGGTGGTCCGAACGATTCCGGTGTTACCGACTACGACGTGGGTGGTACCGACATCCTGATCACCTTCGTCTACAAGATCGCGTTCTCCGGCACCGGTCAGAACTACGGTTTGGCTAGCGCCTTCTCGATCCTTATCTTCCTAGTGGTTGGAACCCTCTCACTGATCAGCTTCCGCCGCACCCGCACCCTGGAGGACATCAACTAATGAGTACTGTTAGCGCCGAAAAAGCGCCTGAATATCGTTTTAAGCAGCGTCGTCGCAACCCGTTGCAGTGGTTCTTCTCTACCGGTTGGCGCCACGTTCTAGGTCTTGCTGTTTGTGTGTACGCAATCTTCCCGATTCTGTACATTCTTTCCACTTCGCTGTACCCAAACAACGACATCAACAACACGTCCGGTCTATTCCAGGACGTCTCGTTCCTAAACTACGAGAACCTAATCACCGACGAATCGAGACCATTCCTTCGCTGGTATGCGAACACCGTGATCATCGGTATTCTCACCTCGATTGGTTCGGTATTCCTAAGTGCGCTGGCGGCATTCGCCTTCTCACGTCTTCGATTCAAGGGTCGTCGCGGTGGTTTGCTTTCGCTAATCCTGATGCAGATGTTCCCGTCCATTCTTGGTTTGGTTGCAATCTTCGGTCTGATGAGCGACATCGGTCAGGTGTTCCCAGAGTTGGGTCTAAACAGCCAGCTGGGTCTCGTCATGGTTTACATGGGTGGAGCCCTCGGTGGCGGAACCTACCTAATGTATGGATTCTTCAACACCGTGCCACGTGAAATTGATGAAGCTGCCATGATCGATGGCGCGAGCCACGCTCGCATCTTCTTCACGATTACCCTGCGTCTTGTGGCTCCGGTGCTTGCTGTGCAGATGCTGCTCAGCTACATAGGTGTGACCAGCGACTACGTGCTTGCATCGATTCTGTTGAGTGACCCTGAAAAGCTAACTCTGGCCACCGGTTTGCAGCAGTTCATCAACGACCCATACTCGAAGGACTGGTCGATGTTTACCGCTGGTGCGATCCTTTCGGCGCTACCAACCGTGGTCATCTTCCTGTTCCTACAGAAGTACATCACCTCGGGTCTAACCGCGGGTGCAACCAAGGGCTAGTCAGCGAATACCGTTCGCCTTTAGCACGGCCTTCACTCTGGCCTGTTGCTTGCCAATCCAGGCGACAACACGGTTTTGCTCGGCCTTTGCACCTTCGTCCGTGTAGTTACTAAGCATGGTGCCGGCTGCTCGCATGCTGCTGGTGAGCCTAATCGAAGTCGCCTTTGCCGAGACCGCCTTTAGCTGAGTTAGGTAAAGCGTCTTACAAGGCTTGTAGGCGAGACATTTTCGGAAAAGTAGCCCACGGTCCATCGTGGCCTTGTGGAAGGCTTGTTGAACCCATGGGAAGCCGGATTGTGGTTTGTCTAGTGGGAAGAAGTAGTCGTCGAGTAGAACTGATGTCTGCTTGTTTTCACCAAAGGTTTGGTCGGTTCCCCAAGGGATCATGGTGAACTTTCCCTGGTTATTGGAACGTAAGAAATGGTTGTTTTGAAGCGGGCCTGAGTAGCTATCCCAGTGACCGGTGAAATTCTCGACCGCCCACATCTTCACCAGCTGGGTTCGATCCGAAACCGCTGCCATTTTTGACCACCAGCTGCTGAGACTACTGGTGTTGGCCGCGGTGATCAGCTTGGCGAGGTCGTTCTTGTTTGGGTTAGCCGTCCAACCTTCTTTGACCAGGTAGTGACCAGTGTCTTTGGCGCCATCGGAGTTGCCCGGTTTTAGGTCGTTGAGGGCAATCGCCTCGTAGATGTGACCGGTGATGTCACGATAGCGGTTGTTGGCAAAGATGTCGTCCACGGTTTCGAGTGTTAGGTAGAGGCCGCGGTTAGTACCGTTGATTTTCAGCATGTTCCAACCGGTGCGAGGTGCTGGCACGCCCATGGCATTAAACATCTTGTAGGCGCCAAACTCGTGGAGCTTCGAGGTGTCCTGTGTCATGGCGTTCAAGGTTAGGTTTTTCAATCCGAGCAAACGATTGCCCTTTAAGAGTTTCCAGTTGAAAGCCACTTTGAAAGAGGGGCGCTGGTTTAGAAGCTCAAGTGACGTTGAACCCTTGAGCCTGATTCCAACATCTATGGGTCCGATGGTTTGACCTGCCAGGGTCACTTTAAATTGGGCCGCGACATAGTTCTTGGCGGTATTGCGGTTATTTAGGCTTGACTCGCTCGCCTGCGGGATAGTGAGTTCAATCTGAGTAACCGCAGTAGTACTAAAAAGATCCGCCTGGCCTACTGCAGCTTGCGCCGCGGTTGGTTGTAGACCAAGGAAAAGCAGGCTCGCGGCCATAATTGCCGAAATCAAACGCCCACGTCTCATGGGCTTAGTTTAAGGCTTTTTGCCGGCCCAAGGGAGGCGATATTGGCGAAGGTAGGCGGTAAGGCCGATGGTAACAAACGCCAGCCAGGCAAAGCCCTGAAGCAGGGTAGGGGCGTAGTTGTAGCCAATGGTGCCTTTCAAGAAGACCTCTAATGGTTCACCCTCAGGCGTCAGCTGGCTGAAGTCGTAGGCGAGTGAGGTTTCCGGTAGCCAGTGCAACTCGGTGAATTCGCCAAGCGCGTAGGCGAAGATTCCAGCGGTAAGGATTAGAAGGTAACTGCCGGTGTATTTGAAGAATCGACCAAGGTTGATCTTGAGCATTCCTTTGTAGATCCAGTAACCGAGCAGGGCGGAAGCTGCCAGACCAGCAAACGCACCAAGCCAAGCGGTTTGCCCTTCGCCAGTGGTTTTGGCGGCAGTCCAAAGGAAAATCGAAGTTTCGATGCCTTCACGAACCACAGTTAGGTAGGAAATCACGAATAGTGCAAAACCGCTGGTCTTTAGAGCTTCATCGACCTTTGAGTGCAGTTCTCGATTTAGGTGGCGGGCGGTCTTAGCCATCCAGAAGACCATCCAGGTAACAAAGCCAACTGCTAGTAGGGAAGTGATTCCGGTGATGGTGATTTCGGCCTGCTCAGATGCGCCCTCGTCGATGGCCGAAAGACCAAGACCTGCAAGCACCGCCGTGAAGATTGCCGCCGAAACCCCGTAGACGATCTTCGGCACGTGCTTCATGCGATCAGTCTTTTTGAGGTATGCGATCAGGATTCCAATGATTAGAGCCGCTTCGAGCCCCTCGCGCAGGCCGATCATGAAATTTGCAAACATTTGAATCCTTGGAAACTAACTTAGGTAAACCTAACTAAAACAACACTAGTTAGGTAAACCTAAGTTAATCAAGAACTATTTCAACTCTTTCAACCAAGCCGATGGTTCGCGCCCGTTCTTGCGCATGTTCTCAAGTCGAACAGCAAGCCAGACCAGTAGCGCGGCCACGCCAAGCAGGATGATCCAGAGGAACCACTGCTTGTTTGAGATCGGGTGGAAGCCGTATGGCAGCACCGTAATGATCACGCCAAGCAGACCGGGGAAGAACGTTCCTCCAAGTTCACGAAGCGAACCCAGAATGAGTAGGGCCAACGACGCGGTGAGCACAATCGAGAAACGCCACCAGTCCACGGTTCGCAACTCGGCACCGCCAAGGGCGCCAAGAGTGTCTACCAATGCTGGAGTTAGCGCAATCGTCACTGGGATGCCGAGATAAACAAGACTCTTGGCCTTGATCACGTCGTAGCTTCTAAGCAGTGCAATGGCCCAGAAGATCAAACCGGCAAGAATCAAACCGCGGAATTCGCCGGTAACCGAATCGTCTGCCACCAATGAGCTCTTGAACCATAAAGCAGGCACTCCAACCAACCACAGTTCGAACGTTCCAACTAGGTAGGCTCCCTTGTTTCCGGCTCGCAAACCGTAAATCAGAGCGGCTATGGCTAGCGCCAGAGTGGCAATCGTTCTGGCAACTTCGATGCCGGTAAGCGATTCGAATGGCTCGGTTACCGTGAACCAGGTGAAGTACACCGACGGGGTAAGGATAGTTGCCAGTGGCAAACCAACCGGCACGATCGAACTCTTGAAAAGATTCTGTTGCTTGGCGAGTCGGATAGCCACGAGCAGAGATCCGGTTACAAATACCGAATAGATCTCAGGTCCTGCGAAGTCGAGCTTGGTCAGGACCAGCAATTCTCGAACTGCAGCCCAAGCAAAGAACAAGCCAGAGGCAACTGTGGCAATTAGCCAACCCTGGTTCTTGTGCTTGTTGGTGCGCCAAATGTTGTGAGACCAAATCACTACCGCTGCCAACAGGAATCGGGTCGAATTCTCAACTTCGTTTCCAAATTGTGCAAGACCGTAGACAAGGCTCGGCAGTGCTGCGATGAACACAGGCAGGTCAACCAGCAGATACTGTCTTCCCTTTTGCATAACGTCGCTTTGCGACGCTACTACCAGCGCCGTTATAGCAAGGGTAAAGGTGTAGAACTCTGGTCCTTGCCAATCGATCTTCAACCAGTGAATTAGGTTTGCTGCCACGGCAACTGAAGTAAAAATGCCTGAGATGTAACTCGAGGCCAACCAGGCAAATTGCTTCGAACCACGCAGGCGCAAGAGGCTGTGAGACCAGATGATTAGGGCAGCGATCAGGAATCTGATGAGGTTCTCTTCGTCATTGTTGAAGCGAGCCACCGCGTAAAGAAGGCTTGGTGCAGCTCCAATTAAGACAGGTAGGTCTATCGTGAGGAAGCGCTTGCCCTTCGCTTCCTTTGCCACCTGCAGTCCAACCACGAGAGTTGTGGCTGCGATGGAGAGGGCATAGAACTCAGGCCCAGTCCACTGAACCTTGGTCCAGTAGAGCAGGTTACTGGCGATAGCCACGCCAGCAACTACTCCGGTCGCGTAGCTGAAGCCAAGCCAGATGTTCGACTTAGCAATGCGGTGGCGCCATAGGTTGTGGCCCCAGATAACCGTTGCTGCTAGTAGGAATCGCAGTTGGTTTTCATTACTCCAGAAATCTGCCCCGATTCCATAAACAATGCTCGGAAGGGTTGCGACTGCAACTGGCAGGTCTACCAGCAGGTAGTTTTTGTATTTCTCGATTGCTGGCTTGGTAGCCATTGAGGTAACAACCAGCATCGCGGAAATCGAAAGCGAGTAAACCTCTGGTCCCGACCAGGTGGTCTTGGTTATGTCAATCAAGAGCATCGCTAGGTTGTAACCAACAACTCCAGCCATTACCTGGCTGACAACCACGAGGGCATTGTTCTGAGTTCTTCGGACGCTTCGTACCAGCAGGAGAAGTAACACAAGTCCACTGGCGACCAACTGAAGATCGTGCTGAGTTGTGCTGAGATCTCCAGCGTTCGCAAGGATGGTGAATTCTCCGAGAGCCACAAAGTAGGCCATGCCGGCGTAGACGTAGCCGATCGAAGACTTTGACTTGAATTCCACGACGACAGCAATTGCCATCATGGTCAGTAGCAGTGTCCATCGTGAATCTGTCTTGTGGAGTAGTTCGTATCCACCCGCAGTAGACATGATTCCAAGCGATAACGCCGTGACGACCTTGGTGATAACCGAAGCCACAGCGCTCTCCGGCGTCTTTGCGTTAGTGAGCCATAGCAGTCCAAGGTTGGCGAGGCCGCCAATCAGGATTGCAAGAATTGTGATCAGAGTTAGGTTCGGATCAGAACTCCAAAGGTCATTGGCGAATACCAGATTTGCCGAAACCAGTAGATACCCGACGTATCCGAAGCTCAGCATGCGCTTTAGGAAGCCGAAGCCCAACGCCAGCAGGGAAGTGAAGGCAGTAACCAGGATCAACTCGCGCAATAGTTCAACGTTGTAAACGCCGAGAGTTGGAGCAAGCACCACCGCCTGAAGCGCCAGTGCAAAATAACCCTGACGAACCAGCGCGCGGGAGGTTTTCTCGGAGCGACTTTCGATTAGGTGGGATCCGGCCAACACCGTGATGAAGTAGCCAACCGATAAGGTCAGGGTTGCCCATGGCGCCGTTTGGTCGTCCGAGGTGGCGCTCATGAGAATCACCAGTGGCGAAGCCACAAGTGGTGCGTATTCCAACCAGGCAGGGGAGTCGATCTTCTGTTTCCCAGCAATGTAACTAATAGCAACTGGGTAGAGGTTCACCAGAATTAGTGCGAGCCCGAGCCCAATAGCGAAATTGACGGAGGTAACTTCTCCAGTTGTTCTGAAACTCCAGAGAATAAGCAATGGTCCAACCACGCCAAGGGTTAGAGCGGCGACGGCACGAACCATTCGAATTTCAAACCATTCGCGGCCGAGCAGAACAAACGCACCGATTGCGAAGAACCAACCGGTTCGCAGTTCGTTTTGAGCGGCAGTTTGAGCAAGCGAGAGGCTCCAAATAGTTGCATAGGAAAGGTTCAACCAGATCGCGATGGTAACCGCGGTCTTTGGAAGTAGCAGTACCTTTACGTAATGTTCGAGCACGATGGCCAGTGCCACCATGGCAAGAGCAACTCCGAGTGCTGCATCTGCTCCAATTGGCTTGGCAAGCGCCACGGAACCGAGACCCAATGCCGCAAGACCAACCGTCGATGCGGCGTTGCGCAGGTTGAGAATTAGTGCTTCGTTGTCGGTGATCGACGTTACCCAGGTGCTCTTGAGGCGCGCGCCAGCGAGCCAAACAACTGCCAAGGTCACGGTTGCGAGACCATCCAGCGGGCGATTGTCCCAGAAAACCAACGACTGCAGAACCGTAATCGCTGCGTAACCCGATAGGAAAACCGCAATCGCTACACCAAAGCGTTTGATGGCTTGGTCTTCGCGCTTGTGAAGATCAATTAGGTATGCACTGTCTTTGCCCTTCTTCGGGACTTCCTCTGCAGCATCCCTGGCGAGACGTACAAAAATCAAGGTCACGAAGAGCGCGATGCTGAGAACGGTGGTGCGCCAGTTATCGGCGAAGTTTCCAGCGCCGAAAACCAGGACGATGGCGGCCGCTGAGATTGACAGCGGTGCCACAGCTCGCCATCCAAAGTTCTTTGACTTTCGGGCGAGGAATAGCGAGACCGTAGCAACAATTGCTAGGTTGATGCACCAGAACCAGGCGGGCTCCTTGTCCCAGTCTTGGAAGCCGAGCCCAAATTGAGTGCTGATCGACATGATCAGTGTTAGCAACATGGAACTCGAGAAAACGGCAAGGAAGTTACTGAGCAGGACCGAGAACTTCTTAAGTCGGAATGCCCCAAAGCCTGTGATTAGACCCAGGCTAAGTTCGAGCGTTGACCAACCCCAAACATTCCAGGTGCGCAGGTTCTGAGAAACAAAGACGGAGGCGGCCACTAGCACCATGAAGCCCGCGGTAACGATTAGCCATTGGGTAACCGACAACTTTGGTCGTTCGCGCTTTGGCTTTGGCGGCTTGACCGGCTTTGGTGGTGCCACATAGGTCGGAGCTGCCGGAGCAGCAACTTCTGGTGATCCCACGAAACTTGTGTTAAAGGCGGCCATGCTCTTTACCAATGTGCCGATATCGGCGTTGGTCTTTTTGGCTAGCTCGCTCAGGCGGTTGTACTCGAGTAGTTCGCGACTGCGATAGCTCTTACCGCACGCACACTTGATGGTCTCTGCTTGATTCAGCTCGAACTCAGTAAAGCTGTGCCCACAGAATGGCGATTCCAACATTTCGGCTCCCCCTGCCTAAACGGTTGTTAATAGGCAGTTATAGCCGAAGATAAGGCAAATACCAAAAAATATCAGCGTGTTTTTATGAGCAGTTCCGAACTTAATAACCATGTTGCGAGGCTCTGAGTAAGGTTGTAACTATGGCAAAAGTTACCTTCAACCCGAAGCGTCTACTAGTGGTGCACGCTCACCCAGACGATGAGAGCCTGTTCACTGGCCACATCTTGGCTAACGCGGTGCAGAACAAGGCCGAGGTCATGGTGCTTACCCTTACTCGTGGCGAGCGCGGCCGCATGAAGTTGGAAGAACTCAAATCGATCGAAGGCAACCTCCCAGCCATGGGAGCCTTCCGCGCAGGGGAGCTGCGAAATGCACTAAAAGCCCTCGGAGTGACGCAGCACAAGTTTGCTGGCACCCGAGCATATCTGGACTCTGGTTTCCGAATCAGTGCCTTCGGTAAGCCAATCAAGACCAAGAACCTCGATGAGCTCTCGCTATCTGCCGTGAATGTTGCAGTCATTGCTGACGACATCTATCAAGTCATCAAGGATTTCAAACCGGACGCTGTTGTGACCTACAACCGCAAGGGCGGCAGCTTTGGCCACCCGGATCACAAGATGGCACACGAGGGAGCCGCCATGGCGCTTCGTCGAATCGCCAAAGAGAACCGCCGAAAGGCTCCAGAGTTTTGGGTGATTGCCGAACCGGGCGAACGCGCCGACGTGCTAATCGGAAACGCCAAGACTGCAGGAACCAAGAAGGAAGCTCTTTCCGCTCACGCGAGCCAGGTGGCGGTAAATACCGAAACCTATTCCATCACTCCCGGTAAGGAAATTAGTTATGAACAGCAAGAGGGTCTTCGTCGCGCCTCGATTCGTCCGATGCGCTGGTTGAAGCCGGCACTGATTGCCATCTGGTCATTACCGCTAGGTGTGCTACTGGCAATCGTTGGCACCATGATTCATGCGATTCGCGCTTCGAACGAACAGCACACCCCATTTGGTTTGATCATTGCCTTGGTAATGACCTACTCATTGGCGATTGCGTTGAGACTTCTGCGCAACTCGCGCGGTGCGCTCTACCTCATGACCCTGAGCCTCTGGGGAACCTTGTTCTGGCTCTCGATTCGTCAGGGTGGTGGCTCGGTTGCAATCCTGAACAACGATGTTGGTACCTGGTGGGCCTATGGCTCGGTATTGGGCTGCTTCCTAATCATCTTGTTCCCGAGAATTCGTCCCGGTGTTTGGCGCAAAAGCGCCTCGGGTCACCGTTAAAATTAGGGAAGTCTTTTAGGAGTAAAAAGTGACTTACGTAATCGCGCTTCCATGTGTTGATGTCAAGGACAAGGCCTGCATCGAAGAGTGCCCAGTGGATTGCATCTACGAGGGTGACCGCATGCTTTACATCCACCCGGACGAATGTGTCGACTGTGGTGCTTGCGAGCCGGTTTGCCCAGTAGAAGCTATCTACTACGAGGACGACCTACCTTCGCAGTGGTCCGATTATTACAAGGCCAATGTTGAGTTCTTCAACGACCTGGGTTCGCCTGGTGGCGCAGCCAAGCTGGGCAAGGTCGATGGCGACCACGCTCTGGTCTCGGCACTACCTCCGCAGGCCGACTAACTCGTGTTTTCTGGCCTACCCGAGTATCCATGGGAGAAGTTAAAGCCATACTCGGCTAAGGCTGCCCTGCACTCGGGTGGTGCCGTTGATCTTTCGGTCGGCTCGCCAGTCGATCCAACTCCAGAAGTTGTTCAAAAGGCCATCGCTCAGGTCTCAAATGCTCCTGGCTATCCATCGACCGCTGGCTCCCAGGAGTTTCGAGAGACCGTTGCCGCTTGGTTTGAGCGTCGCCGAGGTGTTTCGGGTGTCACTCCGGATATGGTCATGCCAACAATTGGCTCGAAGGAACTGATTTCGTTTTTGCCATTGTTCCTGGGAATCGGTAAGGGTGATGTAATCATTCAGCCGACCGTGGCCTACACCGCCTACGTGGTTGGCGCCGCGCTCGTCGGTGCCGAGATCATCTCTGAGGACGACCCGGCTAAGTGGCCGAGCAACACCAAGCTGGTCTGGCTAAACTCGCCTGGCAACCCAGACGGACGTGTGCTTTCGGTAGCGGAGATGAAGGCTGCCGTAGATCGCGGTCGCGAAATTGGCGCACTCGTTGCATCCGACGAATGTTATGCCGAACTAGGTTGGGGAGAGTGGGAAGGCAAGACGACGCCTTGCATTCTGGACCCAGCCATCTGTGGTGATTCCACCGACGACGTCCTTGCGGTTTATTCTCTTTCCAAGCAGAGCAACATGGCGGGCTATCGCGCCGCCTTCGCGGCCGGCTCGAAAGACCTTGTGAAGGGCTTGGTGAACCTGCGCATGCACTCCGGACTAAATACTCCCGCACTTGCTCAGAAGGCCATGGTCGCCGCTCTAAACGACGATTCGCACGTGCGGGTTCAGAAGGACATCTATCGCGCTCGCCGAAGCGAACTACTGGACGCAGTGCTCGCCTACGGCTTTGAGGTTGCCGAATCTTCGGCCGGTTTATACCTCTGGGCAACGCTAGGTGAAGACTGCTGGAAGACGGTAGATCGCATGGCCGATTTGGGTATCGTTGTTGTGCCAGGAGAGTTTTACACCTTGGGTCCGAGTCAATACGTTCGGTTCTCAATCACCGCCACCGATTCGGCAATAACCGAGGGCGCGAAACGACTTCGCGAAGCCATAAACTAAGCGAAGTAGAAAACACACAGGAGATAAGTTGTCCGACAACAAGGTCACGCTCAATTACCCGGGAGGCTCGGCTGAGTTTCCGATCATTTCGGCCGTCGATGGTTCAGACGCAATCGACATTTCGAAGCTTCATGCTCAGACCGGATTGAACGC
>JBEGPG010000077.1:0-11657 GCA_041181585.1 Actinomycetota bacterium
ACTGCGCGTCACGTTGAGGTTCAGCTTCCTGCCGACTACGTTCAGCAAGACAAACCAGTATCTCTTGGGCTTCCTCGAACCGGTGGAACTCTCATGAAGGGTGCCGTTGGCTTCACCGTGAAGGTTGACCCGAAGAAGCGCTTGATCACCGTGACTCCTATTTCTCGTGGTGTGCACGTTGGTCCGATTACCGCAAACATCACCGTGAAGTACTTCAAGGCTGGTGTTGAGCAGACCCAAACCTGTCCGGTAATCAAGTTTGGTGACTTCGCCAAGACTGAATCGGCAGCAGATATTGCCAAGATAACTAAGAAGTACAAGGCAATGCCTAAGTACAAGACCGGTAGCAAACCTGGCTACTTTGACATGAAGAAGTTCACCAGCACGGTGGCTTGTACCATGAACAAGGACGCCTGGTCCTACTACTCGGCTGGCAACTCGGTCAAGGCTGTGGCCACAGTCGTGCGTGACCGTCGTTGGCCAACCACCTACCTAAAGAAGTACCCTAACGGTCAGGTAATCACCCCGACCCGCGTGCTTTGGAACCTCAACGTAGGCTAACAAACCACGAAAAAGGCTCAGATCGAAAGATTTGGGCCTTTTTCTTTACCCCCTAGCTAAGTAGAGGTTTTTGAAACGGCGTGAGAGAATTGCACTTGAATGGAGTGATTCAAATTTGTCCAACGAAGAACATAACTAAACACAATCCAGCCGGTTGGCGTAATGTCCCAGAGACGAGCCAGCCCCTCAACCCAGAGCGAGTTGCAGAACTCCTAGCCCTGGAGTGGGAGAGATTTGCGAAAGCAACCCCCAAGTCCGGAGAGCACAACAAAGAAGCCGCAAAAGTTTTGCCGCTAGGCGTAACCTCGAGCTTCCAGCACTGGGATCCACACCCAATTTCCGTTGTATCCGCCAAGGGCGCCTACGTCACCGATATTGACGGCCGAGAACTACTCGACCTATCGATGGGCTTCGGCGCAATGTTGGTGGGCCACCTTAACCCAACCGTGGTTGAGAAGGTAAAGCACGCACTAGACAACACCGGAACGCTGTTCGTGACCCCGTCACCGACCGCAACCGTTGCTGCCGAGGCATTCAAGAAGCGCTTTGGCCTAGACATGCTGCGTTTCACCAACTCGGGCACCGAGTCGCTGATGTACGCGGTTCGAACTGCTCGCGCAGTTACCGGGCGCAAGGGCTTGGTCAAGCTTGAGGGTGGCTACCACGGTGGCTACGACCCGCTACAGGTTTCGGTGAAGCCACCGCTTTCCGCAATTGGAGACGCCGAAGCGCCAACTCCTCACGTTCCAGATGAGGTTGTTGCTGGCGACGTCTATGTCGTTCCTTACAACAACCTTCCTTACCTGGAAGCTACCTTTGAGAAGCACCACAAGAACATCGCAGCATTCGTGCTCGAGCCTGTGGTTGAAAACCTCTCGATCGTATTGCCAGACGAGGGCTACCTCGAGGGTGTTCGTGCGCTTTGCGACAAGTTCGACATCTGTCTGATCTTCGACGAAGTGAAGACCGGTCTTACCGCAGGTGCCGGTGGTGCCGCCAAGAAACTCGGTGTGAAGCCAGATCTAATCACCATGGCCAAGAGTATCGGTGGAGGTCTGCCAGTGGCTGCCTTCGGCGGTAAGCAGAAATACATGGACGCAGTGGTCGATGGCCGCATGGCTCACTACGGAACCTACAACGGTAACCCGCTAGTGATGGCTGCAGTTATGGCTGTAGACGAAATCTGTACCGACGAGGCAATGGATGCCGCAGAACAGCGCAACCTTCGTGCCCTCAAGGCTATGGACGCAATTATTGAGCAGTATCAGCTGCCAGCCCACACCATCGGTTTCGGTATCAAGGGTGCCGTAATCTGGTCGCCTGAGCCAGTTCGCAACTACCGCGACTACAAGGCAACCGACTTCCAGATTGCCGAGCTCAGCTGGCTCTGGGGCGTCAACCGCGGAATCCTGACCCCTCCGGGTCTGGATGAGCAGTGGCTGGTATCGCTTGCCCACACCGACGAAGACATGGACAAACTCGTGGAGGAATTCCGCGAACTTGCCGAGGCACTTCGCGCATAGGTAAACCTAAAGAAAAGGGCTCGTAGAAATACGAGCCCTTTTTAGTTTCCGGTTAGTTCGGCCACGTTTCCAAGGATCGCGTCGAATTCCTTGGCGCTCAGGTAACCAAGGTCCATCGCTGCCTGGCGAACGGTCTGGTTGTTTTCAGAAGCGTGCTTGGCGATGGCGGTTGCTTTTTCGTAGCCAATCTTCGGACTAAGCGCGGTGACCAAGCCGATCGAATTCTCAACGGTGGATTTCAGGTATTCCTGGTTGGCGGTGATGCCGTCGATGCAGAGATCTGCAAAGACTCGGCAGCCTCGGCGTAGGTAGGCGATCGACATCATCAGCGAACGGGACATGATTGGTTCGAAGGCATTCAGTTGCAACTGGCCAGCTTCCGATGCCATGGTTACGGTGAGATCGTTACCGATCACTGTGAATGCGATCTGGTTGATAACCTCTGGGATTACCGGGTTCACCTTGCCAGGCATGATCGAAGAGCCAGCCTGACGAGCAGGTAGGTTGATCTCGCCGAAACCGGCACGTGGCCCGGAACTGAGTAGGCGAAGGTCGTTGGCAATCTTCGACTGCTTGGCGGCGATTCGCTTGAGAAGCCCTGAAGCAGTGATGAACACACCGGTGTCCTGGGTTGCCTCGATGAGGTTTGCGGCAGGAACGAATTGGTGACCAGCAATCTGGGAAAGGTGCTCCGCAACCAATTCGGTATAGCCATCCGGAGCGTTCAGACCGGTTCCAATCGCGGTACCACCGAGGTTGATCTCGCTGATCAACGGAAGGATGCTCTTGATGCGATCGATGTCTTCACGAATCATCACCGCATAGGTACTGAATTCCTGGCCGAGGGTCATTGGCACTGCGTCTTGAAGCTGGGTGCGACCCATCTTGATCACGTTGCGGAACTCGTGTGCCTTGGCCTCAAAGCTCTCGCATAGATAGAGCAGGTCGTCCATTAGACCCTTGAAGTCGATTACCAAAGCCACCTTGATGGCAGTTGGGTAGACGTCGTTGGTCGACTGAGATGCGTTCACGTGGTTCAGTGGGTGCAGGTGGTCGTAGTCGCCCTTTTCGTAACCCATTTTTTCGAGAGCGCGGTTGGCGATTACTTCGTTCGCGTTCATGTTGGTTGAGGTTCCAGCTCCACCTTGAATGGCGTCGACCACGAACTGATCGTTTAGCGTTCCTGCAATCACGTCGTTGCAGGCGGCATCGATGGCCCTGAAGATCTCGTAATTCAGAATGCCAAGGTCGTGGTTGGCTCTAGCCGCAGCTTGCTTCACCTGACCAAGGGCTACCACTTGGGAGTGGTAGTGGCCGATGGGCACCAGGGAAATTGGGAAATTGTTGATAGCTCGGAGTGTGTGAACACCCCAGTATGCGTCTGCGGGAACTTCTAGTTCACCAAGCAGATCGTGTTCAATGCGCCTTTGCATTTAATCAAATCCTTCGATCTTGATTTGAGTCTATGCGAAAAGTCATTTGGCGCCAAACAACCGGCGCCCCAACGATTACTTGATGAAGCGGATGGTTAGAGGGTAGCGATACCACTCACCCTGGCTAGCCTTGACCGCGGCAATGATTCGGAATACAGTCCAAACTGCTGGTACCGCCCAAAGCACAAGCCAGCCAACAATCGAGATGGCAAGCACGACCACCGAAAGCAGCATTGTCAGGCCAAAGTTGAACGATTCCTTCACGTGGTGGGTTACGAACGGACCCTTTCCGTTGAACACCAGGTAGCCGATAAGCGGGCCGAAGAACTCAAAAGGAATTCCGGCAACGTGGATAAGAATGGCCACGAGTTTCTCGTTCTCTGGGGTCAGCGACCACTTGGATGCATATGGGTTGTTGTTATCACTCATGGGTTTAGCCTATCCATTGCACCGACATTGAATGCATGGGTGTCTTCGCAACCAGCCCAAGGGCTCGCTTAAGTATCAGAATTCGGTTCACCTTCACAATCATGGCGTCTCGGTCTAGTTTCCCGTCGTCCAGCGCCTCGGTGACCTTCGAAATTAGGTTTCTGGGTCCGGTGCAAACCAGCGCGATGTCCGCTCCAGCTCGAAGCGAGCGAATGGCTGCTTCCGGAATATTCCGCTTCAGCCATTTGGTGGCACCGCCCATGGAAAGTGAGTCGGTGATGATGATTCCGTTTGGTCCAAGCTCTTGGCGAAGCCGGGCGAGTGCCTTAGGGGAGCGGCTGGTCGGGGTGCGGAGCTCGGTGAGCCCAGGCACCAGCAGATGACCAACCATCGCCATCCTTACGCCGTGCTCGAATGCGTAGGTGAAAGGCAAGAGATCTCGTGATTTCAAAACGTCGAAGTGGTTAAGAGTACTCGGAGCAGCATGGGTATCGCCGGCATTGCCGTGTCCGGGCCAGTGCTTCACGGTTGGAACCACGCCTGCCTGCATAAGACCGGTAGCCCATGCAGTTGCCTTTTCGCCGGCAAGCTTCGGTGAGTTGGAAAAGCCTCGACGATTTTGATCAATGAAGAATCCGGGCACGTTCAGATCGGCAACCGGAGAGAAGGCGATGTCGACTCCGAGCGCCTTCATGCGTTTGCCGTAGGCGAAAGCAGTCCTAGTGATTTTCGCGTTACTCCAAGTGCCCATCGTGGTGGCCGATGGCAGGGTGTAGATGGCACGGCGAAGACGCTGCACCCAACCACCTTCTTCGTCACTGGCAATTACCAAACCGACACCATTTGGACTGTTTTTGCGAATTGCCTTCAGCTGGGAACCGATACGCGAGGTAGTACCGATGCCAACCAGAGCCAATCCACCCAAGCCCGCTTCGACGTTTCGCTTCTGCGCGTAAAGACTTCCAGAACTAGAGCAGGTAAAGATGGTCTGTGCCGCGAGCTCTCGGTTCGTCCAGGTTCGCGGGTCGGTGGCCGAATAACTGTCGTCTTGGGGCACGTAGGCAAAAGCCGGCGTGACCGAATTAAGGGCAATAGCTGCACTAAAAGCAAGGATCAACCATTTGCGCCCTTGCAACTAGTTCTCCAAGCTCATGAGTGCAGCGGCCAGAATAGCGAGAGCGATGCCGAACCAGCGAAGCCTAGTGATCTGTTCTTTGAAAACGATGCGCGAAAGGATCACTGTGGCCAGCGGGTAAAGAGCCGTGAGCAAGCCAACCAGTGTGAGTGACCCGACTCGAAGTGCGCTGATGATAAATAGGTTGGCGATGCCAAAAAGTGCGCCAGACCAAATTGACGGAGTAATCGCAGCCCGCGTGAACTGAGGCCAAACCGTTCGACGCCTAGCCAGCATCGCCACCGCGAGCATTGCAAAAGCGGTAAGCCCAGCAACCAGAATCGGTACCATACCCGAATTCTCAGGTACATAAGAGAGTGCAACCGTGGAGAAGCCCCACATTGCGCCGCCGACAAGGCAAAGAACCAGTACGTATGCAATTGGACGTCTCGATGTTTGTTCATCGCTTGCAGGCTCTTTGGTAAGAGCCCAAACCGCGAGGAGTCCGAGACCTAAACCAAACAACTGCGGCAACGCCAGCACCTCGCCGCTAGCGAGCCCCCATAGCACCGGAATTGTTGCATAGATAACCGAGACTAGCGGGGCGACCAGCGAAACGCTTCCAACATTCAACGCGTAGTAAAAAACCAGAAAACCGACGGCCTCGCAAGTGCCGGTAACCAGACCCCAAAAACCTGCGCCTTCGGACCAGTTGCCAGCGAAAAAAACTAGACCTATTAGAGCCACCAAGACATAAAAGATCTGGCCTATGAACGAAGCCAGAATGGGATGCGAACGCCTGGTTGCGATTGCCCCAAAGAAGTCGCCAACGCCATAGGCCGTGGCGGCGAGCAGGGAAATCACTGAAGCAAGCAAAGTACTACAAGGCTAACCAGTAACCTCTTTACATGAGTGATTTGAATCAGGTAGGCGACCAAGACAACTGGATTTGCTGGCTCTGCGACCAGCCGGTGGACCCGGATGCCAACGTGAACTCCGACCTAGGACCAAGCGTTGACAGCTACGACGCTACCCGCGTGAAGAAGGGCAAGCCTTATGTTGAGCGCCTGGCGCACCGCCAGTGCAACACCATGAAAGGCAAGAACAAGCCGGTTGCACCATGGTCGAAGGATATCTTCGTGGTTGACCCAACCCCACTTATCGAGGTGGTGGAACGCCTTGATCGTAAGGGTGGGCGAGAGGTAGTGGCACGTTGTCCAGATCTCAATGACGCTCAGGCGGCTAGCGACTGGCTGCTAGACCGACTATCCCGCCTGGCACCTAATACCAAGTTCTCCACGGAACTAAACCCTGGTGGCGGGCAGTACATGCTCGTGCTACGAGTGAACTAGTACTGGCCCTTAATTACAAAGAAGGTGCCACGGATTTCTCCGGCGAGTTTACTTTTCTGACGGGCGAACTTGAACTTGCTTGCCAACTCTTCGGGAACCGGCATGTCCATGCAAAGTTTGAAACCAACGGCTCGTTTCTTGGCATCTTCCAAGGTGTAAAGCACGTTGATCGACAGGCCGCTTTCGTAGAACACGTAGGTCCAGCGGATTCCGTCAACGTTCAATTCGGTGGCTTCAAGGGGCTTTGAAGCAATGACGATGTCGCGTTCGAGCAGAATCTTGTGTACGTTGTCCACGAGTTCGCGGGCTTCCGCAGCCGGCTTAACTACGAATTCTGCCTTGTACTTATTGTGGAAGTAGCGAGCCTCATTTGCTCGCAAACCTGCCAGCTGGGTGGCGTAGGTAGAAGACTCCAGCCCTTGGGTTGAAACGTTTACAAAATCAACCTTGTAACTCACTGTTACTCCATTCTCCCCAAGTCGATACTAGGTGTGGAAGACTGAAATGACTATGGGGAAGCCAAACAAATATGCGCCAAAAGCATTGTTCCGCTCATTCGCACTCGCCGAAGCGGTTACCTGGACGCTGCTCATCACCGGTCTGATTGGTAAGCAGTTCTGGGGTTGGTCACAACCTTTGGTGACCGCTATCGGTGGAATTCATGGAGCGGTCTTCCTGGGATACGGAGTGATCTCCGCTCTGGTTGGAGTAAACCAACGATGGGGTTTCTGGAAGATTGTGGCCGGCACCAGTTTGGCGATTTTGCCTTATGCAACCGTCCCTTTCGAAATGCGCGTAGAGAAGCGTGGGGAACTTGAAGGGGATTGGCGTAAGGAACACTCTGGTCACGTCAAAGACGACCACTGGTTTGACGCACTTTATCGATGGTTCATCAACCGACCAGTGCTTCTAGCTACAGCGCTCGTGCTGGTTGTGGGCGCTATCTTTGCAGCGCTTCTGATTGTTGGCCCTCCTGGTGGCTGGCCGCAGAACAACTAGTCCCAAGGAGCTTCGGTGCCCGGGCGGTTTTCCCAGGCCAGCTCGGTAATCGCGTCGATGTTCACGAGTGGGGTCTGGTCTTTGTGGTCCTTCAAAATAACCTCGACGATTTTCTCGGCTGCCTGGCCTGGGTAAGGTTGGGCGGCATCACGAAGGGTTTCGATTTCCTGGGAGTAATCGGGCAAGCCATTTGCCATTACGGCGTTGAAAGTCACTACGAAAGAGTCGAAGTCGCGCACGTGTATGTTGGCGGCAGAAGCCAAGCCACCAAGAGGTGACCACGGCCAGTGATCGGGCTTGTCGAAGAAGATGGTCGGCTTTCCGGTGGCAATCGGGTATTCGCCCAAGAACGAAATGCCATCGGTAACAAATAGGTCCGCCTCTGCGAAAAGTGAAGCAATGTCACCGTCGTGGTCGATCAAGGTGTTCGGAAGCCCATTCCAACGCTCGGTCCATTCGGTCAAATCCGACTGCGGAATCACATCGCGCTCAACCAAGGTGCCAAACATGATTGGGTGCGGTCGCATCACGATGTCCAGCTTTGGATGGCTTTCGGCAAAGGTCAACATCTCTTTGAAGATCTCGGGAAACATTCCGAAGTTTAACCATGCGTTAGAAAACGTGTGGTGTGGAGCCCACACCATTCGCTTGTTACCAGTGTTTGAAAGTGGCCACAAGCCACCCGCGTTTGACTTGCGCACCAAGGCATCAAGCTTTGGGGTTCCCGTGAGGTGAACGTAGTCGTTACCGCGCTGCGTTTTGGAATAGGCGTCCAGGGTATTCGGATCCTGTGTGAACACAAGCGACGCCAATTGGTTCGAACGCTGAGTGTAAAGGTAAGGCGTAACTCCAACCTCGCCCGGTTCATTCACCAAAGCCAACGAGTAGTACGGAACGTAACAAACCTTTGTGAACTGAACTAATTCATCAACGCGATAGCCCGGCTGGTAATTACGTTGCCACGGGTAGTTGATAAACACGTAGTCTGGCGCGAATTCTTTCAATTTCTCCAAACCTATGAAGGAGTCTTCAAAGTTGTATCGTTCGTGAGGAACCCCGAGGGAATCAAAAAAAGCACTGACCTGATCTTCCTTACCGAACGGTTCGTCCTTGCTGAATCGGCGAGGAATAGAAATCACCCTGGCATCGAAACGGCTATCGGCGGCCATCTGGGTATAAACATCCGCCAGGGCATCCCAAGCTTCGAAGTAAAAGGTGAGAAAAACAACCTTGATTGCCATTTAGAAACCCAAAACCCTTACCTCCACGGTGGTCACAGAACCTTCAACCAGCGAATTTCGCTTTCGAACTTCCGCCTTTAGAGGTAAATCGAAGCAACCCGTTTTTGATTCCGGAAATATCGAAGTTTTCCAAGTAAATGAGCCGATAGTTGCCTCGACCTTTAGAGACCCGAAGCCGTTCGTTAGCCCCTCGCTAATCTCGTGAATTTCGTGAGACGCCTCGAGGGGGAGACTCAGCATAAAGAAGGCCGGGTTTGACTCCCAGCGGAAAACCTTGGCTTCGAACCGGAATTCCACTATTGAACGTGCTCGGGATTCATCCAGAACAGATCCCAGAGATGTCCGTCTAGGTCTTCAAAGCCCCAGCTAAACATGAAGCCGTGGTCTTCCGGTTCGTTCACTCTCTGGCCGCCAAGGGCGAATGCCTTCTCCGAAAGCTCGCGAACCTGTTCTGGCGAATCACATGAAAAAGACAGAATTGCCTCGGTGGTGTCTGGCTCAGCAATTGTCTTAGTGATGAAACTGGCGAACTTCGCCTTTTCCAGCAGCATCACATAAATCGAGTCAGAAACAATCATGCAGGTCGATGTTTCATCGGTGAACTGTGGGTTGAAGGTGAATCCGAGTTCGGTGAAGAAGGCAACCGATCGCTTGAGATTGGCGACTGGCAGGTTCACGAAGATCATTTTGAACATGGTCTAAATCTACTCGGGGGTCAATGTCGAGCCAACTCTTTAGAATCAACCTATGGAACGAATCAAGAAGTGGCTCTCGGTACTACCGCACCCAATTCGGTGGGTGCTCACGGTGATAATCGGCGCTGTCTTGCTGATTCTTGGCTTGATCATGATGGTCACCCCAGGGCCTGGGCTGCTGTTTATCTTCCTGGGTCTCTCAATCCTCGCCCTTGAAATTGAATGGGCTCGAGAACTAAACAAGCAGGGAATGCAGGGTCTTCAGAAGATTGTTGCCGGGCTAAAAGAGTTCTGGTGGAAACTCATTCGCAAGAACAAGTAAGAAGTTGTTCTAAGCTTTTACGACCGCGAACCAACGTCCCTCATTGTCTGGGAAAGCAAATGACTCAACCCCACCGTGGTTACCAATTTCCATGGCTTCGATTCCGGCGGAAATCAAACTCTCACGGGTTGCAACTAGATCTTCGGAATTGAAAGCAATTGATGGAGTGGCCAGATCGAGCCCGTCGGGGTTGTTCTTCATAAGATCTAGCGGAACAAGCTCAAACGAGAAACGCTGACCTTCAAAACCGACCTTGTGAATCTCAAATGGGCCAGCACTCTTGCTACCTTTCGAAACCATCCCGACTTTTTCGGTCCAGAACTTCAAACAAGCTTCTGCATCTTTCACATAAAGAACTACATAACCCAGGTGCATGACGATTTCCTTTACCTATTTGGTAAATGTGAGTTTAGCCTTTTTGGTCTTTTGAACGGCGGTTGCCCAGATTCCTATGAGTGGGGTAATTACTAGAGTTGGCGCCAGCCAAACAGCAACTGCCCAGGGATTCTCCGCTCCCATTCGAGGAACCACCTGTTGCACGAGCACAGCCGTTACCGTGGCAATAGTTCCGCCAAGCATGTGAGTTAGGTGCATGGTGATTCGGTCTGCGAACGCTAGCTCCTTGCCATGCACGCGAATATCTGTAATCGAAAACTGTAGGCCAATGCCACCAAATGCGGCTAAAGCCCATCCCATTGGTGTACCACTAAAGACCTGAACCAATCCTGTAAAGATCATGAAAATTCCAGTAGCCAACATGAGGACCGGAACCACAGGTCGCCTCGCGCTCATGTAGCGAATGCGGTTTCCAAATCTCCAGCCGATATAGGCCATGTAAGAAGAAAACAAAGCAACAAGAAGCAGCATGATATTTGGGCGAATGATTGCCACCGGAATTGCGGTGATTGCTATGGCCATCATGGACCAGAAGTAGATTCTTCCAACGAGGTTGTGGAGCTTTGCACCTTTCCTGACCGAAATCGCCACAAATGCGCACGCGAGCGCAATGGATCCTGCAATCACATGGCAGAAGAGTAAGGCTTTAGCTAGAGTTTCCATGATTCCTATTGCCAGGCTATTTCTTGGAAGATGCGGGGTGGCCCATCTTCATGTAAACGCCACCTTCGCGGAGCTCTGCGAGCATCTGATTGATTCGTTTGAGTCGTGTTTCTGGCTTAGCCGCTCGAGAAATCCATCCCAGGTAGTCATTCTGCTGATAAGCCGGTCTAGCCTTGAAGTCATCAAAGACATTCTCACTTTTCAGCAACACCAAAATGTCTTCCGGCATTGGATTTCGAGGGCGCATAGAAAAAGCGTAACTGGCTCAAGTCCTGTGACTTGGCACTCTTTGGAAGTTTTTACAAAACCACACTTCTTAGTTGCAAGACATTACCTTCGGGATCAACAATGTCTCGATATGTCAAGCCGTCCAGAGTGAAAGCGCGGTCGGTAACGATTCCGCCGAAATTCGACACTTGCTCCACGGCGATGGAAAGCGATTCCACTTCAAATACTGGCTTCATCGCCGATTCTTCTCTTGGAACCGGCGGATTTTCTAGAACGATACTCTCAGCTATTTGAGCTGGGACTGTATGAATGATCAGTTCCTCTTTGCCCTTTTGTAGGCGAATGTAATCATTGCTGTCGCCAGGGTGTTGAGTGCGAGAAAAACTCAGAACCATCTCGTAAAAATGAGCAAGCTTCTCTCCACTAACCGAGAAAATAACCAGCGACGTCATCCCAAAAGCGTATCCGCACTGTTCTTGGTAAAGCAATCTTCTTTCTCAAAAAACAAAAGCCCCAGATTGCTCTGGGGCTTTTTCACTGTCTCATTAGTGAACGTCTACTTTCGTAGAGCGCGGAGAATATGGGATTCGAACCCATGAGGGCTTGCACCCAACACGCTTTCCAAGCGTGCGCCATAGGCCACTAGGCGAATTCTCCTGGAGTTGCCATGAGCAACTTTTCAAGTTTACCTGTTTAGTGGC